>JANODF010000499.1:0-24765 GCA_031412555.1 Archangium sp. | reverse complement strand
TCAACACTGATCAGCTCCTCTCCCTCATGCGCGTGTGGCTCTTCCGATGACCGACCAACCGATCAACATCCTCATCGTCGACGACGAACCGAAGAACCTCACGGTGCTCGAGGCCATCCTCTCCGACGGGAGCTACCGGGTGACCCGCGCGCAGTCGTCAGAGCAGGCGCTGCTGGCGCTCCTGGTGGAAGACTTCGGGCTCATCATCCTCGACGTGCGCATGCCGGGCATGACGGGCTTCGAGCTCGCCACCATCATCAAGGAGCGCAAGAAGACGGCGCGGGTGCCCATCATCTTCCTGACCGCCTATTACAACGAAGACAGCCACGTGCTCGAAGGCTACGGCTGCGGCGCGGTCGACTATTTGCACAAGCCGGTGAGCCCGTCGGTGTTGCGCTCGAAGGTGGCGATCTTCGCCGAGCTGCACCGCCGTGAACGGGAGAGCGCGCGGGCCAACAAGGCGCTGCTCGCCGAGGTGAATGAACGGCAGAAGGCAGAGAGTGAGCTGCAGGGCGTCAACGAGGCGCTCCAGCGAAACGTGTTCGAGCGCACCGAGGCGCTGGAGTCGCTCAGGCGCAGTGAGCAGCGTCAGAACGTGCTGCTCGAGCAGTCACGGCTCATGCAGGAGCGGCTGAGCGATTTGTCGCGGCAGTTGCTGCAGGCGCAGGAAGAAGAGCGGCGGCGCATCAGCGGTGAATTGAACGAGATCATCGTGCAGAGCCTCGCGGCCATCAGCCAGAACCTCACCTCGCTGCGCAGCAACGCGGCCGCGAGCCCGGAGGAGATCGAAGACCGCATCGTGCAGACCCAGCGGCTGCTGGGCGACACGATGGAAGAGGTGCGGCGGTTCGCCAGCGACCTGCGGCCCGCGATGTTGGATGACCTGGGCCTGATTCCTTCGTTGCGTCAGTACCTGCAGGAGTTCACCGATCGCACGGGCATCGGGGTGGAGCTCAAGGCTTCGGATACCGTGGAGGAGCTCGACAGCGGAACGCGCACCACGCTCTACCGCGTCGCGCAGGAGGCGCTCACCAACGTGGCGTTGCACGCGAAGGCGGGCCGGGTCTCGGTGCGCATCTCGGCGCTCGATGGTGGATTCAGCATGGAGATCCAGGACGACGGCCAGGGCTTCGAGGCGGGTGGTCCGGGTATGGGGCACAACGAGGGCCTGGGGTTGCTGCGTATGAAGGCGCGCGTGGAGATGATCGGCGGCCGGCTGAACATCGAGTCGGCGCGCGGGAGCCCCACCACGCTGCGGGTCGAGGTGCCATCGCGTGGGAGCCGGTTGAAGGATCGCAACCACTACGCGGGGTGACGGGAAAGCTCTCCCTGCCGACGCTCTCCGACGCGGGGAGAGAGACCCTCACCCTGACCCTCTCCCAAAGGGAGAGGGGATTACCCCGACCAGGGGCCGGGGATCTGGAGCACGTGCCGCCTCGCGAGCTCGGAGGCGATTCGCTTGAGCAACACGTCTGCCTTCTCGAAGTCGGGCTGCTCGGGCAACGTGCTCGCATCACGCGCCGCCTCGAGTGCAGGCGACATCGCCTCTGCCTCACTCAGCACGTCGTCGAGTGAACGCGCTCCCTGCTTGATGCTCAGCAGCCGATCCCTGAACTCACCGGTGGCCTCGAACACCGGCGTACCCGTCGCCAGCCAGCCGCGCGCCAGCTCGATCAACCGCAGCAGGTTGTAGGCATTCTTCGGCCGCAGCGATCTCGCATCGGGTGGACGCCGGCCGCCTTCACGCGCGTACTGGGTCAGCCCCTTGAAGTCGTTGCTGGGCAACAACCCCTGGTCCCACAACGAGCGGTACAGCTGCTTCAAATACAGGCGCGCCTGGTGCTCGGCGTCGGCCTGCGTCGGTGCGCTGCGAGGAGAAGCGGCCGCCAACCGCTGGCCCACTTCTTCGAGTGAAGGTGCGGGCTCTTCCACCAGCCAGCCGAGCACCACGTCGCGATGTTCAGCGAGCCGTTGGCTGGCCGAGAGCTTGTTGAGCTGGCTCAGCGCGTACCGGCCGAAGCTTCCGAACAAGAGCTTCGAGACGAAGATCTCCCGCGCGTCCAGGATCCACTGGCCCATCTCATCCAGCGCGTGCACCGACGGCACGAACAGCAGCTCGAGCGTGTTCGGATCAGCGCGCAGGGCCTGATCGATCAACTTTCGCACCTCCCAGAAGGTCTGACTTCCATCGGCGCTGATCAGCTCGGAAGGCGGCTCATGCAGCCCACCCGTCCACGAGAAGGGCAACGCGAAGGCGCCGCGCACGTCGGTGTCCGAGTTCTCATTCGCGAGGCCCCACGCCCGACTGCCCACCGTGGCCTCCAGCACGCGGCAGGGGAACAACGACTGCCAGGCCGCCTCGCGCCGATGCGCGTACTCCAGCTGACCTGCACGCCTTGGCACCAGCTCGCTGCGCGCGTACCAGAGCTCGCCCACGCCGGTGACCAGCACGTCGAAGCCGCCATCCTTCGCGCGCACCACCCGGCCCACCAGCCCCTGAGGCACCCGCCGGCCGTTGAGCACGCGCTCCACCCGCAGGGTCACCTCCGTGCCGTGGGGCAGCGGAACCGAGAGTGGGTCGAGATCGACCAACGCTGAGATGCGGGAGGTCATGGGCGTTTTCATCGCCAGTCTGACGCAGCAGTCTACAATCACCAGACTGTGTTTCTGGTTGGGGGGTATTGCTGATGGCCACGCCGTTCGCCCTGCGCTGGGAAGTGTCTTCCCTGCGCTCGAACCACGGCTCTTTCGTGGAGGCGGCGAAGGTGAAGCCGCTGCTCGATCAGAGCACCAGTGACTGCTGGGTCGAGCGACCGGTGGTCGACTTGAAACCGGCGCATCTGGCCCGGGTGCAGCGGCGGTGGTGGTTGGCCTCGCAGCTCACCTCGCCTGCCTGGCCTGCGCTCATCGACCATGGTGATGAAGGCGGCTCTCCCTGGGCGGTCATCGAATCACCCGGCGGCCGCCTCGACGGCACGTTTCCTCTTCCCGATCCGCAGCTCGCGTTGAAAGCCGCACGCGGGCTGGCCCTGGGCGTGGCGGAGGCGGAGGCGTTGCTCTCGAAGTACTGCACCTCGTCGCATCTGGGCGTGCGGGCGTCAGTGCTGGCGCGTGATGCGTCGGGCCGGCTGCGGCTGCACCTGGCGGCGCTCGACCCCGAGCCGGATCTCGGTTTTCCCCTCACGCCTTCCACGTGGATGTGGACCGCGGAGGAGTTGTTCGGTCAGCCCGAGACTCCCCGCTCCAACGTCTTCGCGCTCGGGTGGATGTTGTGCCTGATGTTGACCGGGCGCTCTCCGTACGGGGCGACGGCTGAGGGCCACTCGGAGAAAGCAGCCAAAGACGCGCTGCGGCCGCTGGTGGCGGGCGGGAAGTTGGTGCTGGGTTTGCCGGATTCGCTCAAGGCGGTCGAGCCGGTGTTGCGCCGGGCCCTCTCGGCCAGCGCGGCGCAGCGATACGCGAACGCGGCGGCCTTTGCCGAGGCGCTCGCTCCGATGGCGCCCGGCACGGTGCAGCCACGCACGCTCGATGAGAAGTTGCCGAAGCTGAAGGTGCCTCCGCTCGATCCCCGCTTCGAGGTCATCTCGCCGTTGCTCGAGGCGCGGTTGATCAACGCGACGGACGACTCGTTGACCTGGGGCGATCTCGCGCGCGAGCTCGACGTGGGGCAGTCACCGCGCGCGAAGCTGATTCGGGGTGAGCTCTCCGGGCAGGCCGCGCTCACCCCTTCGCTTGCGGGCGAGAAGCTCACCATGACCTGGCGGCATGGGTACGTGCGTGCGCTCTCGGTCGAGCCGGCGGCGAAGTCGTTCGACACGAGCGAGGCGCGCATTCTCGAGCTGACCGCGTTGCTGCAGCACCCGAGCCTTCATTTTCTGAACGACCTCACGCTGGCCGGGCCGCTCGCCCACGCGAAGGTGTGGTTGTCGGTGCTGCAGCGGTTCGCTCCGCCCGCGCTGCGTCGGGTGATGACCGATTCGATCGCCGCGAGCGATCCGTTCGCGGTCGACATCGCGTTCCGGTTTCCCCGGTGGACGTGGGTGTGGGGTCAGTCGGCGCCGGTGGGGATCTTCGAAAAGTGGTTCGGGCGCTGAGTCACTTGCGGATCAGCATCGGCATCGCGCCCGTCACCACCGCAAATTCTTCAGGCGCGAGCCGCAGTTGGAGGAACTGGCCCATCAACAGCGCGATCTTCTCGGTCGCCTGACCGTCGACGCCGAAACGACCCAGCACGGCGAGGAAGTCACCGCGCACACCGGTGGTCTCCGGAGGCGGCGGGATGTTGTCGACGCTCAACATGCCGGGCGCGAGGGTGGGCGACGACATCTGCCAATCGCGCATCTCCGGCACCGCCTGACGAATCGACGAGGCCGAGGCGAAGTCGGCCTTCTCCCGCACCACGTCTTCGATCAACAGCAACAGCCCGCCCGCGAGACCAGATGCCGATTCTTCCTCGAGCTTCAACTGAGTGGAGAGTGCAGCCACGATGTCCATGGGGCCACACCCTAGCGGGAGGGGAATGCGAACGCGCCTCCGAAACCGAAGTCGCGCCTGGAGGGAAGGCAGTCGTGATGGTCTCATCGCGTGCTCGAGCCGGGCTGGCCCCTCGATTGCGGGCGAAGATCCTCAGCTGATCAGGTCAGGGGCCGGTGGCCTTCTCCGAACTGTAACAACCATGCTGCTACCCGTAACAACAGGGCTTGTATGGCTGGGAAAGTCGGCCCGGCCAGACCTCGTCACATGAAGATCCATGTCAGAAGTCGAGAGGCCAGCTCGGGATGCGCAACGCGAAAGCCCACCAAACACCACCACGCTTCAAGGCAGCGCGCGTCCTCTGTAAGAAGCTGCGTGCTGTTTTCGCGTCTCTTCGCCGCTGTGCTCTTCTTCGCGGGCGCTGGCTGCTCCATTCAATGCAATCCCGACGACCACGACCCGCGGGGTGAACGCGTGCGCACCGCGGGCAGGGGCACCACGCCCACCGTCGACGGCACGCCGTGGAAGTTCCCCCTCGGGGTCGGCGGCCCCGGGAAGCCCGGGCTGCACACGGGCGAATCCATCGACGTCGACACACCCGCTGGTTACGCCTCCACCCTCGACTTCTGGGGACCGTGATGCTGCCCGCTCATCTGCAAGAGCGACTCGAACCGAATGCACCCGCACCTCGCGAAGGCGACTGCGTCATCTACTGGATGCGCATCGCCGCGCGCGTCACGGAGAATCCCGCGCTCGACGTCGCGCTCACCGCCGCCGCGGCGCTGGGCAAGAAGGTGTTCGTCTATCACGCGCTCTCCGAGCGTTACCGCTACGCCAACGATCGCCTGCACACCTTCATCCTCGAAGGCGCGCGCGATGTGCAGCGCGCCTGTGCCGAGCGGGGCCTGGGCTACGCGTTCCATCTCGAGCGTGCTGATCAGCGTGCGCCCGTGCTGCTCGAGCTTTCGAAACGCGCGGCGTTGGTGGTGACGGACTTCATGCCGGTGCAGCCCCTGCTCCGCTGGGATGCGGAGGTGGCGAAGGTGGTGCCGCTGTGGCGCGTCGACGCGTCGTGCCTCGCGCCGGTGTGGAGCATCAAGAAGGTGGTCGACCGCGCGTTCGAGTTTCGCGCGTTGGCGCAGCCGCTGTGGAAGGAGCGCATCGGCATCGAATGGAAGGAGGTCGCGACGGGCCCGGCGTGGTTGCCCGCGTTGCCGTTCAAACCACTCGACCTGCAGAGCGCTTCGATTCCCGAGTTGGTTGCTTCGTGTGAGATCGATCACACCGTTTCTCCGGTTCATCACACGCCGGGAGGCTCGGTGGCGGGGCTCGCGAGGTGGAGAAAGTTTCGCGACGGCAAGTTCGCTCGCTACGCGAAGGATCGGAATGATCCAGTCAAAGAAGGGAACAGCCGGCTCAGCGCGTACTTTCACTTCGGGCACCTCTCTCCGTTCCTGGTGGCGCGGGAAGCCGCGGCCCTCGAGCCCGAGGCCAAGTTTCTCGATGAGCTGCTCGTGTGGCGTGAGCTCAGCTGGCACTTCTGCCTGCACCACCCTCAGCACGAGACCCTTCAAGTGCTGCACGCCTGGGCGCGCGACACGCTGCGGGCGCACGAGCGTGACGGCCGCACGTACCTGCCGTCGGCCGAACAGCTCGCCCGCGCACAGACCGGCGACCTGCTCTGGGATGCGGCGCAGCGCCAGCTGCTCACCCACGGAGAGCTGCACAACAACGTGCGCATGACCTGGGGCAAGGCGCTGATTGGCTGGACCCGCAACGCGCAAGAAGCGCTGAGCACCTTGCTCGACCTCAATCACCGCTACGCCCTCGATGGCCGCGACCCCGCTTCCTCCGGCGGCATCTTGTGGTGCCTGGGCGGGCTCGACCGGCCGTTCTCACCCGAGGTGCCGGTGCTGGGCAGCGTGCGCCCGCGCCCGACCTCCGAGCAGATGCTGCGGTTCGACGTCGGCGAATACGAGCGCCGGGTGCACCGCCCCTCACGTGGTGGTGCGCTCACGGTCGCCGTCATCGGTGGCGGCGTCGCGGGTGCCGCAGCGGCGCGAACACTCAAAGACGCAGGTCACGTGGTGACCGTGTTCGACAAGGGCCGCCGCGCCGGTGGGCGGTTGAGCACGCGGCAAGAAGGTGAACTCCGGTTCGATCACGGCGCGCAGTTCTTCACCGTGAAGGATGAACGTTTTGCCCGCTGGGCGCGCGCGTGGTGGCAGGAGCGGGTGATCAACCAATGGCGCGGCCGCGTCGAAGGCGAGCCTGCTCGCGAACACGCCAGTGAGCTGGTGCGGCTGGTGGGCACGCCGGGCATGGACTCCATCGTCAAGCGCATGCTGCTCGATCTCGACGTGCGCCTGGGCGTCGCGGTCAGTGGGCTCACGCGCGACGGCACGCGGTGGCGGCTGCTCGATTCGGGCAATCACGCGCTGGGCGAATTCGACGCGGTGGTGGTGGCCACGCCCTCGAATCAGGCGGCCGCGTTGATCGACCCGACCTCGTATGCCCTCGCATCGCGGCTGAGGGATGAGGTGGTGATGGCTCCGTGCTGGGCGGTGATGGCGCAGTTCCCCGAGTCTCCCGGCGTGGAGTGGGACGCGAGCCGTTCGACGGTGGGGCCGCTCTCGTGGTTGTCGAAGAACTCCAGCAAGCCGGAGCGCCCGGGGGATGCGGGCGAGTCGTGGGTGCTGCACGCGTCGGCCGCGTGGACCCGCGCGCACCTGGAGCTCGAGCCGGAGGCGGTGGTGCCGATGTTGATGGATGCGTTCTTTGCGACGACCGGGGCGAGGAAGGTCGAGGCGTCATTCACCCGCGCGCATCGATGGCGGTATGGGCTGACCGAGAAGCCGCTGGGTGAAGCGTGTGTGTGGGACGAGGAGAAACGGCTCGCGGTGTGTGGTGACTGGTGCCTCGGCGCGGACATCGAGTCGGCGTTTCTCTCGGGCAGCGCGGCGGCCGGGCGGATCAACGCCATCGGCGGCGGGGTGATGGAGGAGGCGGATCCTCCGCACCGGCTCGAGACTCAGTTGAAGTTGATCTAGCCCCTCACTCCGACCCTCTCCCGAAGGGAGAAGGAGTGCAGAGCTTAGAAGCCGCAGTTACCCGAAGACGAGAACGGCGGAATGATGCACGCCGGGAACGGGCCGAACCCGGGGTTGCAACAATCCGCATCCGCCCGGCAGGGCTCATCGACACGCCGGCAGTAACAAACCTGGCTGCTCGACCCTCCATACGGAGGCGCCGCGCACTGATACGGCGTACCACGCGTGCACTCACCCGCATTCGCGCATTGATCAAAACACCGCCCGGTCTGATCTCCCGTGCCGTCGCCTGCACACGCACCGTCGGCCGCGCATGAACCACCCTTGACGCACAACCCCGCGCAGTACCCGCCGCGGTCCGGCAAGCAGATGCCCGATTCACACGTGGTGTTCGGGCTGCTCGTGCTGCACCCCGCGCCGTACTTCGGCAGACCCTTGTCCTTCGCTTCACAGCGGCGGCTCCACAGGTTGCAGCCGTAGCTCGCGCCCAGGTCACGCGAACACTGCGCGTCGCTGGTGCACAGCGGGTAGCAGGTGCGCGGCCCATCGACTTCGTAGGCCGTGTTCTCGTGGCAGGCGTACCCGGCGCGGCAGGTCGAGCCCGAACACTGCTCGCGGCAGAAGCGGCCGAACACGTCGACGGTGCACGCGCTCCCCGCGGCGCAGCCGTAAGAGACACCTGCGTCGAGCGTGCACCCGTTGGAGGGGCCCGCACACGCGCCGGAGGGCCAGCCGGTCAGGTTCTCGGTGCGGCAGGTACCCGAAGCACACTGCGCGTTGGCGCTGCAGGCCTTGCCCATGGCCAGGCCGCCGGTACACAGGGTCGAACAGCTCGAGTCGGCGCAATCGACGCGGCCGTTGCAGTTGTCGTCGATGCCGTCGGTGCAGCTCGATTCAGGGGTGGTGCCCACGCAGTCGGTGTCGTTGCAGTCGCTCAGCGCGTCGCCGTCGTTGTCCAGCCCGTCGCCGCAGGCGGTTTCGGCTTTCGCTCCGTTGCGGCAGGTACAGCCGGTGCCACAAGCCTGCGCCGCACAGCCGAGATCTTCACAGTCGCGATCTCCATCGTTGTCGTTGTCGAAACCATCGCTGCACAACGCCCCGGTCTCCGGAGTGCCGTTGCCGCACAGGTTCGCCCCGCCGCTGCAGTCGGCGGTGTCCGCACAATCACGCAGGCCATCCATGTCGTTGTCCTGCCGGTCGGTGCACTGCGTCTCGTGTTTCGCCCCGCCCGTGCAGGTGCAGCCCACACCACAGGCGGTGCCGTCGCAGTCAGGCCCGTCGAGGCAGTCGATCTTCGAATCACCGTCGTTGTCGAGGCCGTCGGTGCACAGGCTCTCGGCCTTCGCCATGTTCCGGCACACGCAGCCGTTGCCGCACGCCTGCGTGGCGCAGTCCGCATCGCCGCAGTCGGGGTTGCCGTCGTTGTCGTTGTCGACGTTGTCGGTGCAGACGAGCTCTGCGCGCGCGAGGTTTCTGCACTCGCAGCCCGGGCCACAGCTGCGGGTGCCGCAGTCGGGGTCGAGGCAGTCGATGAGGTTGTCGCGATCGTTGTCGACGCCGTCGTTGCATGCGGTCTCGGTGGGGCGCGCCTGCAGGCAGGTGCAGCCCATGCCGCACGCCTGGTTGGCGCAGTCGGTGTCGGCGCAATCGGAGAGCGTGTCGGCGTCGTTGTCGAAGCCGTCGTCGCAGGTGCCTTCGCCCCGCAGCCCCGCCCGGCAAGCGCAGCCGGCGCCGCAGGTCACGCCTTCACAGTCGGCGTCGACGCAGTCGGTCTTCGTGTCGCCGTCGTTGTCCTGCATGTCGCCGCAGTTCGACTCGCCCTTCACGCCCGCGTCGGTGCACTGGCAACCGGTGCCGCACGCCTGGCTGACGCACTCGGCGTCCTTGCAGTCGGAGCGCCCGTCGTTGTCGTTGTCGAGCTGGTCGTTGCACGCCGCGGGGGCTTCGGCGCCGCCGTCACCACACCGAGAACCCGGGCGGCACTCGGGATCCGCGCAGTCGATCAGCCCGTCAGCGTTGTCGTCGACCTCGTTGTCGCAGAGCTCGAGGCGCAGGCAGAGCGGCGAGTTCGAGCACGCGGGATCCGCGCAGTCGGTGAAGCTGTTGCGATCGTCGTCGATGGTGTTTGCGCAGTCCTCCACCACCGTCTGACAGCTGGGGTTGCTGAAGCAGGTCGGATCGAAACAATCCTTCTTGCCGTCACCGTCGTCGTCGAGGCCGTTGGTGCAGATCTCCGGCTTGGGTACGACGACCGGCTTGTCGGGGCACGCGCCGAGAGTGAGGCTCAACACCAGGACGGGAAGGAGTGGGAGTCTCATGGGGGAGCGGAAGGCGATCCTTCGCACAACCCGGAGGTGAATTCACGGGCGCAGGAAAAGAGGCTCAATCCAGCCACGTGGTAAGACCCCGGCGCCGTGAGATGCCTCGTGCTTTGCCTGTGGATGGTGGCCTCTGCGGCCCAGGCGCAGATCCTTTCTTCTCCCGGGCGGCTGTGGCTCACCGGCGGCGCGGCCTACCGCGAGCATCAACAGTTCCTGCCCGACGGCTCACTCTCGGTACGCGTGGGCGGAACCGGGCGCGCCGTCGCTCCTTGGAACCTGCATTTTTCCGGGGCGTATTTCTTCAACGACTTTCTCGGCGCCAACCTCGAGGCGCGCAGCGAGCTGTTCTACGCGACGCAGAGTGGCGGGCGGGCCCTCGCACAGCCGGGAGCCGAGCTCGCGCTCTCCGTCGCGGGCCGGTGGCTGGCCACGCCGTGGTTGTCATTGGAGGCCCAGCTCGGGTGGGGGCTGCAGCTGCGTTCGGTCATCGCACCCGGGCCGGTGGCGCAAGACGTGGCCTTCACGGGTCCTTCATTGGGCGTGGCGGTCAACCTGGCGCCTTCGAAGTTCTTCGTCTCGCAGCTGTTCTTTCGCGCGCAGCCGGCGAACTTTTCACTGACCGGCATCGCCGGGTTTCAGGGCTGGTCAGTCGCGGGCGGCGCGCAGGTGTCGCTCGGTGCGCTGCGCCTTGGTGACGTGCAGTTCGGCGGGGCGGTGACGTTCGAGGTGGTCTCTTCGCGCCTGTCGGCGAATCTGGGCGTGGCGCAGCAGACGGCGGCTCGGCTGGGCTTCGGCGTGTCGATGATGCGCGCTCCGGTGGATCCGATTCTCGCGCCGGGGCAACGATTGGAGACGCTCAGCGGCAAGGTGGTCTCGGGTGAAAGCGCGCTCGCGGGCGTGGTGGTGACCCTCGACGGTGAGCGACCCACTCGCACGGATGAGTCGGGCGCGTTCTCGTTTGCCGAGGTCGTGGCGGGCCCGCACGCGATCGCGGCCAACAAGGACGGCTTCAAGCCTGGAGCACTCGAGGTGAAGATGCCCGGTGATTCCGTCACGGTGACGCTGGTGGCTGCCACGGGTCCGGGGCGCATTCGCGGCGTGGTTCGTTCGGGCGAGAAGCCGATCGCGGGCGCCTCCATCGTGTCGGGTACGCAGAAGACCTCGAGTGATGCAGAGGGCCGATATGTGCTCGAGAAGGTCGGCCCGGGTCCTGTGAAGGTCGGCGTGAAGGCCGCTGGAATGACCGATGAAGAAGAGGTCGCGCAGGTTCCCGCGGAGGCGGAGGCGGCGCTCGACTTCGTCCTGGTGCCGAAGGAGGTCGAGGTTCGCGCGACGTTGCGCGGGCTCATTCGCGCGAAAGACGGCGCGTCGGTGAAGGCGACGGTGCGGGTGGTGGAGCTCAGGCTGAAGCTCGCCGTCAAGGCAGATGGGCGGTTCTCGGCGGACGTTCCGAAGGGGAAGTACACGCTGATCATCGAGGCCCGCGGGTTCGTGACGCAGACGAAGACCGTCGAGGTGTCGAGTGGTGATCAGGCGATCTTCCACGCAGAGCTCGAGCGCACCCGCTAGGTCTCTCCGAGCGAAATAGGGAACGCACACCGTTCGCATCGAGAGGGATGACCGTAACGAGGTCCGAAAACCGCCAGCCTCGCGGCGGGTCGCCCTGTTAACTCCGTTCTGTGCTCGACCCGGAGACTTGCTACCTCGCACTCAAAGCGCGTGACCCGCGCTTCGATGGACGCCTGTTCGTCGGCATCACCTCGACGGGCATCTATTGCCGGCCGGTCTGCCCAGCTCCATCTGCGAAGTTCGCCCACTGCCGGTTCTTCCCCTCTGCGGCCGCCGCGCAAGATGCCGGGTTTCGCCCGTGTCTGCGCTGCAGGCCCGAGGTGGTGGCAGAGCTCGGCTCGTGGCTGGGCACCTCGAACACCGTGTCCCGTGCACTCGCGTTGATCTCCGAAGGTCAGCTCGACGAAACGAACCTCGAGTCATTCGCGGAGCGGCTCGGCGTGGGTGGCCGGCAGTTGCGCAGGCTGTTCGAGCAACATCTCGGCGCCTCACCGGTGGCTGTGGCGCAAACACGGCGGGTGTTGTTCGCCAAGCAGCTGATTCACGAGACGCGTTTGCCCATGGCCCAGGTCGCACTCGCTGCCGGCTTCGGGAGCGTGCGGCGCTTCAATGAGCTGTTCCTTCAGCTCTTCAAGCGGCCCCCCAGTGCACTGCGGCGCGCGACGCAACGCGCTGCCTCGACGGCCGGCGTCACCATGCGGCTGCGCTATCGGCACCCCTACGACTGGGAAGCGATGCTCGGCTACCTGCGGGCGCGCGCGGTCTCGGGCGTCGAGGTGGTCAGTCGTGATGGGTACACGCGCACCATTCGGCACGAAGGTGAGGCGGGCACGATTCACGTCACGCATGTCGAGGAAGCGCAGAGCCTCGCGGTCACCATTCAGTTTCCTCGCGTGCGTTCGTTGGCGGCGATCGTCGCTCGCGTTCGGCGGGTGTTCGATCTCGATGCGGATGTGAAGAGCATCGCCGAGCACCTCGCGAGAGACCCGTTCCTGGCGAAGTTGATCTCGGCGCGGCCGGGGCTGCGAACTCCAGGCGCGTGGGACGGGTTCGAGCTCGCGGTGCGCGCCATTCTGGGACAGCAGGTGACGGTCGAAGCGGGGCGGCAGCTGGCGGGCAAGCTGGTCGTTGCGTGTGGTGCACGTTCAGGCGATGCCCTGCTCTTTCCTTCGCCGGCTGAAGTGGTGGCGGCTGACTTGAGTTCGCTGGGCATGCCTCGCGCCCGAAAAGCGACACTCGTGTCGATGGCGAAGGCGGCGCTGGAGACGCCTGGTTTGTTCGACCCGCTCTCGACCGTGGAGGAAACAGTCGCCCGCCTTCGCGCGATTCCCGGCGTGGGTGATTGGACGGCTCAGTACATCGCGCTGCGCGCTTCACGGGAGCCGGATGCGTTTCCTTCGAGCGATGTGGCGTTGCTTCGAGGGGCGACGCGGTCAGGTGGGAAGCGGCCCACTCCAGCTCAGTTGCTCACTCGCGCGGAACGGTGGCGGCCGTGGCGCGCCTATGCGGCTCAACATATGTGGGCTTCGTTGTGAGTTCGATTCTGCTGGTCGACTCCATCGAGACGCCGCTGGGTCTCTTCAGCATCGCTGTCGATGAGCGATTTGGCCTTCACGCTGCGAATTTCGCGAGTCCCGTCGATGGCGTGAAGGTGAAGAACCCCGGCGGTGTGAGCGAAGCGCTCGCTGCGTACTTCGATGGCGAGCTCACCGCGATCGACCGGCTCGAGGTCGCCTTCGAGAAAGGCACCGCGTTCCAGCTCTGCGTGTGGCGCGCGCTGCGTGAGGTCCCCTGCGGCCAGACGTGGTCGTACGGTCAGCTCGCTCGCCACATCGGAAGACCCAGCGCGGTGCGCGCGGTCGGCCTCGCGAACGGCGCCAACCCGGTTGCGGTGGTGGTTCCCTGCCACCGCGTCATTGGTTCAGACGGCTCGCTCACCGGCTACGGCGGTGGGCTGCCTCGTAAACAGTGGTTGCTCGCCCACGAAGGGCGGCGCAGCCACCAGCTCGCTCTGCTTTGAACACCGCCCTCACCCTGACCCTCTCCCAGAGGGAGAGGGGATTCTGCGCCGCAACGCCAGCAATCCGAGGAGAAACAGGGGCGCGGAGGAGACTGACTGACACGTGCAACCCACGGTCTCGAAGATCATCGGGCCACCGTCAGCCGCGGTCCCGGCGTCATCGCTGCCCGCATCCGGGGAGCCGGCACCCGCATCAGGGGAGCCCGCATCGGGTGAGCTCGTGCCCGCATCGACGCCACCCGCATCGGGTGTCCCCGCGTCCTGCGCGAAGGAGAACATCGTGCCGAACGCCCGCGCCGCCTGAACGCCGTCGGTCGCCACGTACCGTTGGTAGACGACCACGCCGCTGGCATCGGGGTGCACTCCGGTGGTGGCGAGAGCGGGCGAGAAACCCAGCGCCACCTGCTGCGCGAGGCCCTGAAAGTCGAGGCGGTGGAGATACACGTTGGTCTCTTCACCCGCGGAGAGCTCAGTCCACGAGACGATCGGCGGCTGCGCGGAGGCCATGCTCAAGCCGGTCAGAGTACTGTCGCTGCTCGCCAGCGGCCCGACTTGCAGATCCCTCGCGATTCCCATGACGGAATCGATCTGCGCAAACTTGAAGGTCCTGTCCGCACGCCAGCCCACGAAAAAGTTCTGGCCGTCGTGCGCAACGGTGGGTTGGGTAGCGCGCAAACGGCGCAAGGAACGCTGGCCCATGAAGTCGAGCAGAAACGCCTCCACTGTCTGATTGGGCCCTTCGTAGACGAGCAGGCAAGCGCCTCGCAGGCAGGAAAGCGCAAGTTCCTTCGCCTCTTCAAGGGCGAGCGTACGTTCAACCGACAACATTCCCCCCAGCGTCATCGTTCGCGAAATCACCTGGCGGCCGCCCATCTCCTCCTGGCACCAGGCGACCAGAAACATCTCGACCCGTTCATCCCACGCGAGCGCGGGCCCCGCCTTGGCGCCCGACCCACTCATTGCTGCTGGCGAGCCGATGGAGTTCGAATTCGCCGCAAGCTGCGCTCCCACAGACCCATCGAGGGTTCGCCACGCGACCAGATACGTAGCGGTCGACCCTGACGCGGCCACCTCGAGCTGCTCGACGGGCACCGTGAGATTGGCCACGAGGTAGCTGCTGCCCATCGTCAACCCAGTGGCGTCGATGCTCACCTTCGCGCCCCGAATGCCACTGCCGGCTTCGACCCAGACCGCGAGCCCTTCATTGAGGCCCTCACGCATCGCCACCCGGGCGCTGCGCTGAGCAGTGGCAGCCCGCGACACCGCCACGGGCTGGGTGTTGCCCGGCGAGAGGCCGATGAGCGCGCCCTTCACGTCGCCGCCGGCGAAAGGCGACTCGGTCCACGCTCCGAAGAGCCGGGGGCCTTGCGCCAGCACCAGCTCGGTGGCGCGCAGCCCGACGGGAAACTCGCCGACGCCACCGTCGTTGAGATCGATGAGCTTCACCCTGTTGGCGGAGAGGATCCCCAGCGTGGGGCGCGCCCCGAAGCCAGCCGCCGCGTTCGTCACCGTCGCGGGGCTGCTGGCGGCCGCGAAGAAGAAGGCGGTGGGGTTGTTGAAGTCGAAGCGCACGCCGCGAACGTCGGGGCCTTGTTCCCAGAAGACGTGCGTCTCGAGGCCGGGACCCAGGGCCGCGCTCAGCCGCTTCGCAGGCAGCATCGTCGCGTTGTCGTAGACGGAGAAGTCCTGAAGAGGTTCTTCATCGAACACGCCCTTGATCGAGGTGACGGGGTCGCCGGGGAAGGAGCTCTCCCACGCAGCGAACCAATTCGACTCATGGGAGGTGATGACGGGGCGTGCGCAGAGCTCGCCCACGCTGGAGAGCCGCGGCAGGGGCGGGCTCACCACGTCGCCCCTGATGGGCCGGATCTGCATGGCGGCGTTGGGATCGACCATCGCGAGCAGCACGCCCGCGTCACCCAGGTTCGTCACCGAGGGCTGGGAGCCAGGGCCGACGACGAACTCCATGCCGGGCACACCGACGGCGCTCACCGGCCGCGCGCTCACCTGCGAGCCACCGTCAGGCAGCCCCACGTCCCACGCCACGAAGAACGAGTTGCCCGTCGCGCAGATGGTGGGCCGCTGCTGATCGCCCGGGCCGGTGACGATGGGAATGCCGACTTGATCGACGAGCGCCCCGGTGCTGCTCAAGCGCGCCCCGAAGATGTCGCGGCTCAGCTGGCGGCGGCCGTCGACCCACACCACCATCGCCACGCCCGCGGCGTTCACGGCGATGGCGGGCTGCTCTTCAGAGGAGGCAGGCGGGTTGAACGTGACGATGGGATCGAGCGGCACCTCAGCGGAGAGCAGCGGATCGATGATCATCGGGAACGCGTTCTTCGCAGCGACCATCGCCTGGGGAATGCGCAGCTCGAGCCCACCTTCCACGCGCACCACGGCGATGGGCAGCCGCTGGCCTTCACGCACCACGAAGGCGTTGCCGTAGCGAAGCAGTGCGGCAGCGCCCGGGCCCTTGAACACGTGACCTTGATCATCCTGGTGATGCCAGGGGCCTTCGACTGACAGCCGCAAGGTCAGGCCACCCGTACCCGGTGGGGCCTGCTCGACCACGAAGGTCTGGGCGAGACCGGCGCGTTCGTTGGTCCAGCGCTCTTCGACGCCGCACGCGCGCCGGGAGGTGAGGGTGTTGTTCTCTGCTCCCCGGCTGATCAGGCCGGTGCGGCACGGAGCTCCGCGTTCGCGCCGCACGGACTGCAGGGCGATGCGCAGCGGCTGTTCACCTTGCAGCTCGAGCGAGCCGTCTTCATGGGCGATCACCCGATGCGTGGCGGTGGCCGCGACCTGGTCTGCACCGTCTTCGAGGAAGTTCTGACGCACGGTCTGAAGAGCGCTTCCCACGCCGGGGCCGGCGCCGAGGAGCGTGGAAACAAGGAGCGTGCTGATCATGTGGCCTTGATCCTCCATCCTCTCGGGGTGGGGAGCAACTCAGGTGTGTGCAACCCGCGCCTGAGGCATGGTGTGAGAATGCCGGAAGTCATCGCGCTCCAGAGCATGTTCGAGGGCCTCTACATGCAGGCCCTCAAGCCCCAGGGCGCGTTCAAGGAGCGGCTGCGTGCGAAAGGTTTCGACCTCGATCACCAGCGCACCAGCTACCCCATCGAGGTGTGGGTCGCGTGTCTCGACGTCACCTCGGCCGAGCTGTACCCGGGGCAACAACGCGTGGTGGCCTGGCAACACATCGGCTACCGCTTCGTGGAGGGCTACTTTCACACGCTGGTCGGCCGGATGATCGCCTCGATGCTGCCGTTCATGAGCCCCAAGCGCTTCATGGGCCGTGTGCCGGGGTTCATCACCACCGGGTTGCAGGGCGCGGCGGTGAAGCTCGATTGGCGAGGCGCGAATCAGGTGCTGATCAGGATCGATGGGGTGCATGGCAGCACGTCGGCGCTCATGGCCGGGGTGCTGGCGGCCAGCTTCGCCCGCATGAAGTTGAAGGGTGTGATGTTGGAGCCTCGGGAGACCGAGGGGATCGACTCGGAGCTGCTGGTCACGTTGCCTTGAGGGCCCTCGGCAGAGGCGCTCGTTCGGAGTGCTAACGTCCTTCCCATGCGGCTCGCGCTCCTCGGGTTGATCATCCTTACCGGGTGCGGGCGGACCGCGCTGGTGCCCGCGGGCGTGGTGCGCGAGCAGGTGTGCGGCGATGGCGTGGTGAACCCCGGCGAGTCGTGTGACGACGGGAATACCGATGACGCCGACGCCTGTCTGACCAGCTGCGACTTCGCGCGCTGCGGTGACGGCGTGGTGTGGAGAGACCGCGAGCTGTGTGATCCCGGCCCCACGGATGCGGGCGGTGCGTGCAACGCGAACTGCACCGTGCCCAGCTGCGGCAACGGCGTGACCGAAAATCCCGAGCGGTGCGACGACGGGAATCCGAACGATGACGATGCGTGCTCCAGCCGCTGCTTGCCCGCGATCTGTGGAGACGGGCTGCGGCAGACCGGCGTGGAGGCGTGCGACGACGGCAACACCAGCAACCAAGATGCCTGCGTGGAGAACTGCCGGCTCGCCCGGTGTGGAGACGCGTTCGTGCAGACCGGCCTCGAGCCGTGCGACGACGGCAACCTCATCGAGACCGATGCCTGCCTGAATCAGTGCGTGGCGGCGCGGTGTGGTGATGGTCTCGTGTGGAGCGGCCAGGAAGCGTGCGACGACGCCAATGGTGATGAAGGCGATGCGTGCATCTCCAGCTGCCGGCTCGCCCAATGTGGAGATGGCTTTCTGCAGCGCGGCGTGGAGTCGTGTGACGACGGCAATGCCTCCGATGGCGATGCGTGCGTGCAGGGCTGCGTGCCCGCGCGGTGTGGTGACGGCTTCGTGCTCGAGGGCGTGGAGCAATGCGACGACGGCAACGCCACCGAGCTCGACGAGTGCACCAACCGCTGCACCGTGCCGGTCTGTGGCGATGGAATTCGCGCGGGGCCTGAAGCGTGTGATCTCGGCGCAGCCAACGGAGACACACCGGCCTTCCGCATCACGCAACCTTCGGGCACTCGCATCGGCACCGACGCGCTCGTGCGCACCGGCACCGTGCAGCGTTTCTACGACTACCGCAGCGCCAGCTCACACACCGGCCTCGAGCAGATCTCGGAGAGCCGCATCTATCTCTACGCCGATTCCCTCACCGGCCGCCTTTCGCTGGTCACCACGCACGGCATCGATTCGTTCGGCGCCGGCTCACCGCAACAACCTGCCTCGACCGTGCAGTTCGACATCACCGGGCTGCCTCCGGGCGTGGGCGTCGACGTGGCCGATGACACGCCGGGCGAATTCTTCCTCGGCCCCTCGGGCACCGGCACTGCCTTCGGCAGATGGACCTTCGATTCGAACAGCGATGGCGGCGCGTTGGGTCCGCTGCCGTTCCCGGGGAACTGGCGCATCACCGTCACCCCCCGCTTCATGACTGGCATCAGCACCTGGGGCTGGGTGCGCGACGACGCGATGCGCATTCCACTCACCATGACGCAGCCCATCACCATCGAAGCGCTCGACACCTCGGCCGCCTGCCGCACCGACTGCACGGTGCCCACCTGCGGTGATGGCCGCTTCGATGCGGGTGAAGTCTGTGACGACGGGAATACGGTCGGAGGCGATGGCTGCTCGGCCGATTGCCGCCGGCTGCAGTGATCAGCTCTTCGCTTCTTCGAGCCGCGACGCACCAAACGCCGCCACGAAGAGCAGCACCATCGCCAGCATGAGCGAGGTGGCGAACGAGCCGTCAGGCAGCTTGGTCGCCTCCATGCCGAACACGAAGACCACCGAGGCCTGGCCGATCAACTGAATGAGCCCACTCGAGGTGCCTTCGGGCGTGGGCCGGGTCAGCTCGGCCGCGTACTGCATGCCGATGGGTACGGTGCTGGTGAGCCAGAAGCCCATCCACGCGCCGCTCGCGCACAACACGACGAAGTCGGTCGCGAAGGCCAGACCGAGCAGGCCCGGTGCACCCATCGCCAGACCCAACACCAGATAGAAACGGCGGCGGCGCTGACGATCGGAGAGCACCGAGATGATGATCGCTCCGAAGAGCCCACCCCCGAGCATCAGGGCACCGAGCGCGCCGGCCTGCGCTTCGTTGAAACCACGCGGGCGCACGATGCCTTCGATCCACGTGGTGACGCCGTTGAACACGCCCATGCCCACGAAGAACACGCCCAGGTAGATGAGGAAGCTGCGCTGCTTGAGCGCTGACTTGAGGCCGTCGAGCATCAACGCGCGCGATTCGTCGACCACTCCCGGCGGGCGTTCCCGGGCGAAGGCGAGAAAGAAGACCGAGCTCATCGCGGCGACGACGCCGTAGGCGAGCTGGATTTGAGGGATGGTCATCGTCTCCATCAAGACGGGCGTCAGCGCCATGCCGATGCCCGTGCCCACCAGGTTGGCCAGCGTCACGATGCCCACTGCGGTCGCGCGTTCGCCGGGTGGAAACCAGAGCGCTGCACACTTGGTCCACGCGTTGAGCATGAAGGGCTGGGCCGCGGCCAGCATGCAGGTGCACAACATGGCCAGCGCGTAGTTCGAGCCGGCGAGCCCTCGCAGCGGGCCGAAGATCGCCATCAACACCGCGCCCACGCCGACTCCGAACTTGAATCCCTTCGTGTCGATCACCCACGACGCCGGAATCGAGAGCGGGAGGTAGGCCGCCATGTAGCTCATGGCGAAGGCGCCGATTCCCAGCTCCGTGGTGCCGTAGAAGGCGGCGGCCTGGTGCGTGATGGGGGCGTAGGCGATCCACAGAATCTGAATGGTGAGGTTGATGCCCGCGAACGCGGCCAGCACCAACCAACGTCGGGGGGAACTCACCGGCGCAGCGTAGAGCAGGTAGAAGGCCCGCATGCGTTTGCCGAAAGCCGTCTGGGGTCTGGTGAAAGAAACCGCGCGCCATCTGCTGCGCCGGCCGGTGGTCGGGCTGGTGGCGATCGCCCGGGATCCCGAGGGGAAGATCGTGCTCATTCGCCGCGGGGACACCGGCGAGTGGTGTCTGCCGGGCGGGACGCTGGAGTGGGGGGAGACGCTGCGCTCGACCTTGCCTCGCGAGCTGATGGAGGAGGCCGGGGTGGAGCTGCTCGAGGCGGGTGAGCTGCTCGGCGCGTATTCAGGGTTCGAGCGCGACCCGCGATTTCATGCGGTGACGATGGTGGTGGCGGCGAAGGTGTCGAAGCCGGTGCGGGCGCCGATGAATCCGCTGGAGATTCTCGAGGTGAAGGCGTTCGCAGTGGATGAGGTGCCGAAGGTGCTGTCTCACAGCATGAGTGATGTGCTCACGCGGGCTTTGGCGGGTGAGAAGTACTGGGAGTGAGGCTGGCGCATTGAGAGAGCGCGGCTGAAGGTTGGGCTTCGCGAGGTGCCTCGCTCGAACGGGCCCTCGGCGCGACCGTTTGTTCACTCATTGAGCTGTGCGGGGTGAGCACCGCCTCGAAGCCCTCAACCCCCACGTTCCGTGCAGGCGCCTTTCCAAAATGGACCCCGAAATTCCCCTCGAATTGTCAGTGATCGCGACAGTTCGTGCCTGAACGCGGGAAAACACCTCCGCCGACAACCGCGCATGACCCTCTCGCGCGTGACCGTGAACAACCGAGCCGCCGCCGTTCGCAGTGCCCTCTCCCGGGCCGATACGAACCGTGACGGGAGGCTCTCCGCCGCCGAGCAGCGCAAGGCGACCACCCTGGTCACCGGCGCCTCCGACGTCGCGCTGCGTGAGTCGTACAAGCAGGCCCGCATGGGCAACGGCTACGTGTCCGTCTCCCGTGCGCGCAGCCTGGTGAACCTGGCGCTGAGCCGCTCGATGGCCGCCGACCGCAACAAGAACGGCATCTCGTTGGCCGAACGCGCGAAGCTCTCCGGCCCCATCGCCCGCGCGCTGACCCGCGGCGCTTCAGGCGGCACGGTGCACGAGCCCAAGCCCACCGGCGCTTTCGGAAAGTTCGGGCCGAAAGCCGCGAAGCTCGCCGCCGCAGCGGAGCGTCAGGCCCGCCTGATGAACACCCGCGGTTGGTGCGCGCGTGGCGTGAACCGTGCGCTGGGCAAGGCCGGTCTGCCGGTCAGCCCGCTGCCGTCCGCGTACATGTACGCGAAGCGGCTCGCCGGCGACAAACGCTTCCGTGAG
Organism: Archangium sp.; assembly: GCA_031412555.1. Taxonomy (GTDB): domain Bacteria; phylum Myxococcota; class Myxococcia; order Myxococcales; family Myxococcaceae; genus Archangium_A. The sequence goes on along the minus strand of JANODF010000499.1, from coordinate 3,711 downwards.
ATCAAGAACGTCAGCGATGCGCAGCTCAAGAAGCTGCCTCCGGGCGCGGTGGTGGTGTTCGCCCCGTACAACTCGCCTGGCAATCCGCACGGCCACATCTACGTCACGCTGCCGGGTGGCCGCGAAGCGAGCGATCACATTCAGAACCGCTCGACCCGCGGCACGCAGCGCGTGTTCGTGCCGATCGGCTGATCATTGAACGGAGCCGCCAGCAGCCGAAGGCTGCGCGAGACAGACGGGAGCGAAGCGGACGGCTGGCCGAGGCGAAGTGACCCGGATCAGGGGCTGACGAAGGTGGTGCCGTCGTCCATGCACTCCTTGCGCACTTCCGCTTCGGTCTTCGGCGGGTAGAACCAGTTCGTCTGCTTGCCCACGCCGCTGTCGGTCTGGCAACCGCCCACCGAGTCGGTCGCGGGGCACTTCGCGTTCGCCGTCCACTTGCCGCCCGAGCCCGCGGAGTTGAGCGTCGCGCACACGGCCTCCTGCGTGACGGCCGGGCCGACCAGGCCTCGCCAATCGGTGCACTGCGCATCTGCCGGACGCAGATCGCAGGAGTAGTCGCCGCCGAGCAGCGCGCCACACCCTGAGAAGACGGACAACACAACCAAGGCCACGAACTGACTGATTTTCATCGGTGCCGAAGTATTTGCGGTTCGATTGCGGCGCACAACTTCTCCGTCGAAGATGTCCCATGATTCGGACCCTGGTCGTCTGCCTCCTGGTGATGGGCTGCGCAAAGAAGGACGCTCCGGCAGAGGTCTCCCCTGCCGCGGTTCGCCTCGCACCTTCACAGGGCACGCTCACCACCCTGCTCGAAGCCGAAGTCGCCAAAGCGCGTACACGCCACTTGAAGCCGTTTCTCGAGCTGCGGGCCGAGTGGTGCGGGCCCTGTAAGGAGCTCGAAGCGAGCATGGGCGACGCGCGCATGCGTGACGCGTTCGCGGGCACGTACCTGATCAGCATCGACATCGATGAGTGGTCGCAGCAGCTGGGCGGCACGGCCTTCGACGCGAGCAGCATCCCCGTGTTCTACGAGCTCGACGAGAAGGCGAAACCGACCGGCCGGAAGATCGACGGTGGCGCGTGGGCCGAGAACATCCCCGCGAACATGGCGCCTCCGCTGAAGGCCTTCTTCGCGAACCTTCAATGACCACACTCTCCACGAAGGGAGCCTGTCCTTGAGCGCAGCGGTCGGAGCCTGTCTCGATCACCCGGAGCGCAATGGAACCCCCTGCACCCGCTGCGGCACGTTCCGCTGCGGCGAATGTCTGGCGGAAGGACTCTGTCCACCGTGCCGGGGGAGCATGGGCACCCGGCCCCCGCAGCCGGAAGAGACGGTGGGCTTCGGCCGGCGCGCGTGGGGGCGGATCATCGACTTCTTCTTCGGGCAGGCCTCGGGCATCGGCGGTGGCGTGCTGGCCGGCGTGGTGCTGGTCATCCTCGAAGCGAGCGGGGTGGTGCGCACCGGTTGGGCCGCGCGGCTCGACCACGGCTTTCTCTTCAACTTCTTCAGTGGCTCCGTCTCGGCCGTGTTCGGGCTGGCGCTGAGCACCGCGATCTGCGGCGCTTCTGCGGGCAAGGTGTTCCTGGGCATGCGGGTGATCCGCATGGACGGTGGACGCGCGCGTTTTCTCGACGGCGCGGTGCGCGAGCTCGGCTACTACATCGACTCGTTCTTCTTCGGGCTGGTGGCCAAAGGCCAGATGGAAGGCTCGCCCCACCAGCAGCGGTTGGGCGACAAGTGGGCGAACACCACGGTGGTCAAAGCGGACACCTTGCCGGCGGGCACAGCCGCGCCGATGGGGCGACTGGTGCTGGGCGTGGGCCTCGGCCTGACCGTTCAGGCGCTGGTGTTGACCGTCTTCTTCGTGGTCGCGGCGCTCTGAGCGCCCTACCCTGTGGAACGTGTCGCGCAAGAAGCTCCGGTTGGTTCAGTTGCCCGTTCCTCCGCCTGCGGCCCTCGCGGCGACAGGCAACGTTCCCCTCGCAGCCGGTTGTCTGGGTGTCGCTGCACGCGTGCATGGGTTTGGAGATCGCGTCGACGTCGAAGTGGTGGCGCCTTCCATCACCGATGGCTTCGGTGACACCCGCCTGGCCGAGCTGATCGCCGCCGACGAGCCCGACTACCTGGGCCTGTCGCTGTATCTGTGGAACGTCGATCGCAGCCTGCACCTCGCGCGAGAAGTGAAGCGGCGCTCACCGCGCACCAAGGTGCTCATCGGTGGTCCTGAAGTCGCGCGCGACAACGGCTGGCTGATGCAGGAGGCCGGCTTCGACATCGCGGTGGCCGGTGAAGGCGAAGAAGCGCTCGCCGACATTCTCGAGCGCGAATTGAACGGGCGTGACCTCGCGGGGCTGCCCGGCGTGGCGGTGCGCACGGCTTCCGGCATGACTGGCTTCGGCCCGTCGCGTTCGGCACAGTTTCCGCTCTCCGATTACCAGTCGCCGTACCTCGCCGACCTGGTGCCGGTGGAGTCGGAGCGCTCGGCGTACGTGGAAGGTGCGCGCGGGTGCCGCTCGAAGTGCACGTTCTGTTTCTACCCGAAGGCGGCCAGCGGGCTGCGCGTGCTCAACCCCGGCCAGGTGGAGGCGTTGGTGGCGGGCCTGGGTGCGCGGGGTGCGAAGGAGCTCTCGTTTCTCGACCCCACCTTCAATCACCGCCCCGACTTCGAGCCGGTGTTGGAGGCGCTCATCCGCGCGAACCCCGACCGGAAGATGTCGTTCTTCGCTGAGGTGCGGCCGGAAGGGCTGAGCCACGCTCACGCGGCGATGCTCAAGCGCGCGGGCTTCGACAAGTTGGAGATCGGCCTGCAGTCGGTGAGCGCGAAGACCTTGAAGCGCGTCAAGCGCGGCGGCAACCCCGCGATGGTGGCGGCGGCCGCGAAGATGATGCGGGCCGAGGGCATCGACCTGCTGGTGGATTTGATCGTCGGGCTGCCCGGTGACACCGCGGAGGACATCGAGCGCGGCGTCGACTACCTCGAGAAACACGACCTCGGAGACTTCGCGCAGGTCTTCGCGCTGTACGTGCTCCCGGGTACGGCGATGCGCGATACGGCGATCGAAGATGGGCTCGTCTTCGAGCCTGATCCGCCGTATCGGATCATCCGCACCGCGACGATGGATGAGCAGGCGATCCACGATTCCCTGCGCGCGGCGGAGGAGCGGTTGGGCCGGAGGCTCGATGAGAAGCCGCGCCCGCACCTGGTGGAGCGGGGGCCGAAGAGCATCGACGTGTTTCAGCTCGACCTCGATCACGTGACCGCGGCGGACCGGGATGCGGCGGCGCAGCCCGGTGCTCAACACTGTGCGTTGTGGTTCCGCGGTGAGGATCTCTTCGGGCGGCGGGCGGAGCTGCTGCGGGCGATCGAAGCGCGCCAGGCGGTGGATCCGTACGCGACCCTCGACGTGGTGCTGATGCCCAGCCAGCCGTTTCCACTCGATCTGCTCGGGTTGGTACAGGGCCGGCTCGATGCAGCACGTCCGAGCTACGCCACGCGCAACTTGAAACATCGCGGCGAAGAGCACTCGCAGCGGGTGAGCGTGGTGCTCGGGCAGGAGGTCGACGTGCCGCTCGACTGGGTGCAGGCGGTGATGTCGCAGGCACAGGTGTTTCGCGAGCAGTCGATGCAGCAGGCCTCGCGGGATGCGGGGCGGCTGGGTGATGAGCTGCCTGGTGCGCGCATCGTGGGCAACTCCATCGAAGGCTTC
>JANODF010000498.1:0-19373 GCA_031412555.1 Archangium sp. | reverse complement strand
GATGACCGTCGCGTAGACCACCGCGCTGCGCACCTCGAGGGAGGCCTCGAGCACCACGGCCAGAACGTTCTTCGGGCTCGACGCCGACGCGTTCTCCCGCAGGCGCCGGTAGATGTTCTCCACGTCGATGATCGCGTCGTCCACCACTTCTCCGAGCGCGATCACCAGGCCTGCGAGGATCATGGTGTTGAGCGTGCCTCCGAGCGCCCGGAGCGCAATCAAGGCCGCCGCCAACGAGAGCGGAATGGCCAGCGAGCTGATGAGCGCCGTTCGCCAGTTCCACAAGAAGAGCCAGAGCACGCCGATGACCAGCAGACAGCCGATCAGCAGCGCCTCCTCGAGGTTGCTGATGGAGCGTTCGATGAACTCGGCCGGGCGGAAGATGTGCGAATCGAAGACGACGCCGGGCATCGCGGGCGCCACCGCGGCGAGCACCTCGTCGACTCTCCGGGTGATCTCCAGCGTGTTGCCCCACGGCTGCTTCTCGACGATGAGCAGCAGACCCGGCACGTCGTTGATGACCGCGTCTCCGATGGGCGGCGCGAACGTATCGGTCACCTTCGCCACGTCGTTCACCCGCACCACCGCACCGTTCCGGGTCGCGATGGGCAGACGCGCCAGTTGCTCGAGCGTGCGAACGGGCGGCACGTGGGTCAGCGGCAGGCGTTGATTGGGGCCGTCGATGAAGCCACCCGCGAGCGGCTGGGTGGCGCCTCTCACACCACGCAGGAGCTCATCGATGGTCACCCCGTTGGCCTGAAGCCGGGCCACGTCGAGTTCAACCCGGTACTCGCGTTCGCGCGAGCCCCAGATCGCCACGTTGGCCACCCCGGAGATCGCCAGCAGCCTCGGCCGCAGCGTCCACCGCACCAGCTCGCTCAGCTCGACCTGACTGGCCGTCTTCGAGGTGAGGCCGACCTTCAGCGCCCGGCTGGTCGACGAGAGCGGCGGCATCATCACCGGCGGTCTCGAGGCCGAAGGCAGCAGCGCGATCGCGCGCGCGAGGCGCTCCTGCACCAGTTGGCGAGCCACCAACAGCTCGACACTCGGGTCGAACAACAAGACCACCGACGAGAGCCCAAGCACCGACTTCGAGCGCACCGTCTTGACGAAGGGCACGCCGGCCAGCGTGGTCTCCAGCGGCGTGGTGACCAGCTGCTCGACGTCGAGACTGGAGAGCCCGGGCGCCTCGGTCTGCACCTCGACGAACGGTGGCGCGAACTCGGGGAAGGCATCGATGGGCGCGTCGCGGCCCGCGCGAAAGCCGAGCGCCAGCAGCACGCCCGAGAGGAGCACCACCAGCACCCGGCCCTCGAGGCACCGTTGAATGAGCCACCGAATCACCGGTCAGCTCCCAGCTCGAAGCCCCACAGCTCCGTCGCACCCGCGGCGACGACGTCGGCCCCCGCTGCCGGGCCTCGCGCCAGCACCATGAGCTCTCCCTCGCGGCGGAGCACCTCGACCCGTTGCCTGCGGAAGCGGTGGGGCGCGCTTCGAACGAAGACCCACGCGCCCCCTTCGGCATCGCGCAACACGCTCGACAGCGGCACGCTCAGCCTGTTCTCCACGGCGTCGGTCTCGAGCTGCACGACCACCCGCTCTCCCGGCGACCAGGCGACCTGGGAGGGCAGCGCATAGAAGACGTCGACCGTCGCGCGAACCGGATCCGAAGAGGGCGGCCCGTCGAGGGCCTGCAACGCCACCCGCTCACCGTTGCCGAGCCGCTGCGCGAAGAGCTGCGAAGCACCCGCAGTGCGAACCGCATCGCCCGAGCTCAGCGCGGTGCGGATCCAGCGGCCCGCAGAGGCAATCTCGACCAGCGGAGCGCCGGCTGGCACCGACTGGCCGACAGCGACCCGCACCGCGCGCAACACGCCGTCGGTCGGGCTCCTCAACGCCAGCGAGACGTCGGCGTCGAGCGCGCCGGACGACAGGGTGTTCAGCCGCGATTGCGCAGAGGCCACCGAGGCCTGCGCCACCTGCTGCTGAGCGCGGGCCTCTTCGAAGGCGCGCACGCTACCGCTGCGCTCATTCATCATCGACTCGGCGCGCTTGAGGCGGGCCTCAGAGAGCTGCAGGTCGGAGCTCGCGACCTCGAGATCTCGCTGCGCGCGCGCACGCACGTCACGGTCGACCGTGGCCAGCGGCACGAGCGTCAGCAACACCTGGCCGCTCTTCACCACCGCACCGGGCGGCAAGAGCGTGCCCGCGATCCGCCCACCGACGGGCGCCGCGAGCACCAGCTCCCGGCCCGCAGGCACCATCACCTCACCGCCCACGAAGAGCTGCTCTGGCCTCGGACCGAATTCGACCGGCGCCACGCTCACCCCCAACGCACGCTCTGCTTCTTCGCTCAAAGTGATGGTGGTGAGGCCTTCGAGCGTGGTGCGCTCGAGCTTCGCCGCGGTGGCGCTCGGAGCAGGCGTGGCCGAGGGCGAACAGGCGGCCGTCATCAACAGACACACGAAGTATCTCGTCATGGCTTCTCCAGCAGCGTTCGGCCCCCCACGGACCGCAGCAGTTCGGCTTCAGCGCGGCGCAGCTCAGCGTGCACCTCGAGCTCGCGCAGCTGCGCGTCGGTGGTGCGGCGAAGCGCTTCGACCACCACCAGGTAACTCTCAGAGCCGTTCTTGAAGGCCGACGCGGCCGCTTCGCCCGCGTGCTCCAGGTAGCCGGTGATTCGGTGAGCGGCCTCTTTCGAGGTCTTCGCGCGAGCCAACGCTTCGCTGGCCACAAGCACGTCTTGAAGCACTGCCAATCTCGTGGCCGCGTATCGATACGTCGCCCGCATCACCGCGGCGTCAGCCCGGCCGATCCCGCCCTGGTTCTGAGAGAAGATCGGAAGCTCGGCCTGCAGCCCGGGGCTGAAGCTCATGGCGAGGCTTCCCACCGGAGCCTGACCATCGATGCTCAGGAAGAGCGAGAAGACCCGGCTGCGCTCCCAGCTCGCCCGGGCGGCGGCGGCATTCACCTGGAGCGCAGCCGCACTGAGCTCGGGCCGCTGCGCCAGGGCCCGCGTCTGCAACATCGCGAGGTCGGCCTTCACGTCGAGCGCGAGCGCCGTGGAGCTCACCGGTGGCAACGTCGCCCACGGCGCGCCGAGCACCGTCAGCAGGCGCGACTGGCTCATGGTCAGCTCGTGCCGAGCACGCTGAAGCGCGTCTTCGGCAAGCGTCCACTCGGCACGCACCTGATCGGCCTCCGCGGGCGCGATGTCTCCAGAAGCGGCACGCGCGTCGGCGAGCTCCACCGCCTCGGCCCACGCGGCCGATGCGCGGCCCAGCACGACGACTCGATCCTGGCCGAGCACCACGTCGGCGTGCGTCGATCTCGCAGCACGTTCAGTGTCGAGCACCACCTGCACCAACGCGTCGGCGGTGGCCTCGAGTTCGAACGACGCGGCCGAGATGCGAGAGGGCATCTGCCAGAGCGACTCGAGCGGAATGAAGAGCACCAGCGCGAGCTGCCGGGGGTCGAGCGGCGCGAGCAGGTTGTTGAGTCGGGGGTTGGCCGGTCGTTTCGCTTCGTCGAGCGAGGCCAGCGTCGACTCCAGCTGGGTGAGCTCGGCAAAGAGGGTGGGGCTGTGCCACAGCGCCACGGCCGCTGCTTCGTCGGCAGTCAGGCCGTCTTCGAGGTTCACGCCCGGCGCCATGCCGGCATCGGCCGCGCCTGAGCCGAGCGCGAGCGCCGTGCGGCTCTTCACGGACTGAGCGAGCCACTCGCGTGAGCGGGGCGGCCCTGCGCACGCCAGCAGCGTGCAGAGAGAACACGTGACCGCGAGAGAGCGCACCACGGCTTCCTCGCAGGCCAAGCTGAATGAATGCCGAACGGGGTGTCGCAGTTCCTCTCGAGACGACCGTCAGTACAACCCGGTCGAGTCCCAGAAGTCGCATTGGTCTGCGCGAAGGTTCTTCAGCACCGCCTGGGTGACGCCGAGCTCGAGCGTGTCATTGCTGCCGCTGACGAAGCGGGGCCAAGCCGCTGCGTTCGCGCCATTGGGATCTCCTGTTGCCGCGAAGCGACCCCAGTAGCCCTGCATCGAGTCGCTCACCGCGAGTTCACCGCTGTCCGGGGTGTACGAATACGCCTCGAGCGTACGGAAGAGGAAGAACAGCTCGAGCGTGTGGAACGCGCCGTACACCCGCTGCGGGCCGCGAAGCGTCTGGGTGAAGTGAAAACGAAACACCGGCTCCGTCTGACTCTGGGTCAGCGCTCGTGCGACGCTTCGACCACGACACAGCATCACTGCATCGCTCAACGCAGCGAGGTACGCGTCGAAGGCCGCCGAGTCAGTCGCCGCGGGATAGGTCGCGAACACGCTGGTGGCCCTCGGGCCGAACAGCTGGTCGAGCCCCGCCCGGTAGCTGGCCAGGTCGGTCACCCGCGGAATGGTGCGGTTGAGCGCGAAGTAGCCGGCTTCGGTGGCGTTGTTGCCGATCATCACCGGAACAGGGTGATGCCCGCCGGCCTGAAAGGTGGCCAACGGTTGACCGGTGAGCAGCTGCCCGTCAATCACGGGCAAGAAGCGATACGGCCGGGGTGACTCGACCAGGTTCTGAAACCGTAGGTTGAGCGGCAGGCTCTCTTCCAGAACGGTGCGTGCGGGGAGCGCGCGCAGACAGTCGGCTACATCGGGGGCTGCTTGGCACCCGAGCTGGCTCGCCAGAACGCCTCCAACGGCTTCGGCCGTCGACAGCGTGGGGTGCGCTGTGAAGGCCGCGCTCTGGAGAATGACGCGCGCGAAGAGTCCTTTTGCCAGAGGCGAAGCGAGCAGCGTGGCGACGCTGGTAGCGCCGGCGGACTCGCCGAACAGCGTGACGTTCATCGGGTCGCCTCCGAAGCGCGCGATGTTCTGCCGAACCCATTGAAGAGCTGCGAGTTGATCGAGGGCGCCATAGTTGCCCGAGGTCGCGGGAGTGACCTGTGCGCTGAGGCTCGGGTGGGCGAGAAAACCCAGCGCCCCAAGCCGGTAATTGAAGGTCACGACGATGGTCTGGGTGTTCCTCGCGAGGTCTGCGCCTGCGTAGACCGGTTGGGCGCCGCTGCCCTGGCTCAGCCCGCCCCCGTGAATGAACACCATCACAGGGCGGGCTCCTGCGGTGGACTTCGTCGGTGTCCAGAGGTTGAGAAACAGACAGTCTTCAGATCCCCCCAGCTCGCCGTCGTTGCCGACCTGAGGGCAATCGGAACCAACCAGCGCGGCCGAGCGAACGCCTGGCCACGGTGAAGGAGGCGCGGGCGGGGCCCAGCGGAGCGCTCCGACCGGCGGCGCGGCGTACGCGAGGCCTTTGAAAGAATATGTCTCTCCATCGACGACCCCTTCGACCACTCCGTCGATGAGCTGAACGGTCAAGCCACCGTCGGCCTCGAAGCCAGCGTCGGCAGCGTCTTCAATTCCCGAGTCGAGCTTGACGACCGGCTCCGGGGCACTGCAGGCCGCGAACACCACGATGAGGAGACAAACGCTGGCCTTGAGCACGGTCACATCCTTTGAGCTGCGAACACGGGTGTCCGCGGATGGTTTCAGGTGTCCCGCAACTTTTTCGGGAGCACCGTGTTCGGCCCTTCATGCGCCTCCATGCTCTGCTGTGTGCAGCCGGACTTCTTGCTTGTGACGCCCAACCATCCGACGGTGATTCGGGCACAGGAGGGGGCGGCGAAATCGCGGCTGGCGGTGGGAGCGCGATGGGCGGTGGGAGCGCGGCCGGCGGCGGGAGCGCGGTGGGCGGCGGGAGTGGGATGAGTGGCGGGGGGGCTGGTGGCGGCGACGTGCCGATCGCGATCCCCGCGGCGGCACCCTACGACACGTGGACGTTCATCCAGATCCCGGGAATGGTCTGCGCAGACGGCACGCCCACAGGCATTGCCATCAACCCCCACGCTGGCAGCACTCGCCTCTTCTTCTACCTCCAGGGCGGTGGCCGGTGTTCGACCTACCAGCAGTGTTTCGTGGACCTCGACGCGACCCACCTCGATGGCTACGGGCCGCAGCAATTCAACATCGAAAGGGCCCTGCTGCTCAGCAGGGGCGTCTTTCAGCGCACGAACGCGGTGAACCCCTTTCGAGACTTCAACTACGTCTACGTGCCCTACTGCACGGGCGACTTTCACATGGGCCATCGAGTCACCAGCTACCTGCCTGACGGTGGCGCGGTCATTCACCACGTCGGAGCGGCCAACGTCGAGGCCGTCCTCACCCGCGTCGCCCCGACGTTCCCCAACGCCACGCAGTTGGTGGTCGCAGGGAGCAGCGCCGGCGGCTTCGGCGCACCGTGGAACCTCACGCGAGTGGCCTCGAAGTGGAGCCCTTCGACCGACCTGGTGCTCATCGACGACTCCGGGCCCTACCTGTCGGAGCCGTATTTCACGCGCGCCGTCTACGAAGAGCTCGAGCAGCGCTTCGGCTTCTCGACGACCGTGCCCGGGTGCGCACAGTGCAAACCCGACGCGGGCGGCTTCTCGCCCATCTATCGCTACAACGTCGAGCAGTACCCCAACCATCGCGGCGCGCTGATCAGCAGCAAGCGCGACACCACCATCAGCACGGGCCTCGCAAAGCCTCCGGGCAACCCCAACCTCGCGTGCGACGCCGATGGTGGAGGGCCGTGCGAGTTCGAAGCCGGCCTGCTGCAGCACGTGGCGGGACCGCTCGCCGACGCTGGCTACAAGGCGTACATCATCAATGGTGCGGATCACGTGTGGCTGAGCAACCCGGCCGGCACGGTGACCTCGGGCGGGGTTCCGCTCAGCGCCTTCCTCAACCGCCAGCTCAACAACGATCCGCAGTGGCGCTCGGTCGTTCCCCCGTGACGAGCCGTCAAGGCGACGTGCTGTTCCCTCGAGGTGCAGGCTGAGGGAACCGCAGCACCAGCCGTGCACCGGGGGCACCCTCTTCGAAGGAAGCGGTCCCCCCGTGCTGCCGGGCGACGTGTGCGATCAAGGCAAGACCCAGCCCGTGGCCTGCGATGCGCGCGCTGCGAGCGTTCTTGCCCCGATACAGCGGCTCGAAGACGCGCACGCGTTCGTCCACCGGCACGCCAGACCCGTCGTCATCGAACTGGAGCCCGCTCTCGATGAGCCGAGCCGTCACGCGGTGGCCGAACTTGAGCGCGTTGGAGAGCGCGTTGGAGACCATGCTGGAGAGCAGCGCGCTGTCACCTCGCAACGAGAGGTCGCAGGTGAGTTCGACCGTGACCCGAGCTCTGTCGGCAGGGCTGAGCGCGGCAACGGTGTCCTCCAGCACATCGCGCAGGGAAACCAGCTCGGTCGCAGCACCTGCACCGCCCGGCGTGGCGAGCACGAGCAGCCGTTCGACCAGCAGGCTCAGCCTGGCCACCGTGGCTCGCAGCCGGTTCACCACCACCAGAGAGGGCGCCTCGTGAAGCAGGAGATCGAGCTCACCCTGAATCGTGCTCAGCGGTGTTCTCAGCTCATGGGCCGCATCGCTGGCGAAGCGGCTCGCCTGGGTCAGCGCCTCGTCGACGCGCCGAAGCAACACCTCGATGGTGGTGCGCAGCGCATCGACTTCGGTGACGCCCGAGACGGGGCCCAGCTCGGCGTGGGTGATCGCCGCTGTGTCCAACTGGGCCAGCCGAGACTGCAGCTCGGAGAGCGGCGAGACCACGCTCTTCGCCAGGGGGCGGCTCACGAAGAATGCGCCGGCGGCCACCAGGAGCGCGGCGACGAGCGCAGCCAGGAGCAACTGAACGGTCGAGGCGTGCGCGCCTCCCGCGACGACGACCAGGGGTGCCGCCTCGGTGCTGCAGGCACGGAAGTCGCCGGTGAGCAGCGCGCAGGTACCAGCCGGGAGAAACGTGATGCGGCTGTCGCCCGCCAGCCGGCTGCCCGAGGCATCGAAGAGCGCAAACGCGAGCCCCATGTGCGTCGTCTCGGCGTGCTCCTCTTCGAGAATTTCGGCGAGGCGGGCGTGGGCTCCGGGTTGCTTCAGCTCGCTGCCGAGCACCACCGCGGCTTCAGACAGCCGGCGATCTTCTGCCCGTTGGAGCAGCACGGCCGCGAGCCCACAGGTGATTGTGGCGGTGAGCAGCGCCGCCGTCACGGCGAGCCCGAGGCTGCCCAGCGCTGCGCGGTTGACGAAGCTCTGGCTCAACGTTCGTCTCCGAGCGCATAGCCTTCGCCGCGCACGGTGCGGATCACTTCGCTGCCCAGCTTTCGCCGAAGCCGGGCGATCAACACCTCGAGGCTCCCCGAGGCAGACTCGGTGGCCTCACCCCAGACGCTCTCGAGCAGGAGGTCGCGGGGAACGAGCTGCCCGGTGCGGCGGCCGAGCACTTCGAGAATGGCCCACTCACGCGCCGTCACGGGCACCTCGGCGCCCCTCTTCGCGGCGTGGCGGCCCGCGAAGTCGATGCGCACCTCGCCCTGCACGTGGAGCAGCCCGCGCTGGAGCGGACCCCGGCGGCCCAACGCGCGGACCCGGGCCCGAAGCTCAGCGATCGCGAACGGCTTGGCCAGAAAGTCGTCGGCGCCCGCGTCGAGGGCCTCCACCCGGCGAGCCACCTCGCCGTGCGCCGTCAACACGAGGATGGGGATCGTCGAGCGCTCAGCGCGCAATTCGCGGCACAAGACCAGGCCGAAACCATCGGGGAGCGAGAGGTCGAGCACGAGGAGCTCGGGGTCGGTGGTGACGGCATCGCGTGCTTCCGAGAGGTCAGTGGCCGTGGAAACGACGTGACCATCTTGCGTGAGCGCACGCGTCACCACGCTCCGCAACTCCAGTTCGTCGTCGACGACGAGCACACGCATCGAGACCTTCCTACTCCGTGCGCCAGCGACCGGCGCGCGCCCGTTCAGGTCCCGTTCAGCATTGTCCCGTCAACGGCACTCGCCCGAGGCCGTGTCCGTGAAGGTCGAGCCGGGCAAGCCGAGGAACTCAGAGCTCCAGCCCTTCGCGCCGAGCCGCAGCTTCACCACGCCATAGGTGTCATTCTGCCGGGCCTCGCTCGAGGGATGCGTGGAGGCGAACTCGGAGAACCCCACCCCGCCCGTGCCGACGGTGAGCTGCACCACCCCCGTGCTCGAGGCCTGCCCGAACTCATCGACCGCGTGGAAGCGCTCATAGAAGTGTTCGTGCCCGTTGAGCACCAACTCGACTGAATACCGGGTGAACAAACGCCAGAACGGCTTGGCCGCATTGAACGGTCCGTGGTGACCCGAGTTGAAACGCGGGTGGTGCCAGTACGCGAGCACGCACTTCTTCGTGTTCTTCGCGAGGTCGGCCTCGAGCCACTTCACCTGCTCAGACTCGTCGTCACACGCGACGTGTTCGCACTTGTGATTGGTGTTGAGCGCGATGAGGTGCCAGTCGCCCAGCTCGAAGCTGTAGTACCCCTTGGACGGGTCGCCCGCGCGCTCGCCGAAATACGCGAAGTAGCCACCCGCTTCGCTGCCCCAGTACTCGTGGTTGCCGGGCACCGGCCAGGTGATGTTCTTGAAACGCCCCCAGGCCGGATCGTAGCTGCGCTGAAAGTCTTCCAGTTTGCCGTTGGGGTACTGCGCATCACCCAGCACCAGCACGGCTGCCGGGTGATGTTGCTCCACCAACGTGGCGGTGAGCTGGGGAGCCGTCTTGTCGCCCTCGGCGATGTCACCGGCGGCGATCACCACGATCGATCGATCGTCGGCCGTCACCGGCATCGCGCGCGGACAGGCGGCCAGCAACAACGCGAAGGGGATTGCTCTCACGCGGGGACCATACACGAGACCTCGTTTCAACTTGTTGGCAGGCCAGCACGGCGAAGTCTTGATGCCACTTTGACGTGCAGGGGCGTACGTATCGATCATGAGACTGATTCTGGCGACTTCGGTGGTGGCGCTCGTGGCCTGCGCGGAACCTCCCGCCATGGTGCGCGCGCAGAACAAGCTCGAGCTCATCAGCTCGATGCAGCACGATTTGCTGGTGGCCATGGAGGCCGAGAAGAGCGCGGTGCTGGCGACGACGGATGAAGAGTCGACCACCTTCGCAGCCGCCTGGAAGAACGCCGACGGCGCGGTCGCGCGGGCGCATGCTGAAGTACGCCGCCTGGTCGACATCGACGCGCGCTCCACCGAGAAGGCCGCCCTCACGAAGTTCGATGAAGCCTGGGCGGCGCTGGTCGCGATCGACTCGAAGCTCCTGGAGCTGGCCGTGGCCAACACGAACCTCAAGGCCGCAAGGCTCGCGGCCACGGACGGAGCGACCGCGGTCAACCAGCTGGTCGACGCCCTCATGGAGCTCGAAGCAGCCACGAAAGACCCTGCCGTCTTGCGCGAACTCTCGGGCGCTTCGGTGGCCGCGTTGCGCATTCAAGCGCTGCTCCCCACGCACATCGCGTCACCCGACGATGCAGAGATGGGCCGGCTCGAAGAGCAGATGCGCTCGATGAGCACCATCGTCGACGGCGCGCTTGCCCGGTCGCCCAGGAGCGCCCCAGCCCCCGTTCGAGCGCGCGCGGTGGAAGCGTGGGCCCGGTATCAGCAGGTGAACATCGAGATCGTCCGCTTGTCCCGGCTCAACACGAACGTCCGCTCGTTCGACATCTCGGTGCACGAGAAACGTGACGCGATGATCGCTGCCCAGAGCGCGCTCACAGCGCTCAAGACCGCAGCGCAGGACGTGCCGCGCGCGACCCGGTGAGCGCGCGGCTGAGGAACCAGCGCCGCGCCGCGACCCCGGCCCAGATGGCCAGGATGAGCGCGAAGAGCCACGCGCCCTGAAGAAATCCGTACGCCGCCGCCGTCAGGCAGGCCGCCGCGAACGCGAGCGTGAACCACGGGCTGCGCTTCTCGAGCGCGTACGTCACCAGCATGCCCGTCACGGCGAACACCCCCAACAAGGTGACCGGATTCACCATGCGCTCGACACTAACGGCACGGCGCCCGTGCGCTGCGGGCCCTGATGAAACCTTGATGCTTCGAGCCCGAGTTTTGATGCAGCGCTCATCTTGACGACTTCTTGAGGCGGGCCGGCATAGTTTGCGCGCGTTTCCCCATGAACGCCCCCACCGCTCCTGATCCCGTCTCGACGCACCAGGCCCATCCTCCCGCCTCGCTGGCGGCCCTCACCCTCGGGGCCCTCGGCGTGGTCTTCGGCGACATCGGCACCAGCCCGCTCTACACGCTGCGCCAATGCCTGCTCGAGTCGGGCAGCGGCAAGGTGGTCACCGCCGACGTGATGGGCCTGCTCTCGCTCATTTTCTGGTCGCTCACGATGGTGGTCACCGTGAAGTACCTGCTGTTCATCATGCGCGCCGACAACCAGGGTGAAGGCGGCATCTTCGCCCTGCTCGCGCTGGTGCCCGAGCGGCTGCGCACTTCCGGGGGCCGCGTCTCGGCCGTCGCCGTGGTGGTGGTGATCGGCGCTGCGCTTCTCTACGGCGACGGGGCCATCACGCCCGCCATCTCGGTGCTCAGCGCCATCGAGGGCCTCAAGGAGCTCCAGCCCAGCTGGGAGCCCGCCATCGTGCCCATCACCTGCGTCATTCTGGTGGGGCTCTTCGCCATGCAGAGCCGCGGTACGGGCTCGGTCGCCACCTTCTTCGGCCCGGTGATGGTGCTCTGGTTCGTCACCATCTCGGCCCTCGGCGTCTTTCACATCGCGCAGCGCCCCGAAGTGCTGCAGGCCCTCTCGCCGCACCATGCGATCGCCTACTTCCTGCGCCACGGCATGCCCGGGTTCCTGGTGCTGGGCTCGGTGGTGTTGGCGGTCACCGGCGGCGAAGCGCTCTATGCAGACATGGGCCACTTCGGGCTCAAGCCCATTCGGGGCGCGTGGTTGATGATCGTCTTTCCCGCACTGGTGCTCTGCTACTTCGGCCAGGGCGCGCTCGTGCTGGGCGACCCCGGCGCGCTGCAGAACCCCTTCTTCTCGATGGTGCCCAAGGGCCCCGCCACGGTGGCGCTGGTGTTGCTGTCGAGCGCGGCCACGGTGATCGCCTCGCAGGCGCTCATCTCGGGTGCCTTCTCACTCACGAGGCAGGCGCAGCAGCTCGGCTACTTCCCGCGCGTCACCATTCGCCACACGGCCGCTCACACCGAGGGGCAGATCTACATTCCCGAGATCAACTGGCTGCTCGCCTTCGTGTGTCTGCTGCTGGTCCTCGGCTTCCAGAAATCAGAGCGCCTCGCGTCGGCCTACGGCATCGCCGTCACCGGCACGATGATCCTCACCTCGCTCGTCTTCTTCATGGTGATGCGCCACACGTGGAAATGGAGCGCTGCGATCTCCACCCTCGTGCTCCTGATGTTCCTCTCGTTCGACGTGCCCTTCTTCCTCGCGAACTCGGCGAAGATTCTCGATGGTGGCTGGGTACCGGTGCTCATCGGCCTGGGCTTCATCACCGCCATGCTGATCTGGAGCAGGGGCCGCTCGTTGGTGCTGGAGCAGTACCTGCGCCGCTTCGGCTCGCTGGAGGACGCGCTCCCCCGCCTGGAAGACAAAGTGAAAGCGCGGGTGCCGGGCACCGGGGTCTTCATGGCCTCCAGCACGCAGCACGTGCCGCCGGTGATGGTGCACATGGTCGAACGCACCGGCTCGTTGCACGAGCGCATCATCGTGGTGACGGTGCAGAGCGAGCCCACGCCGCACGTGGCCGACGAGAAACGTTTCGAGCTGACCGCCCTGCGGCCCGGCTTCTGGCGCCTGGTGATTCGGTACGGCTTCATGGAAGACCGCGACATTCCCACCGTGCTCGCCGCAGCGGTGACGGGCCTCGAGCCTCCGGTCGAGCTGTCGCAAGTGACCTACTTTCTGGGCCGCGAGGCGGTGCTGGGTCACGGGTCGGGCGCGATGGGGCAGGTCACGGAGACCCTGTTCGGTTACCTGCTGCGCAACTCCGTCTCGGCCGACACCGCCTTCAAGATTCCCCCGGCGCAGGCCGTGGAAGTGGGCATTCAGCTCGACCTATGAACTTTCGAATGAAGCCCCTGGCGCTGGCGGCGTTGCTGCCGCTGGTCGCCTCCGCGCAGCCCCTGAGCCCCGACGCGGGCATCGATCTCGAGGCTCTCCTGCTCCGGGTGGGCGCACTGGAGAATGAGGTCGCCCGCCTCAAGACGCCCGCGATCGCCCCCACGGCCCCTGAAGAGACGCCGCTCGATGTCTCGGAGCCACCGTTCTCGCGCTTCGACTGGACGTGGATGAACGGGTCGAACTACCAGCCCGCATCGCTCCTGCGCATCGGCCCGGTGACGCCGACCCTCTTCGTCGACGCCGCCTACGCGTGGCAGTTCAGCAACCCGGTCGACAACACCATCTTCCCCACCACCACCGCCGCGCGGCACAGCGAGTTCAGCTTGAACCTCGCGTACCTCGGCTTCGAGTTGAACGGCATCGACACGAAGTACGGCGGCCCCATCGGCCGGCTCGAGCTGCAGAT
The DNA here is from genome assembly GCA_031412555.1 of Archangium sp. GTDB lineage: Bacteria > Myxococcota > Myxococcia > Myxococcales > Myxococcaceae > Archangium_A. The sequence goes on along the minus strand of JANODF010000498.1, from coordinate 6,000 downwards.
GGGCAGCTACATCGCCACCATTCACGGGCAAGACGCCACGCTGGCCCGCGGCTCCTTCTTGTCGAACCCCACCTTGAGCTACGTGAAGCAGGCGGGCGCCGGGTGGCACTTTCACTGGCGCCACGGGCTCAACATCGAGCTGGGCATCTTCCCCTCGTACATCGCCCTCGAGAGCTACGTGCCGCAGGAGAACTGGAGCTACACGCACCCGTTCGTGTCCGACTTCACGCCGTATTATTTCTCGGGCCTGCGCACGCAGCTCTTCTTCGAAGAGAACCAGAAGCTCGAGCTGTGGTTGGTGAACGGCTGGCAGTCTTTCGGGCGCTGGCACGACGCGCTCACGGGCGGCTACCTGTACAACGTGCGTCATGCGAACTGGTTGTCATTGACCCACACGCTCTACGCCGGTCAGGAGCAGACCCGCGCGTCAGACCCCAACAGCCAGTCGTTCCGGATCTACTCAGACAACTACGTGCAGGCGCTGCTCTTCGAGGGCCTCGATCGCCCCGTCTTCCAACGGCTCGCGCTGTGCCTGGTGGCTGACGTCGGCTACGAATTTCGCGGCCCCACCGCCGGGCAACGCGTCGACGGCAAACCCACGCCGCCCAACGGGGTGATGACCGGCGCATCGCTGACCGGCCGCATCGAGTGGACGCGTTGGCTGATGACCACAGTGCGGGGCGACGTGTTCTACGACCACAGCTCGGCGGTGGTGTACCCGCTGCCATTGGGAAATTCGTACTCGCTGCCGGGCAACGGGAGCACGTTCAACCCGTTCGAGTTCCTCGGGGGCGGCTTCGCCACCACGGTCGACTTCAGGCCGAGCCCGTGGCTGGTCCTGCGCGTCGAATACGTGCACCGCGTGGCCAACCAGCCGTACTTCTCGGGCAGCGGCGGCATCACGGGCCCCAACGGTTTGCCCCCGGTCGACGATGCCGCGCGGGCCGCTTTCAGGCCCGACCTGCGCTTCACCGACGACCGGCTGGTGGCCAACGTCACCCTGCGGCTTTAGTTCGCGATGCTCAGGTCGACGATGCGGTCGGCCGGCCAGCGCGCGCTGTCGGGCGAAGCGCCCTCTTCGCCACGCGAGGCGACGATCAACTGCGAACGCTTCATGCCGTTCTTCTCGAGGAATTGAGCCACGGACTGCGCCCGATCCAGGCCCAGCTCGTAGTTCTCAGCCTTCGTTCCCCGCGGGTCGGTGAAGCCGATCAACCGCAGGTTGTTGTCCTTGAGCGGCCCGGTGGTGAAGCAGGTGGCCACGGTGTCGAGGGTGGTCTTCGCTTCGGGTGAGAGCTCCGATGAGCTGAATTCGAAGACCGGCGTCACGGCCGAGGCGGTGTTGCACTTCTCGCGCACGGCTTCGTCGAGCCGCACCGCGGTGAAGCTTGCGGCGGTGAGCTTGCGAGGCGCCGTCTGGTGCGCGCAACCGAAAGAGGCAAGAGCCAGCGTGAAGGTGATGAGCGACTGTTTGAACAAGGGAGACCTCGGGTGTGGGGGAGATTGCCAATTAGACTGAGCGAACCGCGCTGTCTGGGCAGGCCCTTGAGCACGTGGCGGGCCAGCCCCACCGGCGCACTGAATTCCGGGTGTTGCGAGACGAGGGCGCTTCTCCGCTCGGTCGTTCTGATGGAGTTCGAGGCGCAATCCCGCTCAGAGGCCTCTTGATGCGGGCTTGATACGCCGCTGCCGCGTCTTGACGCTGGTCTGACCTGCCGCCCGGTACATCGCCCCCATCACGGAGGCTGTGCCCATGCGTTCTCTGCTTCTCTCTTGCGTCGTTCTCGTCTCTTCGACGGCCCTCGCCGACGAACTCGACGCCGGCGCTCCCGTCTCGACCATCACACTCGAAGAGGTGCCACAGCCGTTCGCCTTCGCTGACTTCTCCTGGGTGCCGGGCAACTACTCCGCCGCCGAGAAGCCGCTCACCTGGGGGCCGTTTTCAGGCGAGGTGCGTGTCGACACCGTCTACCACCACAGCTTCAGCAACCCCTCCGACAACACCATCTCGGGCTCGAGCGAGGTGTTCCGGCACGGCGAGCTGCAGGTGACCCAGCTCGGGTTCGGCGGCGACTTCAACTACAAGGGCGCGCACGCGCGGTTCATGACCCAGTTCGGCCTGTATTCGCAGACCACCCCGCGCAACGACGCCAGCACGGCCCGCGGCCAGTGGAACCTCGCCGATGCCTACCGGTACATCTCGGAGGCCTACGCCGGGTACCACTTCGATGTGCTCAATGGCATCAACATCCAGGCCGGCATTTTCATGTCTTACATTGGCTTGTGGAGTTATTACAATTTCGACAACTGGACATATCAGCCGTCGTATGTGTCTTCGAATACGCCCTGGTTCTTCAACGGCGTGCGCGCGCAGATCTACGTCAGCGACAAGCTGAAGATCGAGCCGTGGCTGGTGAACGGCTGGCAGTCGTACGGCCGCTTCAACAACGGCATCGGCGGCGGCGGGCAGGTGCTCTGGCGGCCCACGGGCTCGGTGTCGTTCGTGTCGAACAACTACTTCGGCACCGACACGCTGGGCAATGCGCTGCGGTACCGCGTGCACACCGACAACAGCATCATGGTGAAGTACCACGACGAACCCTCCGCCTTCTTGAGCAAGGCCGCGGCTTCGATCACCGTCGACGCAGGCTGTGAGTTCGGCGGCGGCGTGAGCTGTGACTCGCAGTTCTTCCTCGGCTTCATGGCCTACAACCGGCTCTGGTTCGCGCACGACATGCTCGCGCTGACGTTGGGTGGCGGTGCCATCACCAACCCCGGCCGCTACCTGGTGCTGCTGCCCCCCATCAACGGCACCACCGCGTCGTCCGGCACGCCCTACTTCACGGCCAACCCGGGCGATCCGTATCAGGCGTGGGACCTGCAACTGGCCATCGACGTGATGCCCAGGCCGTTCGTCACGTTTCACGTCGAATACAACCACCGCGCGGCGAGCGTGCCCTACTTCACCGGCCGCGGAGGGGTGACGCCCCCCGGTGGCAACCAGGGAAACCCGGGCTCGCAGGTCGACGGCTGGGCGCCCGACCTGGTGCCGACCGAAGACCGGCTCACCGCGGCCCTGATGTTCAAGCTGTGAGGACTGCACATGAATGACACCTTCTGGCTCGGTGCCCTCACCCTCGTGGTGCTCGCCTACCTGCTCTACGCCCTGCTGGCCCCGGAGAAGTTCTGATGACGCTCGCGTCTGCCGTGCAGATCGCCGTCTTCCTGGCGATCATCGTGCTCCTCACGAAGCCGCTGGGCAGGTGGCTGGCCCGCGTCTTCGCAGGCGAGAAGACCCTTCTTCACACACCTCTGGGCTGGCTCGAGCGGCTCACGTTCCGGGTGCTGGGCATCGACCCCGCAGAGGACATGAAGTGGTCGACGTATGCGATGGCGATGCTCGCGTTCTCGGCCGTGTCGCTGCTCTTCAGCTACGCCGTGTTGCGGCTGCAGGGATTTCTGCCGCTCAACCCGCAGGGGTACGGCGCGGCGCAGATGCCCCCTGACCTCGCCTTCAACACGGCCGTCTCCTTCGTGACCAACACCAACTGGCAGAGCTATTCGCCCGAGGTCACGCTCTCGTACTTCTCCAACATGGTCGGGCTGGCCATTCACAACTGGGCGTCTGCGGCCGTGGGCCTCTCGGTGGCGGTGGCCCTCATTCGCGGCTTCGCGCGGCGGAACGCGGCCGGCCAGACCGGCCTGGGGAACTTCTGGGCCGACGTGGTGCGCTGCACGCTCTACGTGCTGCTGCCGCTGTGCCTGCTGGGCGCGGTGCTCTTTCTCGCGCTGGGTGTGCCGCAGAACTTCGAGCCGTACACCGTGGTGACCACGCTCGAGGGCGGCAAGCAGCTCATCGCTCAGGGCCCCGTCGCCTCGCAGGAGATCATCAAGCAGCTCGGCACCAACGGCGGTGGCTTCTTCAACGCCAACTCGGCGCACCCCTTCGAGAACCCCAACCCGCTGTCGAACCTGCTGACCCTCGTCCTCATCTGGGCGATCCCCGCGGCGCTGACGCACACCTTCGGCACGATGGTGGGCAACCCGCGCCAGGGCTGGTCGCTCTTCGGGGCCATGGCCGCGCTCGCCATCGCAGGCATCGTGGTGGTGACCGTGGCGGAGCAGGCCGGCACCCCTCACCTCGAGCAAGCGCACGTTCAGCTCGCAGCCACCTCGACCCAGCCGGGCGGAAACATGGAGGGCAAAGAGGTGCGCTTCGGCGTCGCGGGCTCAGCGCTCTTCGCGGCCGTCACCACCGGCGCTTCGTGCGGCGCCGTCAATTCGATGCACGACAGCTTCACCCCCCTGGGCGGCCTGGTGCCGCTGTTCAACATGCTCACCGGCGAGGTCATCTTCGGCGGCGTGGGCGCGGGGCTGTACGGCATGCTCATGTTCGCGGTGCTGGCGGTCTTCATCGCGGGTCTGATGGTGGGCCGCACGCCGGAGTACCTCGGGAAGAAGATCGAAAAGTTCGAGGTGCAGATGGCGATGTTGGCCACCCTCGTGCTCGCAGGCAGCGTTCTCGTCTTCACCGCGCTCTCCAGCGTGGTGGAGTTGCCCGCGGCGCTGAACACCTGGCCGGGCAGCGCGTATGGCGCCGCAGACACCGTCTACGCCACCGCGACGGGCAACCTGAACAATGGCGGGCCCCATGGCTTCAGCGAAATCTTCTACGCCTACGCCTCGGCCACCGGAAACAACGGCTCGGCCTTCGCGGGCCTGACCGCCAACACGCCCTGGTACAACGTCACGCTGGGGCTCGCGATGGTGATGGGCCGCTTCTTGATGATCCTCCCGCTGCTGGCGATGGCCGGCGCGCTCGCGAAGAAGGGCCACGTGCCCGCGTCCTCGGGCACCTTCCCCACCGACGGTGCCACCTTCAGCGGCTTGTTGATCGCCGTGGTCATCGTCATCGGAGCGCTCACGTATTTCCCCGCGCTTGCCCTGGGTCCCCTCGTCGAACACTTCCAACTCCAAACCCTCGTGAGTCATTGACCATGGCCATCACCACCTCACGCCCGAAGAATGCACCCCGCGCGCTCTTCGAGGCGGCCATCGTCAAACGCGCCGCCACAGAAGCCTTCTTCAAGCTCGACCCGCGGGTGGTGGCGAAGAACCCGGTGATGTTCGTGGTGCAGATCGGCAGCGCGGTCACCACGTTCTTCTGGCTTCGGGGGCTGCTGCGCGGCGCGCACGACTCGTTGTTCGTGGGCCAGGTCACCCTCTGGCTCTGGTTCACCGTGCTGTTCGCGAACTTCGCCGAGGCCATGGCAGAGGGCCGCGGCAAGGCGCAGGCCGATACGCTCAAGAAGAGCAAGACCGACACCACGGCGCGCCGGCTCGTCGACGGGAAAGAGGAGCGCGTCGCAGCGCCTCAGCTGGCGAAGGGCGACTGTTTCGTCTGCGAGGTCGGCGACGTCATCGCGGCTGACGGCGAGATCATCGAAGGCGTGGCGAGCGTCGACGAGTCGGCCATCACGGGCGAGTCGGCACCGGTCATTCGGGAGAGCGGTGGCGATCGCAGCGCCGTGACCGGGGGCACCCGCGTGCTGTCGGATCGCATCGTGGTGCGCGTCACGCAGGAACCCGGCCACAGCTTCCTCGATCGAATGATCGCGCTCATCGAAGGCGCGAAGCGGCAGAAGACGCCCAATGAGATCGCCTTGTCCATCCTCCTCGCCGGGCTGACCATCGTCTTTCTGCTGGCCACGGTCACCCTGCTCCCCTTCGCCACGTACGCGGCCGGCGAACACGGCGTGGTGCCCTCCGTCACCGTGCTGGTGGCGCTCCTGGTCTGCCTCATTCCCACCACCATCGGAGGCCTGCTCAGCTCGATCGGCATCGCAGGCATGGACCGGGTGATGCAGCACAACGTGCTCGCGATGAGCGGCAAGGCCGTCGAGGCCGCGGGCGACGTGAACACCCTGCTGCTCGACAAGACAGGCACCATCACCCTGGGCAACCGGCAAGCCACCCAGTTCTACGCCGCGACCGGCGTCA
>JANODF010000497.1:0-3135 GCA_031412555.1 Archangium sp. | reverse complement strand
ACGTGGTGCCCGTGGACTTCGTGGTGGAGGCGACCTGGGTGCTCGCCCAGAAATCCGAGGCGATCGGCAAGACCGTACACCTGGTCGACCCGAACCCGATGAGCGCCCGCCGTGTCTACGAACTCATCGCAGAACGCGCGAACAAGAAGCTGCCCCGCTTCAGCCTCTCGGCGCGCGCAGCCGACCTGTTCTTGCGCATTCCCGGCGTGGAGAAACTCGCCCGCCCGCAACGCGCCGCGATTCAGTACGTGAACCACCTGGTGCTCTACAACTGCCACACCGCGCTCGAGCTGCTCGACGGCACGGGCGTGCGCTGCCCGCCTCTCTCCACCTATCTCGACAAGCTGATCGACTTCGCGATGCTCAGCTGGAAGGCGCGGCAGGACAGCGCCGCAGCCGAAGAAGTCGATGATCCCCTCGATCGACCTGAACGCTCATGAATAGAGAATTTGCTGTCGGTGACACCTTCACGCTCGTGCGTGCCTGCGACCCCTATCGCCCGATTTATTACGCGGCCGCTTCGGGCGACTTCAACCCCATCCACATCGACCCCGCGGTGGGCCAGCAAGCCGGCCTGGGCGGCGCGATCCTCCAGGGGCTGTGCACCCTGGGCTGGGCCGTCGACGCGTTCATCGGCTACCTCGGCGATCCAGGCCGGGTCAGCGGCGTGAACGTGCGCTTCAGCCGCCCTGTCGCACCCCACGACACGGTGACCTTCACCGGCACGGTGATCTCCATCGAGAACGGCACACTGATCGCCGAGCTCGAGGCGGTCAACCAACGCGACGAGACCGTGCTCAAGGGCGCCACCGTCGAAGGGCGGGTCTGATCATGGCGCTCGACAAGAAGTTCATCGGCCGCGAGTACGGGCCGTTCTTCTACGAAGCGGGCCTCGAGAAGATGCGCGAGTTCGCCTACGCGGTGGGCGGCTCCATCCCCTCCACCGGCTATTCGGCGAAAGGCGCGCCCGAGAGCCTGCACCCGGTGCTCCACGATGAAGTGGCAGCCAGGGCTTCGCCGTGGGGTTCGGTGATCGCCCTGCCCACCTTCGCGGTCACCTTCGCCATCGCGCCCTTCGGCCGGGCCTGCAGCGATCCCGAGCTCGCGCTCAACTTGCTGCGGCTGGTGCACGGCGAGCAGTCGTTCGAGTTCTTCGAGGTGGTGCGATCGGGCGACAAGCTCACCACCAGCGGGAAGATCACCGACATCCTCACCAAACGCAGCCTCGACTTCCTCACGGTGACCACCGAGACCACGAACCAGCACGGCAAGCTGGTGGTGCGCGCGAAGTGGACCGCGATCATCCGCGGCTGATCACGCCCTCTTCCACCAGCTGGGCGAGAATGCGGGCCGTGTCGATGCGCGACATGCCCGAGACCGAGAAGAGATCGTCGAAGCTGACCGTGCCGTCGATCTGCGCCAGCACGAAGCCGGCCCGGTGATCGAGGTTGAGCCAGATGATCTCGTCGTCCTTGAGCAGCACCCGGGGAATCGTCTCGGGTTTGCCCAGCTTCGACTCGAACATGGCCAGCAGCGTCTTTTCGCTGCGCTCGCGCATGAGCAGCACTTCGGGGTCATCGGGCGCGATCTCCTGCGCCTTGACGATCAGCTCCATGGCGCCGCTGTGATCGTCGAGATCGAGCAGGTCACGCGCCCCTCGAAGGATCGCGCGGATCTCTTCTTTGCGTGACTGGGGAGAAGGCGACACCTTCGAGTCGGCCGAGATGAGATCGAGCGCGCGATCACGCCCCACCACCGCCTCGAGCTTGATGCCGGGGTTGCTGCGCTGATCCCAGGCCGACTCCGCGCGCGGCGCCAGTGACGGTGACGGCCGCGGCACCGGCATGAACTCTTCTTCGACGGTGCGCGGCTCCTGCGGCGGCGGGCTGCTGCTCGCCCACGCCCAGGCCTGGCCCATGGGCTCGGGCCGCAGCGGAGCGGGCGAGGCGGCGGGCAAACTGGCGAACAACGGCGGCGTGGAAGGCGAAGGCGTGGGCAAGGCCCCGAAGGTGACCGTCATGGGCGCCGGCTCAGCGGGGCCGAAACCGAACAGCGGGGGCGTCGACGACGGCGGGGCGTCGGGGCCGGCATCGCCACCCAGCTCGATGGTCTTCGGTGCGACAGGCACCTCTTCATCGTCGGGGCCAAAGAGCTGCAGCGTGGTGCGCGGCGCGGCACCCTTCGCGGCGGGGAACAACAGCGTCGACTTCGGTACCGGCGTGTTGTTGCCCAGCACCACATTGGAGGACGACGAGGCGGTGTACGGCCCGGGATCTTCGCCGCTCGACGCAGGCATCGGCTGGGGCACCGGCGTGGCCGCGCCCGTCAAACGGCCCCAGTCACCCTCGAGGTCGGCTTCGGGGAGCGGCTGGGTCGAGGGGCCCCACTCCACCTGCGTGCGGCGGTCGGGGCGCTCGAAGGGGTTGGTCCCGATCGAGCTCGCGATCGACGGCGGCGCAGGCGTCTTGGTGGAGGCTGGAGGCGCGCCGTCTTCGCCCGGAGCAGGTGCACCGGCGAGCAACTGGGCTGCTTTCTGATTGCCCGGGTCGAGCTTGAGCGCGCGCTCGAACAACTTCCGGGCGCCTTCCCGATCACCTGACAGCTTGAGCCAGATTCCCGCTTCGACGAGCTGTGAGGCGCGATCGCTGCTCATGAGCGGAACCGGTAGCAGCGGAACGCTGCGCGAGACAGACGGGAGCGAAGCGGACGTCTGGCCGAGGTGGAGCGACCCAGAGACCCTGAGCGGAACCGGTAGCAGCGGAACGCTGCGCGAGACAGACGGGAGCGAAGCGGAGGTCTGGCCGAGGTGGAGCGACCCAGAAACATAGTCAACGCCCGATCCGCTGCAGCACACCCCTGAAGAGGCTGACCGTCCTGGTGAGGGTGTCGATGCTGTCGGTGACCTTCTTGAGCTCGGCCGACTCGCCCGCGAGCTTCGCCTGCTCCAGCGCCTTGAGGGCCTTGCCCAGCGCGTCCTGGCCGAACTCGCTGCCCTGAGTCGCCTGCTGCAGCTGAGGCATCAGCTCGCCCACTTCGTTCATCAACGACTTGAGCTCGAGGCGTTTGGTCTTCACCTCTTCTTCGACGCGGGCCTCCAGCATCAGGTCGGCCTGATCCTCGAGGATCTTCTTGAGC
>JANODF010000496.1:0-39070 GCA_031412555.1 Archangium sp. | reverse complement strand
GCTGCGGGTGAACACCACCACCGGCGCGCGTGAGGTGCTCTCCGACGACAGCGAGCTCTTCGACTTCCCGGTCAGCGCACAGTTCCTCCCGCCCGTCGCGGGCATCTCCCCGCTCGTGGTGGCCTCCGACCAGGAATACCGCCTGGCTGCACTCAACCCGCTCATCACCGAAGATCTGCTGCACCCCCCGTTCATCGTGTCGAAGATCTACGTGCTCCACTGACGGCAAGGTACGATGCGTCTCCCCCCGTATGCCTCCCACAGAACAAATCGAATTCTCGCAGAGCGTCGAAGGCCTCTTCATCAAGGGCCTCGGTGCGATGCTCACACCACCCATTCGCGAAAAACTCCGAGCCAAGGGGCTCGATCTCGACAAGCCCCTTCGGCCCGGCTACCCGGCGGTCGATTTTCACCGCTGGATCGAGTTCATCGCCTCCGTCGTCTATCCCGACGATCGCAAGGAAGAAGCGGTTCGCCGCGTCGGTCACCGCGCGGTCTCGGGCCTGGAAGAAGGTCTCATCGGCAAGGCGCTCTCGGCCGGGCTCAAGCTCATCGGGCCGCGGCGCAGCCTTCAGCGCGTCGAGCGCATCTTCAAAAACAACAACAACTATCAGGTGGCCACGCTGATCGAGCTCGGAGAGCGCGACGCGAAGGTGCAGCTGAGCGAAGTGTTTGGTTTGCCCACGTACTACCAGGGGTTGTTCGAAGCAGCGGTCGCCGCCATCGGTGCGAAGGAACCGCGCGTGACCGTGCGCGCGTCTCCTGGGCCCGGGGCGATGCTCCACATCGAATGGACGCCGTAGCGTCTTGACGATTTGACGGAGAGGCCGGGGGGCCCGTCACCACAGCTGAAGTCGTTCGGGGGCTCGTTCGCTGACGTTCAGCGACGAGAGCGCTGGAGTCTTGCGTTCAAGGTGTTGTTCAAAGGGGAGGCGTACACATGGAAGCGTCTGAACTGCAGAAGACGATCTACGACGTGGTGAACATGGGGCGGCAGCAGCGGTTGCTCCATCAGTATGCGGAGGACACGCCGCTCGACGGCAAACATCTGCAGCTGGCGGGCAAGCAGATGCTCAGCTTCGGCTCGTGTTCGTACCTGGGCCTGGAGACCGATCCCCGGCTCATCGAAGGGGTGCACCGCGCGGTCGATCGGTACGGCACGCAGTTCTCTTCTTCGCGCGCGTATCTCTCGGCGCCTCCGTACACCGAGCTGGAGTTCAAGCTGAGCAAGCTCTTCGGCGCGCACGTGCTGCCGGTGAGCACCACCACGCTGGGCCATCTCTCGGCGATCCCCGTCATCTGCCAGGAGAAAGACGCGATCCTCCTCGACCGCATGGTGCACCACTCGGTGCAGCTCGCTTCGACGCAGGCGCGCGCCCAGGGCACCCTGGTCGAGCTGGTTCGTCACGGTGACTGGGCGGCGCTGGAGAAACGCATCGCTGAGCTGGCGCCCCTGCACCGGCGCATCTGGTACCTGCTCGACGGCGTCTACAGCATGTTCGGCGATCTGCCCGACGTGGAGGAGCTCAAGCGGCTGCTCAACCACTACCCGAACCTGCACATCTATTGCGACGACGCGCACGGCATGAGCCTCGCGGGTGAAAATGGGCGCGGCATGCACTTGAGTCGCATGGGCTGGCACCCGCGCATGGTGATCGCCACCTCACTCAACAAGGCCTTCGCTTCGGCCGGTGGTTGCCTGGTATTCCCCGACCCCGAGATGCGCGATCAGGTGCGCCTGTGCGGCGGGCCGTTCACCTTCGGTGGCCCGGTGCAGCCCCCGATGCTGGGCGCGGCCATCGCCAGCGCCGACATTCACCTCTCGCCCGACATCACGAAGTATCAGGGCGAGCTCAACGAGCGCATCGACCACTTCAACACCGAGCTGACCACCCGCGAGCTGCCCTTGCTGGAGAAGAACGGCACGCCCATCTTCTTCATCAAGGGTGGCCCGATTCGCATGTCGTACGCGGTGGTGCAGCGGCTGGCGAGTGAAGGCTTCTTTCTCACGGTGGCCACGTACCCCGCGGTGCCGCTCAAGCGCAGCGGCGTGCGGTTGTCGATCACCCGGCATCACAGCCTGGCCGATCTCACCGCGCTCTCGCAGGCACTGCAGCACCACTACCCGAAGGCGCTCGAAGACGTGGGGCTCACCCTGGCCGAGGTGGAGCGGGAGTTCGACACGCACGCCGAGTCGCAGGCCCGTTCACGCCTGGGCAAGCTCAGCCGCTTGTTCGAGGTCGCGCCAGCGGCGCCCGTGCGCGCGCCCCCGGTGATCAACCCCGGCACCACCGGCCCGTTGCTCACCCTGGACACGCACACCAGCATCACCGCCATTCCCGCCTCCGAGTGGGACGCGCTGGTGGGCCATCGCAGCAACTTCGATCACGCCACGCTCGCGGCGTTCGAGACCATCTTCACCGGCCGTGACGAGCCCGAGAGCAATTGGGGCTGGCACTACTTCGTGGTGAAGAGTGCGGGCAAGCCGGTGGCGGCGACCTTCTTCACCGACGCGTTGTGGAAGGACGACATGTTGATGCGCGCCGAGGTGTCGGATCGCATCGAGCAGGCGCGCGCGACCGATCGTTACTTCCTCACCTCGCGGGCGATGGGCATGGGATCGTTGCTCACCGAGGGCAATCACCTGTTCCTCGATCGCACGGGCCCCTGGCAAGAGGCGCTCTCGCTCATCCTGGAAGCGGCGGCCAACGTGCAACGCGCGGTGGGGGCGACCAGCCTGGTGTTGCGCGACCTGCCGGAAGGCGACGTGGAGCTCGACGGGGTGTTGCTCGAGCACGGCCTGGTGAAGATGCCGATGCTGGCAGGTCACGTGGTGGATCTCTCGCGGTGGAAGACCGAAGACGAGTTCTTCGCCACCCTGGGCAGCCGTACCCGCCGCCGCGTTCGTGCCGAGGTACAGGCAGTGCAGCACCAGTTCACCGCGCGCAGGTTCAAACACGGCGTCGACCCTGAGCCGACGCAGGCCGAGTTCGAACACTTCTATGCGCTCTACAAGCGCGTGAAGGATCGCAAGCGCCGCCTCAACACGTTCGATCTGCCCAAAGACGTGGTGCAGCAGCTGTGGAAGACGCCGGGCTGGGAGTTGATGGCCTTGCACCTGGCGCCCGAGTTCGGCGGCCCGGCTGATGGCAAGGCCGTCGCGGTGGGCATCAGCTTCTTGAGCGGTGATCGCATGGTGGCCGCCATCTGCGGGCTCGACGGTGAGCAGCGCGAGGTGAGCGTCTACCGGCAGCTGCTCTGGCGCATGCTGCTGCGTGGCAAAGAAGCCGGCGCGAAGACGCTCGAGCTGGGCATGGATGCGGAGCGTGAGAAGACCCGCATCGGCGCCGAGCCCCGGTTGCAGTGCGCCTATGTGCAGCTGAGCGATCACTACTCAGCCGAGCTGATGGGCCACATCTCGCAAGAGCTCGCGCTGGCGAACTGAGGCTTGAGACGCCCTCTCCCTGCGACGACGCGGGGAGAGGGGCCGTTCTTTCAACAAGGGTGGGGCGATGAAACGGGCGTTCAAGTGGGTCGGTGCCGTGCTCGGTCTGGCGTTGCTGGTGACGGTCGGCGTGTCGGGGTGGGCGTATGCGCGGGCGATGGGCAAGGTGAAGCGGCATTGGGACATTCAGCCCGCCGCGGTGGCCGTGCCTGACGACGAAGCGAGCGCGAAAGAAGGCCAGCGGCTCTTCGGCGCACGCGGTTGCCGCAAGTGTCACGGCGACGACGCGGCGGGCGCGCTCATTCTCGACGTGCCCCTGCTCGGCACGGTCTACGGGGCCAACCTGACCAGAGGCGCCGGCAGCGCGGTGCTCGCGTACACCGACGTCGACTGGGTGCGCACGGTGCGCCACGGCATCAAACCCAGCGGCTACCCCACCGAGGTGATGGACTCGAAGGAGTACCAGTACATGACGGATGGCGACCTGGGCCTCATCCTCTCGTACCTGCGCAGCGCTCCGCCGGTCGATCGCCAGAACCCGCCGCTGAAGATCACCGCGCTCTCGTACATCTTTCATGGCCTCGATTGGCTCGACGTCACCACCGCCGACCAGGTGGATCACGAGCGCAAACACGACGCAGAGGTCCCACCCAGCGCCGGGCCCGAGTTCGGCAAGTACGTGCTGCGGTTGCAGTGCCAGGGCTGCCACGGTGAGACCTTGTCGGGCGGCAAGTTGTCGGGCGCGCCGGGTTTGCCGATTCCTCCGAACCTGACGCCCGACGACGAGACGGGCCTGGGCAAGTGGACCTACGCCGACTTCACCACCGCGATGCGCACCGGCAAGCGGCCCGATGGGCGCACGATTGACCCATTCATGCCGTGGGATGCGTACGCGGCGATGTCGGAAGACGAGCTGACCGCGGTGTGGACCTACCTGCGCGCGCAGCCCCCGCGCAAGTTCGGCGGCCGCTGAGTTCGCGCAAGTGCTCAAGTCGGGCCCGTGAAGCGAACGGCGAACAACTCGTGGTCGGCAGTGATGGGCTCGGTCGCGGGCATTCAGCTCGAGGTGCACGTCACCTTCGTGTTGGTGCTCGCGTGGGTGGTGCTGGTCGAAGCGCGGCAAGGTGCGAGCACGCGCGAGCTGATCTCGGTGTTGATCTTCGGTCTGGGCGTGGCGGCCTCGGTGCTGCTGCACGAGCTGGGGCACGCTTTGATGGCGCGCGCCTTCGGGCTCAAGACGCGGGAGATCTCCCTGACGCCGATGGGCGGCTTCTCCAACATCGACGAGATGCCCGAGACCCCGAAGGTGCAGCTGTTCGTGGTGCTCTCGGGGCCCGCGGTGAGCCTGCTGCTCTCGGCGCTCTTCTTCGGAGCGTCAGCGGCGACGGTGGGCATCTCGCCCATGCGCGCTTACGACGACCCTGACGCGAGCCAGGTGACCCAGCTCGCGTGGTTCAATCTGATCCTCGGCGTGTACAACCTGCTGCCCATCTTCCCCATGGATGGAGGGCGTGCGCTGCGAGCGGTGCTCGCCTGGTTCATGCCGTACGTGAGAGCGACCCACTACGCCTCGCGGGTGGCGCAGTTGCTTTCCATCGTGTTGGCCATCGCCGGTCTGCACTACGGGCCGATCTTTCTGCTCACCGCCGTGTGGATCTGGATGGGGGCGCGACGTGAGGTGAAAGAGGTGCGCACCCGCTTTGCGCTGCAGGCGTTGAAGGCGCGCGACGTGATGGTGAAGGGCCCCACCCTCGACGCGGAGGGCACGCTCGAAGTCGCCAGCCGGATCTTCCGCAGCACGTTTCAGTCGGAGTTCCCGGTGATGCGCGGCACCGACGTGGTGGGCACGCTGGGTTTCAAGGAGCTGCTGGCCGGACTGGAGAAGCACGGCCCTCAGGCGAAGGTCGAGACGGTGATGCGCAACGAGTTCAACGGCGTGGAAGCCAGTCAGCCGCTCACCGCGGTGATGGAGCAGATGAAGGACAGCTCCGACCCGATGGTGATGGTGACGCACGCCGATCGGTACGTGGGCGTGTTGCCCCGGCAGAACCTCGATGAACTCGTGCGAATCGCCCATGCCCTCGAGAAGAACGAAGCCAACAACTGAAGTGTCTACGGGAGAGGTCGGGGTGAGAACATAGAATCATCTGATACTATCAACCGAATGATGCCGCGGTTTCACTTCACCCCGAAGGTCCTCTCCTCGCTGAGCCGAATCGACCATTCGCTCGGCAGGTTCGAGGGCCTCTCCGTTCAACAACCGCAGCCGCTCCTCCGAAAGCGCAACCGCGTCCGCTCCGTGCAGGCGTCGACTGCGATCGAAGGCAACCCGTTGTCGGTCGACCAGGTGACGGCGGTACTCGAGGGCAAGCGGGTCTTGGGTCGCGAAAAGGACGTCCGCGAGATCCTCAACGTCAACGACGTCTATCAGCGCCTCGATCGCTGGAAGGCCAGCCAACGGAAGAGCCTGCTGGAAGCGCACGCGATGTTGATGCGTGGCCTCGAGCCAGATGCGGGCCGCTTCAGGACTTCAGGCGTCGGTGTCTTCCGCGGAGACACGCTCACCCACCTCGCGCCTCCCGCACACCTGGTCTCGCACCACGTCGACGAGCTCTTCCGGTGGCTGCGTCGCGAGAAGCACTCGCCGCTGATCGCTGGCTGCGTGGTGCACTATGAGCTCCTCTTCATTCACCCGTTTCTCGATGGCAATGGCCGCATCGCCCGGCTTTGGCAGCAGGTGGTGCACCGCGAGCACAGCGCGCTTCTTCAGTTCGTGCCGGTGGAGTCCATCGTTCGCGACCGCCAACGCCAGTACTACGCGGCGCTGAGGCGGTCGGACCAGGCAGGGCACTCCACCGCCTTCGTCGAGTTCGCGTTGCAGGCGCTGGCAGACGCGCTCGTGCAGTTCAGCCTCGACGTTCGGCCAGCGCGGGAAACCAGCGACTCTCGGCTCGCGAAGGCGCGCGTGCACTTCAAGCGCCGTTGGTTCTCGCGCCGCGACTATCGGTCGTTGCACGTGAAGCTCTCGACGGCCACGGCGAGCAGGGACCTTGCCGCGGGTGTCGCAGCGCATCAGTTCAGCTTGAAAGGGGCAGGGCCTCTGACCGAGTACCGGTTCATCCGGGCCTGACTTTGCCCCCGAAGCCGCATACGAGTTGTCGAGCATGGAGCCAACCTCAGTACGCATCGGGATGATGGACTCGACCCGGCCGGGGCTGGTGATGACGCTGCCCGCGCGGCACCTGACGCATTGGCAACGGTTCCGCCGCGCCATGAGCCGGATGATGATCGTCTCGGGCATCGCGCTGTTCGTCTCGAACTTCATGTTGTTGGTGGTGCCCGCGCCGCACCTGCACCTCTGCTCGTTGCCGCTCTCCCTCATCATCGGGCCGCTGGTCGCGTACGTGTCGTGGCGGCAGCGCGCGTTGCTCGGCGCCACTGAGGTCGCCTGCGCGAGGTGCCGCAAGCCGGTCTCGGTGCCGGAAAACCAACCCGGCTGGCCGGCGCGCATGAACTGCCTGCACTGCGGCATCATGGTCGAGCTCACCCTCGCCACATGAGCCGGGGCTCTCTGACGGCGGCGGCCGCGGCCGCGCTCGCACAGCAGCACGGCACGCCGTTCTATTTCTACGACCTCCCGGTGCTGCACGAACGCGTGCTGCGCGCGAAGAAGGCGCTGCCGGCCACGCTGCTCTACGCCGTGAAGGCCAACCCGAACGCAGAGCTGGTGCGCTCCCTGCACGGGCTGGTGGGTGGGCTCGACGTGTCGTCATGGGGTGAAGTGGAGCTTGCGCTGCGTTGCGGGTGGCGAGCCGAACAGCTCAGCTTCGCGGGGCCGGGCAAGACGCCGCACGAGCTGCAGCAAGCGGTGGAGCGCGGCGTGTTGATCAGCGTGGAGTCGCTTCGTGAGCTCGACGCGGTCGCTGCGATGGGAAAGCGGGCGAGGGTGCGGTTGCGGCTGAACCCTTCGCAACGAGCCCAAGCGTACCGGGTGCCGATGATCGGCGGGCCCAGTCCGTTCGGGATCGACGAAGAAGAACTCGCCCTCGCTGCCGAGCACCTTCGACGCCACGCCGCGGCCATCGACTTCGAGGGCCTTCACGTTCATCCCGGAGGGCAGTGCACCAGCGTCGGCGCTTTCGCAGCAGCGGCGGCGGCCACGCTCGATCTGGTGGAGCGGCTGGGGCTTCCCGTGCGCACGGTGAACTTCGGCGGCGGTTTCGGGGTGCTGGGTTCGGGTGAAGAGCTCGACATCGAAGCGTGCGGCCGTCGGCTGGGCACCATGCTCGAGAAGTTCCGCGCAGCCACCGGCCAGCAGCTCGAGGCGGTGCTCGAGCTCGGGCGTTGGCTGGTGGGCCCCGCGGGGCTCTACGTCGCGCGCGTGGTCTCGGAGAAACGTTCGCGGGGGAAACACTTCGTCATGCTCGACGGCGGCATGAACCATCACCTCGGAGCCACCGGCCATCTCGCGCCCGAAGACGCGCAGCGCGTGACGGTGCTCAACCTCTCGCGGCCCGATGCCCCGATGACGACGCGAACCATCACCGGCCCGCTCTGCACGCCGCTCGATACCTTCGGCGAAGTCGAGTTGCCCGAGCCGGAAGTCGGGGATCTCCTCGCGGTGACGAACTCGGGCGCCTACGGCTACACCTTCAGCCCGCTGCTCTTCCTCGGCCACCCGCCACCGGCCGAAGCCATCAAGGCAGGATAGAAGGAGCCCATGCCCACCGATCCGCAGGAGCTGTCGTCACGCCTCGCCCTCTGCACGCCGGACGATCGGGTGCGCGGCATGATGATCAACGAGGTGCTCAAGCTGGTCGAGCAGAAGGCCGGTGCCGAAGCGCGCGCGGAAGCGGCGAAGGTGTTGCCGGAAGGTGTGCGTCACCGCGATCTCGTCTCGTACCCGATCAGTGACTTCATGCGGCTGATGTACCGAAGCGCGGATCTGCTCGAGAAGACGTACGGCGGCCACGTCGAGGCGCTGCAAGCTTGTGGTGGTGCGACGGTCGACGCGTTCTCTCGCACGCCGGCGGGCCGAATGCTCTTCAGCGTGGTCGCGCTCGCTGGCCCGACGCAGATCTTGAAAGGCGCCGGCGTCGGCTATCGCTCCGTCGTGACGTACGGCTCTCGCGAGTACGAGCCGAAGGGGCCGCGCTCAGGCCTGATGCGCATGAACAAAGACATGCAGCCGGTCGCGTACCACGTGGGCGTGATGCTCGCGGTGCTGCGCGCGGTGGGCCACACGGGTCAGGTCGTGGGGCGGCCGCTCGGCATCGACTCGGCCGAGTATGAGATCTCGTGGGACGACGGGGCGACGAAGCCTCAGTCCTGATTGTCGCGGAGCACGGCGAGAACGAACCGCCACGCCTCGGTCACGTCATGAGCTCGCGACCACATTTGCCGGGGGGAAGTGAGTTCTTCGTTCGGGTCCGCGCGACGGCGCGCGCTCTCCCGATGCGCGACGACAGCGCTCACTGACGCCTGCACTGCTTCGATCGCGTGGCTGATGCTCTTGAGGGGCGCGCGAGCCATCAGGGTGCTTGCCTCCCGATACTCGAAGGCGTCGACGAGTTCCTCGCCGCCCGGAAACTCGAAACCGGCTGCATCGAAGACCTGGCGACCGCTCAAAATGTCGCGGAGCGCCTCCGAAGGCTTGAGTTCTTCCGACACCCGCAGAGTCACGTCGCGCAAGAGCCTGTCGAGTGCAGCCGTCTCCAGGACAGCGAACAGCGCGACGAGCGAACGCTCTGGGGGGCAACCTTCGGCCCACGACGATTCATCGAGGACTCTCACGACGCAACTCTTGATCGGCTCCATTGACCCCTCCCCCACACCCTGACCCTCTCCCGAAGGGAGAGGGGATCTCGTTTCAACTACGCCTTCGTACCCGGCGGCATGAGGGCTGAAAAGAAATCGTTACCCTTGTCATCGACCACGATGAACGCGGGGAAGTCGACCACGTCGATCTTCCACACCGCCTCCATGCCGAGCTCCGGGAACTCGTGCACTTCCACCTTCTTGATGCAGTCCTGCGCGAGGCGCGCGGCCGGACCACCGATGCTGCCCAGGTAGAAGCCACCGTGCTTCTTGCACGCGTCGGTCACCGCCTTGCTGCGGTTGCCCTTCGCCAGCATCACGAAGCTGCCGCCGTGCTGCTGGAAGAGATCGACGTACGAGTCCATGCGGCCGGCCGTGGTGGGGCCGAAACTTCCGCTCGCCATGCCCTCGGGCGTCTTCGCGGGGCCCGCGTAGTACACGCAGTGATCCTTGAAGTACTGCGGCAGCCCTTTGCCGGCGTCGAGCGCCTCCTTCAACTTCGCGTGCGCGATGTCGCGCGCCACGATCACCGGCCCCGACAAGGAGAGGCGGGTCTTGATGGGGTACTTCGAGAGCAGCGCGCGGATCTCCGACATCGGCTGGTTGAGATCGATCTTCACCACCTCACCACCCAGCGCCGCCTCGTCGACCACCGGGAGGAACCGCGCGGGATCCTTCTCCAGCTCTTCGATGAAGACGCCGTCTTGGGTGATCTTCCCCAGGCACTGCCGGTCTGCCGAGCAGCTCACCGCGATCGCCACCGGGCAGCTGGCGCCGTGCCGCGGCAGGCGAATCACGCGCACGTCGTGACAGAAATACTTACCGCCGAACTGCGCGCCGATGCCCAGGCGCTGCGTCAGCTTGTGCACTTCTTTCTCCAGCTCCACGTCGCGGAAACCGTGACCCAGCATCGAGCCCTGGGTGGGCAAGGTGTCGAGGTACCGCGCCGACGCGAGCTTCGCGGTCTCCAGCGCGGTCTCCGCCGAGGTGCCGCCGATGACCACGGCCAGGTGATACGGAGGGCACGCCGAGGTGCCGAGCGTGCGCAGCTTCTCGTCGAGGAACTTGAGCAACGAGGTGGGGTTCAGGAGCGCCTTGGTCTCCTGGTACAGGTAGCTCTTGTTGGCCGAGCCGCCGCCTTTGGCCATGAAGAGGAACTTGTAGGCATCGCCGTCGGTGGCGCTGAGCTTGATCTCAGCGGGCAGGTTCGAGCCGGTGTTCTTCTCTTCGTACATCGTCAGCGGGGCGAGCTGCGAGTAGCGCAGGTTGGTCTCGGTGTACGTCGCGTACACGCCCTGGCTGATCGCTTCTTCGTCACCACCGCCGGTCACTACGTACTGGCCCTTCTTGCCCTTGATGATCGCGGTGCCGGTGTCCTGGCACATGGGCAACACCCCGCCCGCCGCGATGCCCGCGTTCTTGAGCAGGTCGAGCGCGACGAACTTGTCGTTCTTCGAAGCCTCCGGGTCCTCCAGGATGTTCTTGAGCTGCTGCAGGTGCCCGGGGCGAAGCAGGTGCGCGATGTCGCGCATCGCCGTCTTCGTCAGCAGGGTCAACGCGCGCGGGTCGACCTTGAGGAACGTCTTCCCATCCGCTTCGAAGGTGCTGACGAAGTCCCGGGTGAGCAGGCGCCAGGGCGTGTCGTCGTGGTGAAGCGGGAGGATCTCGGTGAAGGCGAAGGCCATGCGCCGCTTCTACCGCAAGAGCGGGCCTCTTCTCCTCCTCGAACGCGCAGCCCGTGTGCCACGCTGATGAGGTGAATCAGCGCAGGATCATCTTGTGGGCCGCCGGGGCGTTCGTCGTGGTGATGCTGGGCGTCTGGTTCCTGAGTCAGGATCCCGAAGAACTCAACGCGTGGGTCCACGAAGAGAGCCCTGCTCCGCTGCCACCACCACCGAAGCCGGCGCCGGCGCCGAAGCGCAGCGGCCCCTGCCGCGGCCTGACCTCGACCCTGCTCAGCCAGGAGAAGTTCGTCGCGAAGGTGGGCTCGGTCGTGGACACGCCG
This sequence comes from Archangium sp., assembly GCA_031412555.1. GTDB lineage: Bacteria > Myxococcota > Myxococcia > Myxococcales > Myxococcaceae > Archangium_A. The sequence continues at coordinate 27,803 of JANODF010000496.1, read as the reverse complement.
TGTGCCGCGGTGCTCTCCGTCTTGTGCGTGAAGGGCAGTGAGCTGCGTGCGAGTGCTCCGGTGTCGGGCCACCTGCTCATCTCGCGCGAGATCGCAGACTCGATGTGCGGTGCGCCGTGGAGGATGGTCAGCTCAGGCGTCTTTCAGGGGCAGGGCGAACTTCCCCCGCAAGTTCGTTTCTGGGTCGCAGGTGACGGTCAGTTCAACCCCTGGGACTGAACGTCAATCGTGGTGGAGCGCCAGCGTCGAACGGCCCGACTCGATCGCCTCACGCGGGTGGCGGGCAAACCACTCGAGCTGCGCCGTCGCCTGCTCGACCAGCGGCACACGCGTCTCCAGCCAGCTCTTGCACCAGCCCGCCAGCTCGGACTCTCCCTGCTCGGTGGCCAGGGAGAGGATCAGCCGAACCAGGTCGATGCCATGGTGCATGCCCAGCAGCGTGCCGCGGAAGGAGCGTTCGCGATCGACCAGCCGGTCGATCACCAGCTGCCGCATCGCCGAGAGGAATCGCCCTGCGCTCTTGCCGATGGCCAGCTCGGGCCGTTGTTTGATGGCGGCGGGCAGGTTGGCCAGCCGCAGCTCCGCGTGCTCGGCGACCTGCAACAACGCCGCAGCCACAGGTGTGTCGGGAAGGCGGGCGGCTTCGCGGCGGCTGTGCACCACCGCCGAGGTTTCCGTTTGATACAGCTCGCGGCCCAGCTTTTCGAACAGGCTCTGCTCTGAAGTCATGGGCCGGATGGTTGCAAACCGGGTTCCAGCGCAATTTGCGCGTTCAGCCGCGCCGCTCGATGCGCAACACGGTGTTGAAGAACCCGCTGGTGAGGAGACCGACCCGCGCGCCTTGCGCCAGGTGGGCGACCGAAGCGGCTGGTGTCTCGAACGCTTCTCCCGACACCACCAGGTGCGCGGTCGAGACGTTCTTGTCGACGAGGATCTGCATCGATTCGATTTGCCCTTCGACGTAGCGCGGCGCCACCAACGCTTCGAAGATGAACGCGATGATCACCCCGGGAATGATGGGCACCAAGAGCAGGAGAAGCGTGGCGAAGAACCCGGCCGGCTTGAGCAACTGAGGGGCCACGACGGCAGCGCCCGTGTACGCGAGCCACAACACCGAGGCGATCAGCACGAACGCAACCGCCTTCAGCCGCCGCGCCCGCTGCGTGGCGTCCCAATCGAGCGGCGGCGGCGAGTCGGCGTCGCGGTTTCGCAGCAGTTCGCCAAGACCAATGAAGATGAGCATCGGAATGATGACCCCGTCGAGCAACGTGAAGAGCACCGTGAGCCAGGTGTACTTCATGTAGTAGGTGCCGCCGTTCCAGTACGCCTGACGCTCGATGTAGAAGCGCCCCGGGAGGTGGTCTTCGCCTGAGAGGAAGAAGCTGGCGATGAGGGCGACGACCAGGCCGCCGAGGACCAGCACGAGACCGACGGTCTGCAGGGGGCTTTGTTTCGATGCCATGGGCAAAGAATAGCCCTCACCCCGACCCTCTCCCAAAGGGAGAGGGAGTTCCGAGTTCGACTTTCAGCTTCCTCGCGCGACGAGCGAAGGTCACCGGGTTCATGCCCAGCTCGAGGGCGGCCCTGCGCGCGATGCCGCCGTGGCGAGCGAGGGCTTCTCGCAGCGTCTCCTTCTCGGTCTGCTCGAGGCGTGAGCTCAACGAGGTGGAGATTTCTCCGTTCGGCGCGCGGTAGGCCGGGGGCAGCTGGGCGGGTTCGATCAACGCACCGGTGGGGCACAGCAGCACCGCGCGTTCGACCACGTTGCGCAGCTCGCGCACGTTGCCGGGCCAGGGCGCCGCCAGCAGCGCGCGTTCGGTGGCCACCGAGAGCCCCATCACGCCCTTGCGATGCTGGTGATTGAAGAAGTCCACGAAGTAGCGCGAGAGCGCCACCACGTCTTCGCTGCGCTCCTTCAGTGGAGGCACCTCGATGGTGAAGGTGTTCAAGCGGAAGAAGAGGTCTGAACGAAACCGCCCCGTCTTCACGTCGGCCGAGAGATCGCGGTTGCTGGCGGTGACCAGGCGCACGTCGACACGCCGGGTCAGGGTGCCTCCGACCGCGCGCACTTCGCCGGTCTCCAGCACGCGCAACAACTTCGCCTGCAGCGACGGCGTGGTGTTTTCGATCTCGTCGAGGAACACCGTGCCACCATCGGCCAGCACGAAGAGGCCGGGATGATCCGACACCGCACCGGTGAACGCGCCGCGCACGTGGCCGAAGAGCTCGCTCTCCAGCAGGGTCTCGGTGAGCGTGCCGCAGTCTTGCACCACGAAGGGCCCGTCTCGCCGATCCGACATGCGGTGCACGATGCGCGAGAGCACTTCTTTGCCGGTGCCCGTATCGCCCTGCAGCAACACCGACACCTTGTACGGCGCCACCGTGCGCACCTGCTCGAGCACCGCCTTCATGCGTGCGCTCTGAAACCCCGGGCCCGCCTCCACCGGGAGCGCCACCGGGCCGGCTCGCAGCGCGCGTTCACGTTGCAGGTTGCGCTCGAGCTCCTGCGACATGCGCTCCTGCTCCACGCGCATGGCGTGTTCACCGCAGGCATCCATCACCGCTTCACGCAGCGCCTCATCGGTGAGCGGCAAAGCGACCGAGCGGTACAGCTTCTTCTCGTTGAAGAGCGCGGCCAGGTGCACCGGCTCACCTCGTGCGCAGTAGACGATGCGGGCGGCGAGATCGCGCGGTTTGCCCTCGAAGGTGAGGTTGTCTTCCGTCACTGCGGCGGCCAGCTGCACCAGCAACATCGCCTGCACTTCATCGTCACCGCACACCGCGAGGGCCGAGACGTCACCGCGCGCGAGGATCGCTTCGACCTCCGGGTTCTCCTGGCCGAACTCCAGCTGCACCACGTCGGAGAGCGCCGCTTCGAACAGCTTGCGCGTGTCGGCATCGGCATAGGCCACGGCCACGCGAACCGGAGGCCCTTCGAGGTACCGCGCGAGCCGCACCTTTCCGTCGTCTTCGAAGCCGGTGAACACCACCCCGAACGCCGTCGCCGCGTGTTCGTTGCGCGAGACCGCTTCGTGGCGCCAGCGCACTTCACCTCTGGCTCGCAGCGGCACCGCTTCGGTGGGCAGCATCACCTCGAGCTCCAGCGCCTGTCCTTCACGCGGCCCTTCGTCTTGCCGGGGGCTCCCGATGAGGCCGATTCCGGTGAGGCTGAGGTTGACGCTCCAGCAGCGGGTGATCGGCGGTTCCGTCACCACTCGAACGTGGAAAGGTCTCCGGTTGTGTCGTTCGAGGAGCTCATGCGCCATTTTTGAATCATCCCGTATCAGGTTAAACGATTCATCCGTGCTTCAAGAATGAAGCATTACCCACGGTTCTCGCGCCTGATTCCGCAGCTTTGGGGGTTGGTCCGTCCCCTGCTTTAGCGAACGAACCGGAGGCCGTACGTGGCGAATGCAAGGGTCATTGGAGTCGGTCACTTCGTTCCGCAGCGCGTCGTGAGCAACGAGCGCATCGCGAAGGCGATCCCGGGTTGGTCGGCGGAGCGCATTCTCGAGAAGACCGGCATTCGCGAGCGCCGCTTCTTGTGGGACTTCGATACCGAGACCGGCATCGCCATTCCGCCGCCGGAAGGTGAAGGGCTCTACCCCATCAGCAACACGGACATGTGCGAGGTGGCGGTGCGCAAGGCGCTCACCATGGCCGACGTCTCGGCCAGCTCGGTCGATGCGCTGCTGCTGGTGACCTGCACGCCCGACGAGCTCAACTTCTCGCACGACGCGATGGCGCTGCACGGGCGGCTGGGCATGCGGCGCGACGCCTACGCGATGGTGATCGACGACGGCTGCGGTGGCACGCCCTACATCATCGACCTCGCGCGCAAGATGCTCGAGTCGGGTGCGCTCAAGACCATCCTGGTGGTGGCGTCTGCCTTCACCTCACCTCTGGTCAATCGCAACACGTACACTGCCGAGCTGCAGCCAGTGCCGGGTGCGAAGGGCTTCTCGGGTTTTCTCTCGATGTATGTCTTTGGTGATGGGGCGGGGGCGATGGTGCTGCGCGGCGACGATGGGCAGGCGGGGCGGATCGTCTCGTCGATGTCGATGAATGCGCACGAAGAGCTCGTCTTCCGCCGCGGTGGTGGCGCGCTCAAGCACATGCACCAGCACCGCGCGAGTGACGCCGAGCTGGCCTTCATCGTCAACGGGCCGTTGGTGGCGCGCGACTACCCGCGGGTGATGGGGCAGGTGGTCACCGAGGTGTTGGCGAACACGCCCTTCACCGCGGCCGACGTACAGCGTTTCTACTTTCACCAACCCAACCGGCGTGTGCTCGACATGTTCGTGCGGCACGCAGAACTTCCGGCCGACCGCGTGGCGATGAACGTCGATCGGTACGGCAACACCTCCGCCGCGGGAATGCTGGTGCTCTTCTCGGAAGATCTCGAGGCGGGCACCGTGAAGCTGGGCGGTGAGCAGTTGGTGATGCTCGCCGCGGTCGGAGCCAACGTTCACGCAGGTGCGCAGCTCCTCTTCACTTGAAAGCCCCATGACCACCCCCGAGCTGATTCCCCCCACGACGCGTTCGCTGATCGAACCCGTACTTCGTATCGACGGTGACGATCTCGAGCAGCGCATCGCGCTCGCCAGCGCCACCGACACCTGCAAGGGCATGTTCTGCAACGGACTGTTCCAGGCGGTGCACCGCACCCAGGGCGCCGCAGGGCTCGAGGCCTTCAAGGCCGCCGCCATGGGCCGCAAGTTCGTCGACTTCTTCAACTACCCCATCGCCGACTTTCTCCCGCTGGCGTGGGCGGCGGCCGAGTTGTTGGGCGGAGGCACCGAGCCGGAGGCGCTGGAGAAGGGCATCCGTTCACTGGGCCGCCAGGCGACCGACGACTTCCTGGGCACCGCGGTGGGCAAGACCTTGCTGATGCTGGCCGGGAGCGATCCGCGCCGCATGATGAACTCGCTGGCCTCTGGCTACAAAACGGCCGTCAGCTACGGCACACGCTCGGTGGCCTGGAAGACGCCGCAGCAGTGCGTCTTCTCGATGCGCCGCGACTTCATGCCGCACCCGTACCACGAGGGTGTGTTGCTCCAGGTGCTCACCGCAATCGGAGGCAAACAGGTGAAGGTGACGGGCCGGCGCGTTGGGTTGTTGGACACCGATTACGAAATTTCCTGGAGCTGACCCATGTGGCGAACCCTCACTCTTGCTGCGATCACGGTCTCTTCACTCGCGGTGGCCGGTGAGGTCTCGTACCAATTCCGCTCGGTGGAGGACCCCGCGTTCCCGCCCGATGACGCCATCTGCGCGCAGGCTCCGTTTCGGGTGAACGTGAAGCTGGGCGCGAGTCTGTGGAGCCAGTTCGCGCGCTTCAGTGACGGGCGGGTGATCGACGATCAGGTGTTTCGCATCGGTAAGGCCACCGCGTGCGTGGAGCTGACCAACTTCCTCTTTCCGCCCGGGCTCTCGCAGAACTTCTACGCCGTCTTCGACTTGCCCTCGGGCCGGTACACGGGCCTGGGCACCTGCACCCTGTCGAGCAACGACGTGCCGCAGGCGGGCCTGGTGCTCGCTGGCTGCACGCTCGATGTGCTGACCGGGCCCAGTGGGGTGTTGGGCGGGGTGATCACTTCGGCGAGCACCTTCAACCCCGCGAGGCTGGCGGGGTTCTCGACCGGCTCGGTGTGGACGCTGCAGGCGTACACGTCGGCTCCGGTCTCCTGGTGGCCGTGGGGGGGCCAGGGTTTTCAGCTGCATGAAGATCGTCGCAGTGACGGGGAGATCGAGCGCATGAGGAGGAGTGGTGGTCATGGCCATTGAGCGGCAGTTGGCGGATCTGGAGCGGTTGGCAGAGCGGGCGCGGCATGTGCTGCAAGACGCGAGGAAGCAGAAGTGGCACGAGGACACCCGGTCGCAGCTGCAACAAATCGAAGCGGAGATCGGGCGGTTGCGCGCGCGGGAAGCCGGGAAGACGCCTGTGCCTGCACCCGCGCCGCCCTGAGGAATATCGCTGGGCGATGCGACCACTTCTCGTGCGCCCGTCCCCTGAAAGAAAACCTCTCCCTGCGAAGCGGGGAGAGGTCGGTCCGAAAGGACCGGGTGAGGGACCGTCGAAGCCTCAGTCGATCGTGGTCGCAAGACCGTCGATGGGCGCTTTGATCAACAAAGTCCCATTGCTGTAAGTGAACCCTCGGGCGACCCCATCGAGAGAAGTGACTTCAGAGATCGCGCCGTCGTGTTCCACAGACCCGGGTCGGGAGACGCCTCTCAATTCCCAAATGACCGAAGTGGTGAAGCGCGAGCCGGCCGTAGCAGTGAACTGCGTTCCGCTTTGACCAACGAGCGTGCCGTCGAACAAAACGAACTGAGACGCCTCCGAGCCTGGCTGCACCCGCACCCACAACGCCCCCGCGTCAGCCGCAAAACTGTCCACGCCCGGATCGCTCGAGGGTGAAAGCGTATCGACGCCCGGACGCAGCATCGGCACCAGCGCGCCTTCTCGAATGAACAGAGGCAATGCACTCAACGAAGCTGGAACCTGGAGGGGCGCCCCTGGTTCACCCATCAGCTCCGCGCCGTCCCACCAGCTGAACCACCTCCCCGGCGGCTTGATGAGCGTCTTGCTCGTCGCGCCCTTCGTCTCCACCGGAGCAACGAACAGCTCATCCCCCAGCGCATACGCATCTTCCGGATGTACGCCCAGCGAAGGGAACTGCAGACCATACGGTCGAACGATCGGCCGCCCCGTCAACGCCATCGTCTTCACGTGCGACCAGAAGAACGGAAACAGGCGAAGGTGCAGCCGAGCGAAGTCGCGATACGTGTCGAGGGCCTGCGCGTCGCGGCCGTTCTCGGGCGTGTAGATCCACGGTGGCTGGCTCGAGCTGTCACCCGTCTGCATCACCGGCATGAGCGCCGCGTGTTCGACCCAGCGCATCCACGTCTCTTTGTCGGGCGGTGAGTGCCGATAGCCGCCGGTGTCCGACGCGAAGTACGGAAAACCAGACATCGACAACCCCACACCCGCGCGGATGGCCGAAGGCAGCCCACCCACGCCGACGACTTCATCACCGCCCCGTTCGGTGAAGCGCTCGCCGTATTTCGTGAGCGTCGCGTCGATGTCGCCCGGCCACACCACCACGCCGATCTGCTGTTCGCCCCAGCGCGCGTGCCGCACGAGCAGAAAGCCATCGTTGGCCCCGAGCTCCGCGCGATACGCCGCGTGGTACCGGCGCGGATACCCATCGGTCATGGTGCGATCGGTCTCCCCGTTGGCGAAGGTCCACCCGCCGTTGCGGCCCGACAAACCGGCGACGACGTCTTCGGCGAAGTCGAGCTTGAAACCTTCGACTCCGTTGCTCGTGTAGCGGTTGATCAGCCCGCGCCAGAAGGTGACGGCCTGGGGGTTGGTGAAGTCGAGCGGCGGGCTCCAGCGGTTGAGCATGGTGCCCTGCTTCGGAGGAAAGAAGCCGTTCTGATCAGCTTCACCGCGCATCGGCTGAGCCATCGGCGCGAGGTAGGGCGTGTGCCAGAGCGCGAGCTTGAGACCTGCTGCGTGAAGCGTGTTCACCATGCCGCCCGCGTCAGGGAACTTCGTGGCGTCGTAGTCGAAGGTGTTCACCTCGGTGGCGTAGGGCCGATCGATCCACAGCCCCGACGTCGGGAGATCGAGCGCACGAATTTGCCGCACGTCTTCTTCCACCTCCGCCTGATCGCGGCTCTCGTCACGCCAGATCCACGGGCCGGTCGCCCAGTCCGCGGGAGGCCGGGGAAAGCCGGTCACCCGGTAGTACTGCAGCGGCACGTCGAGCGCGTTGGGCGCGGAGAACAGGTGAAAGGTGAGGCCGAGCCCGCTCTCTTCGGCGGTGCCCCACATGCTGTCGACCACCGAGGGATCCGTCTTCGCGACGTCGAACACGCCATGGCGATGGGTCTCCACGAAGAGTCCCCAGCCGCGTGAGCCCACCAGGAACGGCACGGAGACGTGGTTCTCGGTCGCCGCGCTCTCGATGTTGAGGTCGGCTTCGAGCTGCATCGGGCGCAGCTTGCCGCGGTGATTGGCGCCATCGAACCATTCGCCCAGGCCGTAGAAGGCCTCTGCTGAATCGACTCCGGCACGCAGGCGCAGGTAGCCGATGGTGCTGGTTCCTTTCGGCACGAAGCGAAACACCACGTGGCCGTCTGCTGCCTTGCTCGCTCGAACAGTGGCGGTCAGCGAGCGCGTGTACGTGAGCGCGAGTACGAGGTCGTCGCCTTCACGGCGCACCGTGGCTTCCGACGGGGCGCGCCAGGCGAAGCCCATCGGCTGTGTCGGCGTGAAGACGCCGTCGTTCACCACGAGCCAGTACGGATCGTAGCTGGCGGTCTCTTCGAGCCGGCTGATCACTCCGATCTGAAACGCGTCAGGAGGAAGGGTGACCAGGGCGGATCCTTCGCGTGCGTAAACGAGCGTGCCCGCGTCGAGGGCGGTCAGCGACCAGCCTTCACCTTGCAACCCGAGGGGCGCGGGCGGCGTCGGCGGAGAGCAGGCAGACAGGCAGAGCAGGGCGAGGCAGGCGCGCATCGGTCCTGCAGCCTCGACGGCGAGCGCTCCGGTGGCAACAACGAGTAGGCTCCCCGCCATGACGATCGCCCTCGCCGCCCTGGTGCTTTGTTCGCTCAGTCCCTCTTCGGTGGTGAGCTCGGCTTCGCTCGGTCAGGGCAAGGTGCAGATCATCAAGGGCAAGAAGGGCACCGTGAAGGCGGCGAACGCCAACAACGAGGTCACCGTGATTCCCGTGGTCGTCGACTCGCCGGGCGGCAACGGCAACAGCGCCAAATCGGCTGAGCTCGACGCGAAGAGCAGGGATCTCGCTCAGCGTGAGCAGGCGCTGCAGGAGAAGGAGACCGCCGCAGCTGAGAGCGAGAAGAAGAAGTCGGACCAGCAGAAGGCGCAGCAGAAGCACATCGAGAAGATCGGCGAGCAGAACCAGCAGATGCTGCAGCAGGCGTCTGATGCGCTCGCGGGGGATTGAGGCTGGCGGCCCCTCACCCCGACCCTCTCCCCAGAGGGGAGAGGGAGATCAGGTCCACTTGATCGAGAAGGTTGCTCCGGTGGCGTCGTGCGTGAGCGTGTGCACCTCGACGATCTTCGCCCCACTGCGATCGACACCAGCGCTCAACATGCCCCGGTAGAACTCGGGCTCCTTCACCTGGTTGAACCAGAGCTTGAACTCGGTGGGCCCGAGCGCTTCCAGCTTCGTCTCGGTGTAGTTGTTGCCTGAGCGAAAGTTGCGGCTCATCCGCTCCAGCGTGCGGCGGGGGCCGAGCACCTTGAGCGCGGTCAACATCGCCCGCCCGACGATCGTCTCGGAGTAGCCCTCGACGAAGCGGCGCCCCAATTCGAACATCTGCTCGGCGGGGGAGGCGGTGGGCGCCACCAGCGTCGAGCCGTACCGCATCACCTGTGTCCAGATGGCCAGCGGGTAGGCGGGCTCGAGCCGATGGCGCACGTTGAGGCCGAGCGCGGCGAGGTGATCTTTCGCGGTGTCGTCGAGCCGGCTGCCCAGCGCGCGCAGCAGACCTTCCACCGCCTGGCTGAAGACCATCGGCTCGTGAGGCGTCATGGGAAGACCGCTCCTTGTGTGGCGCCGTGGCGGGTCTCACCGTCGTAGTCGGTGTCGAGCTGGCGATACCGCTCGAGCACTTCACGCGCGGCGGTGTTGGCTGCTTCTTCGGCTTCTTCGCAGGTCGGCTTCGGCGGCAGCGTCGGGAGTGTTTCGGTGATGTCGTTCGCCGCGCGGAAGCCCGTCTCGCGGTGGCCCGATTCGTGTTCCTTCAACGCGTCGAGGTAGCGGCGCCAGCGGCGCAGCAGCGGATCACTCTCGTCGGTGGGTCCACGCCAGCGGGGCAGGGTGACGTTGATGTGCACGTCTGTGGTGACCGGGCCGGTGGTGCAGCCGTCGTCGGCGCGCAGGAGGGGGAAGCGCCAGGTGACGTGCCAGGTCGTGTACGCGTCGTGGCCTTCGGGGCCTTTCGCGTCGAGCTGGCTTCGCAGCTCGGCCTCGCTGTCGCCCTCGATGTCGTACCAGTGGATGTTCGTGTCGCGCGGCCAGACCGAAGGTGGCAGCAGCACGGCGGCTCGGGGTTTGGGCACCGTGACGCAGGCCGTGGCCGAGAGGATCAGCAGGAGAAGCAGGGGCCGCACGAGTGGCAGCGTAGTCGGAAAAGCAGTTGTGTCAGCCCTCTCCCCGACCCTCTCCCCCTCGGGGAGAGGGAGAGCTGGGAGGGCTGGGAGCGCTGGCAGAGCTGGGAGAGCAGAAGCAGTTTGTGAATGATCAGCCGTGCAGCTCGAGCCACTCGAACCAGACCGGGTGCTCGGTGCGGTACCACTGCAGGATCTCGCGAATCTGCTCCTGCTTCTTCTTCGGCAACACCTTGTCGTCGATGCGATCGAAGTGAACCTTGATCCGATCGCCGTCGTACTCGAGGGCCTGGCTGATCAACGTCTGCAGCTCGTTGCGAATGCGCCCCGAGTCGGAGATCTTCACCGCGCGCTGCCGGAAGTCATCGCCGTCGAGGAAACGCACCAGCAGCGGGCTGAACACCAGGCGCGACTCTTCGAGGCTGTCCTTCAGGCGCAGGGTGAAGGTGATCTTGCTCGAGGCCGCGTGCGTGTAGAGCCGCGTGGTGACCCGGTAGCGGAGGTCGTCGATCTTCTCCACGCCGTGCGTGCCGGTGTACGGGTCGTCGCTCAGGTAGCCGATCGACGCGAGCACCCGCCAGTTTTTCTCGGGCAAGAAGTCCTGCGCGCGCAGGGTGCGGTGGCGCAGCGGCACGTTGGAGAGCTCGGCGGTGGCCACCGAGTCGCGGTAGTGCGCCACCATCGCCGGGTCTTTCACCTTGTTGCCGAAATCAGCGCCAGGAGCGCTGCGCATCAGCGCGTACTCCTCGTCGTGCGGCAGCTCGAAGGTGGGTGAGAGCACCGACATGGTGGAGTCCACGTCGAGCACCTCGGACAGGCTGGCCGCCTGCATCGCTTCGGCAGTGGCCGCGTAACCGTCGCTCAGGAACACGTGCGTCTCGCCCTTCGTGTCGACCCACGACTTCACCAGGAACGTCGGCGCGTAGGTGCCCGAGTCGTTGAAGGTGGCGAGGCCGGTCGGGGCGATCCACCCGTCTTCCACCAGGTGCACGCCGAGCTTTTCCCACTCGGCCCACAGCCGGTGCATGCGCTTGACGCGGCTCTTTCCCCCCAACGTCCACACGTGCACGTTCTGGCTCTTGATGCCCGGGTAGGTGCTCTGAATGACGTCGAGCACCTGGGCACGCGGGGTGGCCCAGTCGAGCATCACCGAGCGGCGTTCGGCTTCTCTCGCCACCGCGCCGGGCACGGTGAGATTTCCGAAGTACGCCTCGTACGGCCGGGTGACGGTGAGCGGCGAATCGAACAGGTGCAGCACGCACATCGGGCCGGTGTCTTTGCCCTCCGCGAACCGCGAGGTGTTCTCCAGGGTGTCCACCGCGGCGCCCCACAGGGTGATGCCCTTCTTCTGCAGCGCTGAATAGAAGTCCTGGAAACGCGGTTTGGGATCGTTGAGCAACCGGCGCACCTGCGCGTCGACGAAGCGCGCCACCTCGGGCCGGGCGTAGACGCGGCCGAAACCGAGCAGGGGGTTGGCGCCCATCTCCGGCGTCTCGCCTGCTTTGGGCATCAAGCCTTCACCCAGGCACACCATCAGCGCGTGGTTCTCCGGCAACGAGCGGGTGAGGTGCCAGAGGCCCTCGCTCATCATGTACGCGCTCACCGCGTCGGCGGCCTTCTTCACCTGGTTGTAGCCCTGCTTGTCGAGGCCCTTGCCCTCGCCGAATTGGCCGAAAAGTTTGGTGCCCAGCGCGGTGGCCGCCGAGGTGAGGGCCAGGCACCGGGCGATGTCGCGGGGTGTGAAGGTGTGCGCCGAGACGGCTTCGGGCTGAGCGCGCTCGACCTCGACGTCTTCCAGCCAGAGGTGAAACCGCAGCAGCACCGGTCGCGTGTCGAAGGCCCACTGCGCGACGAGGTTCCGTTTCTCGATGGGCGTCATTCCGACTCCTGAAGAATTGAGAGCGTCGCGTAGCACGAGCGCCCGCCCTTCGGAGAGGGACATCACCGTGGGGTCAAACAGGTGACGGCGGCAGGAAACCGGGAGGCCAACTTCGGTAGGGTGCGGGAAGTACTGGACGGGTGAAACCAGAGTTGGGGACCACGCGTACAGGGCGCAACGTGACCGCTCCTTCCGGGCGGCGCGAACATGTTGGGGAGAATCACCACGTGAAGAACACCACCAAGGGCCTGATCCTGCTGTCTGCCGTTGCCTCGTTGAGCGCGCTCGCCGCCGATAAGCCGGTCAAGGCGAAAGACGCGAAGGAAGTCGCGCAGGTCAGCTGTGAAGGCGTCAACGAGTGCAAGGGCAAGGGCGCCTGTGGCAACGCCTCCCACGACTGTGCCGGCATGAACGAGTGCAAGGGCAAGGGCTGGATCAGCCTGAGCGCCGCCGACTGCAAGACCAAGGGCGGCAAGGTCGCTGCCGCCGCGAAGAAGATGTGAGTCGATGAGTCCGCGCGCACCTCTCGGGTTCGGTGTGGGGCTTCGGCCCCGGCACTACCGGGAGTTCCTCGAGTCAGCCCCGGCCGTCGATTGGGTCGAGGCCATCTCGGAGAACTTCATGGGCGTGGGCGGCAGACCGCTCGCGGTGCTCGAGAAGGTGCGTCGTGATCGCCCCGTGGTGTTGCACGGGGTGTCGTTGGGCATCGGGAGCGCGGAGCCGTTGGACCCCCGATACCTGAAGGACTGGAAGGCGCTGATCGCGCGCATCGAGCCGGCGATCGTCTCGGATCATCTGTGTTGGGGCCGGGCGCACGGGCGCTATTCGCACGACCTGCTGCCCGCGGCCTTCACCGAGGAGACCGTGCGGCACGTGGTGGATCGGGTGACCCAGGTGCAGGACTTTCTGGGCCGCCGCATCGCGCTGGAGAACGTGTCGAGCTACCTGACCTTCGTGCAGAGCGAGCTGACCGAGTGGGAGTTCCTCGCCCAGGTCGCGCAGCGCTCGGGCTGCGAGGTGCTGCTCGACGTGGACAACATCTTCGTCTCCAGCCGCAACCACGGGTTCGATCCCGACGCGTACCTCTCGGGCGTGCCGGTGGAGAAGGTGGTGCAGATTCACCTCGCGGGGCATCAGCGGCGGCCCGAGTTGATCATCGACACGCACGATGGGCCGGTGAGCGACGAGGTGTGGGCGCTCTATGCGCGCGCGCTCGGGCGCTTCGGCGCGGTGTCCACGTTGATCGAGTGGGATGACGGCGTGCCTGAGTTGCAGACGTTGTTGGCGGAGGCCGAGAAGGCGCGGGCGATCGCAGTCGAGAGGAACAACCCATCACCGTTCGCCCCGAGAGCAGTCGAGGGGCCACTTGCCGCGCGAGGCAGAAGTACTCCCTCGACTGCTCTCGGGAGGACCGGTCCCCCGCTCGGGATGAGCCGGTTGCAGCAGACGATCTTCTCCGCCATCTGCGATCCCACGCCCGTCTCGGCAGAGGCCGAAGCGCTCATCGCCGAACACCCGCCGCTCTCCGCGAAGGCGCGCATCGAGGTGTACGCCGAGATGTACTGGCTGCGCATGCGCGACGTGTTGCGCGACAGCTTCCCCACGGTGCGGGGCGGGGTGGGTGACGAGAATTTCGACGCGTTGGTGGCTGATTTTCTGCGCGTGCACCCCTCCACCCATCCGTCGCTCGATCGCCTGGGTCAGCCGTTCCCCGCGTTTCTCGAGACGGCCAGCCCGGAGTGGGCCGACGTGGCCGCGCTGGAGTGGGCGCGTGCGGAGAGCTTCATCGCGCCCGATGGTGAAGAGATCACCTTCGCGCAGCTGCAAGAGATCCCCCCCGAGCTGTGGGGCGAACTGACGCTGCGGGCGCACCCGTCCGTTCGGGTGTTGGTGCTGGAGAGCGATCCGCAGCCGGCGCTCCGGGCGCAGCGTGATGGTCAGCCGCTGTCTGCCCTCGTGAAGACGCCGACGGCGTTGGTGGTCTGGCGCAAGGGCTTCGTGGTCTTCCACGCGGAGATCGCCGGTCGTGAGGCCGAAGCGTTGCAGAGCCTGGTCGCCGGTGCGGAGCTGCCTGTGTTGTTGGCTCCGTTCGAAGAGCTCGATGACGGAGGCGTGGCTGCCTTCGAGGCCCTGCAGAGCTGGTTTTCGGAAGGCATGGTGTCTTCCCTTTCTCGGATAGGGTCCGGCGCTTCCCGTGACGAGCGACCCGACTGACGAGGATCTGATGGCGCGCTTCGTTCAGGGAGACGCCCGGGCCTTCGACGCGCTGTTCAGCCGGCATGGGAGTCAGCTGCGCCGGTATCTGGAGCGGCTGAGTGGGTCCGCTGCGGTGGCCGACGATCTGACGCAGATCACCTTCGTCTCGATGGTGAAGGGCCGCGGCCGGTTTCAGCAAGGCGCGAAGGTGAAGCCGTGGTTGTACGCCATCGCCACCAACGCAGCGCGCGACTGGCGCCGGCGCACGAAGTTCGAGGCGGTCTCCGTCGATGGAGAGTTGCCTGAAGCCGAAGCAGAGCCGGGCCTCGAACATGATCCAGGTCTGGAGAAGGCCGTGAAGCAAGCGCTGGCCCAACTGCCGGAAGCGCAACGAGAGGCGATCGTGCTCAACCGTTACGAGGGGCTTTCGTTCGCGGAGATCGCCGTGAACGCAGGCGTGACGGAGTCGGCCGTCAAAGTGCGCGCGCACCGCGGCTACGAACGGCTGCGCGAGTTGCTCAAGGGAGTCTGGCCATGAGCATGAAGACGCCCGAAGAGCGCCTCGACGCGGCGGTGTTGGCCTCGGGTGGAGCGCCGAAGTCAGACGAGGCTTTGCAGCAACTCGCCCGCGCGGCGCGTGAAGAACTGGCGGCACACCCGAAGGCGCGCCCCTGGTGGATGGATGGGCTCGTCTTGCTCGCGCTCAACCTGGTGATGGGCCTCGGCGCGGCGGCCGCGATGAGCTGGTCTGATCTGCAGCACGGCTCGATGACCATGCGTTCGGTGGTCGCGGTCGCGTGGTTGTTGATGATGTCGGCGGGCTCGGTGTTGTGGCTGCGGCCGGGCGCGATGACCTCGCGGTTGGTGGTCGGTGCCGGGTTCGTGATCGCCTCGGTGTTGGCCATCGGTGGGGCGTCGGGTTTCGATCCGGGGGCGCCGTTCTTCAGGGGCATGGGCTGCGCCTTCGTCGAGTGTTCGGTGGCGTTGATCCCGGTGAGCGTGTTGCTGGTGCTCTCGACCCGTTTCGCGGCGACGGCTTCACACGTGTTCGTGGGTGCGCTCGCGGCCGCGTCAGGCGGTGCTTTGGCGCTGCACCTGCACTGCTCGAACGGCACGATCGCTCACATCGCCGCGTTTCACCTGCTGCCGGCCGTGGTGCTGGGCGCAGTGGCCGTGCTGATCCGAAGCAAGCTCAGAACCAGGACCCTGGTGCCCTGATCTCCCTCGCCCTGCGAAGCGGGGAGAGGGTCGGGGTGAGGGGCGTTTGATGCTCAAGCCGAAGCGTTGGGCTTGGTGATCAACTTGAGCTTCGAACGCACCGCCAGAATCTGCTGCCGTAAGCCATCAGCCACGCGCGACAGATCATCGAAGTCTTCGCTGGTCGCCCGCTCGGCCACGCTCTTGGCGCCTTGCGCGAGCTTGCCCATCTCTTCATCGAACTCCACGGCAGGCGAAGCGTCCGGCACTTCCTTGAGCTTGTCGCTGAGCCTCGAAGCATCTTCCCCCAGCTTGCTCAGCTCCAACTCCAGCGACTGAAACACCACCGCGCGGGCGCTGAGCTGCTCGGCCTTCACGCGAATGTGTTCGACCTGCGCCAGCTGCCGATCTCTCACGGTGCCGATCGCCTTGACCAGCAGCTGCACGCCATCGACCACGCGCTGTTCGCCATCGGCCAGCTCGTTGAGCGCCTTCTTCGCCTTCTCGAGGTTCTTCTGCGAGTTGAGTGAGATCTTGCCGAACGCCTCAGTGGCGTCTTCGAAACGTTGCAGCTCGGCTTCCACGGTGGCGGTGGCAGTGATCAGCTCGGACGACGGTTCGTTCCTGGGCATGCGGGTCTTCTAACCCGTTCGCCGCCGCTCCGAACTCACAGCAAGAACGGGTAGCGTCGGGTGATGCCGCCGAAGCTCGTTCACCGTCCAGCGCCGCGCCCGGTGGTGATCGGCGCGATGGTGTTTCTCGCGTTGATCATTCTGCCGGGGCTGGTGATCGCACCGGGGAACTACGCCACCGCGGGCGGCGTGTTCGGGCTGCTGGTCTTCGCGGCGTTCGAGCTGTTGCTGCTCTCGTTCATCTTGCGGCGCGTCGACGTGTTCCTCGAAGGTGACACGCTCAGGCTGGTCTCGGCCCGCTGGCCGTTGTCCACCAGGACCTCCACGCATCAACGCAGTGACGTGCGGGGTGTCGAGCTGCAGCGAAAGCCCCGAGGCCGCTCGGTGCGTCTGGCGCTGCAGCTGGCGAACGGCGCCACCATTCCGCTCACCGATTCGTATTTCGGGGCCTCGGCGCAGACCGACAAGGACCTCGCGGCCCTCCGGGACCTGGTGTCGGCGAGAAGTTTTTAGGGCGTCAGGGAGTCGATCGCTTCACGCAGCTCCGCGTCGTTCGGATTCGCAGCGAGCACCCTGCGGGCCTGCTCGAGGTCGACGGGGAAAGGGGGCGGCTGGAAGACGCTGGTGCTCTGGGCGTTCAGCCTGGTGATCGCCTGCAGGTAGAGCGTCACCGCTTCGGGTGTGGCGGTGTCTGAGTTCACCTTCGGCATCAACGTGCGGACCGCGGCAGAGAGATCGTCCTGTGCGAGCTGGGTGCGGGCCAGCGCGATGCTCGGGGCGTATTCGGCTCCCGACTCGGCAACCCAACGCTCTGCGACCGAACGGAGCAGCGGGTCGCCTTCTCCATGTACGTGGTGGAGCGTCTCGTACAGCTCACCCCAGGCCTCCGCGTCGAGCGGGTGCTCCTTCGCGTATTCCGCGAAGACCAGCGCGCCGCCTTCGATGCGTTCGTCGAAGAGCGAGACTGCTTCTCCCGACATGAAGTACGCGATGGGGGAGAGGTACTCGAGCACGTTGTGATCGTCGGTGTTCACCTGGCCCCGGCCCGCGAAAGCGAGCTGCCCTTCATCGGAGTGCACCTGCCTCGCGAGCAGCGTGGAGACGCGGGTGATGCCCAGGCGCCGCAGATCTTCAGCCACGGCTGCGGGCAGCATGCGTCGTGACATCACGGCGGGATCGAAGGTCTGCGGCTCGCGGCTGGCCACCAGCAACATGTCGGCCGCGCCCAGCCAGGTGGTGCCGTGCTCGAAGCTGTCTCGCAACGTGCGCACCACCAGCTTCACCAGTGCCTCGTTCGATTCGTAGGTGTGGATCCACTGCACCATTCTTCCACCCGGCGCGAGGCGATCGCGGGCCACCCGGAAGAAGTCGCGTGAGAAGAGCCCCGAGACGCCGGTCACCCAGGGGTTCGAGGGCACGCTGACGATCAGGTCGTACTTCTCGGGGGACAACGTGAGGAAGGTGCGCGCGTCTTCGATGTGCACGTGACAGCGCGGGTCTTCGAGCGCGTTGCGGTTGTCGGCCGAGAAGAGTTTGGCCGCATCGAGTACGGCGGGGCTGATCTCCACCACGTCGAGGCGTTCGATGCCGTGCGCGAGGAGGGAACCCGCGGTGATGCCGGCTCCGATTCCGACGAGCAGCACCTTTTTCACTTCGCCGGGGTGGGTGAGCACGCCGAGGTGCGCGGCGAGGGTCTGGGTGTCGAGATCGCCGCGGCCGTTCGAGCCGTCGGCCTTGCCGTTGATTCGCAGGAAGCGGTGGGTTCCCTTTTGTTGGGCGACCATCACGCTCGCGAAGACGTCGTCGGCGTAGAAGAGCGAGTCGGCGCGGGCGATGGCTTGTTTTTCGAAGGTGGCGAATTGGGTGAAGTGGCCGTGCCATTCGCGGAAGCGGCCGGCTTGCGAGATGAAGGTCGCCCAGCCGCGGGTGGTGAGGGCGCTGAAGAGGACCAGTGCCGCGACGGCGAGCAGGGGTAAAAGGTGTCTGCGCTCTCTCCCTCGGGGAGAGGGAGCACTTGTCTTGCTTGCGACTCGCAGACAGACCGCGGCGGCGATCAGGTTGGCGATCAGCCCGACCGTGAAATTCCCTTCGAGACCGATCAGCGGCAACAGCACGAGACCGCCTGCGAGTGAGCCGAGGATCGTGCCGATGGTGTTGAACAGGTACACGCGGCCGACCTCACCGCCCACGCTGTCTTTGCTGCGCATCACCACTCTGGCGCCGAGCGGAAAACTCGCCCCCATCAACGCCGTCGGCGGAATCAACAGCAGTCCGCAGAAGACGAAGGTGAGGAAGAGGTACACGCTCCATGAGTCTTCCGGCCGCAGCAACTGCGTGAGCTGGAAGAAGACGAACGGCAACCGCCGGTAGAGTGGAATCGTCACGCAGACCACCACCACCAGCGCCAACTGCAACCAGCCGAACGTGCGCAGCGCATCGCCTTCCGGTCTGCGCGCGATCCAGAAGCTGCCGATCGCGATCCCCAGGATGAAGCACGAGAGGATCAACGTGAACGCGTACGACGTGCCGCCGATGATGATCGAGAGCAGGCGGATCCACGTGACCTCGTAGAGCATCGCGGTGAAGCCCGAGAGCGCCGTGCCGATGAGCACCGCCTTCACCGCGAGGTCCGTGTACACGCGTTGTGGCGCCGCGTCGGCCGGCTCAGGGGCTGCCACCGCGGGCGCCCGGCTGCCGAGAATCGCGATCACCCCGACCAGCAGATTGAAGAACACCGCGAACCGTTCGGTGACCGCGAGCCCTGCGACGGGCACGAAGAACACGCCCGCCAGCAGGCTGCCCACCGCCGCGCCCAACGAGTTGATCGCGTAGAGCGAAGCGAGCGTGCCTTTCGCGGTCGCCAGACTCTGGGTGAGCGCGCGCGTCATCGCCGGGAGCGAGCCGCCCATCAGCAGCGTGGGGGGCAACACCGTCACCGCCGCCAGCACCATGCGCGCCGGGTTGCCGCCCGCACTCCCCACCGACACGTAGAGCGAACCGGCCAGGTCGAGCATGGTGGGAAAGAGCAGGGCGAGCAGGCCCACCCCAATCTCGAGGATGCCGTAGAGCGCGAGCGGTCTGGCTGAACGATCGGCCCGGCGGCCAAACAGCCACGCCCCGAGCGCGAGACCGCCCATGAACGTCGCCAGCAAGATGGCGTGGGCCTGGCCGGTATTGCCGAGCCAGTTGGCGAGCCGCTTCGACCAGCAGAACTCGTACAGCAAGCCCGTGGCGCCGGAGAAGAAGACCAGGGTCAGAGCCGTCGGTCGCGAAAGAGTGGGCATCGGCACCGCAGAGCGTACTTCAGAGAATTTTCCTGCCGGGCATGAATGCCGGGGCCCACCACCGAGACAGACAGCCGCGAGTCGCCAGTGGGAGGCCGGGGGGCTCGCGAACCACACCTTTTCGAGGGGCTGAACAATGAAGACGACGACGTCTTGGGGATTCGTGTTGCTTGCGCTGGTCGCGGCGGGCTGTACCAACGGGGCGGGGCCGATTCTGGCGAGGCCCAACACCCAGAGTGTGAAAGCGCAGGCGCGCGACGCGCTGGGCGGTATCGGCCTGGCAGCCACGGCCACGTTCGACGCGCCGGTCATCGACGCGAACACGCAGAGCAATCCGAGCGTGGGCACGGGCCGCTTCACCGTGGCGCCGGCGATTGCCGGCGGCAACGGCTCCATCGGCGTGGTGGACAACTCGAGCTCGCCGTCGCTGCGCTACGTGATGGTGGGTGACCTGATGGGCGCGCCCACGAGCTTCTTCGCGGTCATCGCCGACGTGGCCTTCACCGTGGGCACGCACCCCATCGACAACGTGCACTTCTACGCGGGGCTCTTCGACGCGCAGACCGGCAACCCCACGCACCTGGCCACCACCGGCTCGGTGACCTTCACCCAGGCCGGTGGCATCGGTGGCCGCTGGGTGGGCAGCTTCAGCGGCGACGTGGAGGCCGTGCAGACCGCGCCGGGTTGCCAGTCGACGGCTGACTGCGCGACGGGCGAGGTGTGCAGCAACGGCACCTGCGTGCGCGCGCCTCCGCCGCAGTGCACCTCGAACGCGCAGTGCTCGGCGGGCAACGTGTGCCAGGCCGGCGTGTGCGTGCCGTCGATGCCTGCGTGCGTGGTGGACTCCGATTGTGCGGCCGGGCAGATCTGCGCCGGTGGGCAGTGCGTGACGGTGACGCCTCCGCAGTGCGTGGCAGACAGCGACTGCTCGCGGGGTGAAGTGTGCCAGGCCGGGGCGTGTGTTCCGCCCGTTCCTCAGTGCACCTCGAACGCGCAGTGCCCGGTGGGTTGGGTGTGCCAGGCAGGCCAGTGTTCGCCCGGCACCACCCCCAACACCTGCGAAGGTCAGCAGGGTGATGGGCAGCTCTCCGGCGCGGTGACGGCCGTCGCGTCGTGCGCGGCGATCCCCGCGGGCAGCGTCTCCATCACGCAGGGCCTCGCGGCGATCGACGACTCGCTTCGCCTGGTGGTGTTCGATCCCAACTCGGCTGACGAAGGCGCCGTGCTGGAGCTCGCCGTGTGCCCGGGTGCACCTGGCACCTTGACCCTCGGCAACGGCCTCATCGCCGCCTCGCACATCAAAGACGTGCAGACGGTCGATCTGCGTCTTTACGCCGAGAGGAAGGCCTCGAGCGCGTCACTCACCCTGACCCGGGTGAGCCCCACGCTCGCTGGCTCCTTCTCCCTCACCTTGACCGCGGGCGGCACGGTCAACGGCAGCTTCACGATGTACTGAAGAAGGTTCAGAGCGTGGCCCTCGTGGGGTGAAACCACGAGGGCCTTCTTCTTTTCAGAACGCCTTCACTTCGCGGTCGCTCACCTCGCGAAGGGCTCCAGGATGTCCGAGAGGCTGATCACCCCCACGAGTTTCCCTTCGCCGTCGACGCAGACGATTCGGGAGACGTGGTGCTGCGCCATCAGCGCCTGCGCCAGGCGCAGCTCGTCCTGAGGGCTGCAGGAGACGACCTGCCGGGTGTACACCTCGTCGACCTGCGCCGAGCCCTGCTTGCCTTCCGCGATGGCCCGAATCGTCAGGTCGCGATCGGTGAGCGTACCGATGACCTTCGTCGAGCCATCACACACCGGCATGAAGCCGATGCCTTCATCGCGCATGATCGCGGCGGCGTTCTGCAGCGTTTCGAACGGCGTGATGCCTTCCACGTCGCGCTTCATGATGGCTTCGCACTTCAGCGAGACCAGGGCGCGCTTCGGAGCGCCCTTCGATTTGTTCGACCAGCGCCCGGTGGGCCGATTGGTGAGGCTGCGCCACAGGAGGCTCACGCCCGCAAGCCCGATGCCGGCGCGCACTGAGTTCCGAACCACCGCGGCCCAGCTGATCAGCCCGAGGCCTGCGACGCCGGCCAGCGCCCGGCCTCCGGGGAACGAGGGGGTCTGGTTCGCGCCTTCGCCCACTGAGAGCACTGCACGGCTCTTCTGGGCGATCTCGCGCACTGCCCCTTCGGCCTTCTGCTTCACCTGGTCGAAGCCGCCCACGCCCAGCCCGACACCTCCGCCTCGTTGTGCTTGTCGATTCATGGCGATTCCTCCGAGGGCATCGCAGCAATCGACGTGCCCGTGAGCGCACGCTGGGGGGGCACGACAAATGCTTCATTGCCCTGGCAGGAGACACACCATGGCAACACAAACGATCGAGTCGGCCGCGTACCCCCGTCGGAAGTTCGGAGAGGGACCCCCCATGAAGCTCAGCTGGAGCGCGATCTTCGGCGGCGTGGTGGCAGGCCTGGGCATCTGGGCCCTGCTCTACGCGCTGGGTCTGGCGCTCGGACTTTCGGCCATCAATCCCGACAATCCGGAGAGCGCCCGGCCCTCCGGCGTCTTCGGAGGCATCTGGGGCATCGTCGTGCCGCTGATCGCGCTCTTCGTGGGCGGCGCGATCGCCGGCCGAGGCGCCGGGATGATTCACCGGGCCGGTGGTGCGATTCACGGGCTGGTCATGTGGGGCGTCACCACGGTGGTGGGCGCTTTTCTCGTGGGCAACCTGCTCACCTCCGCGCTGGGAGGCGTGGTCTCGCTGGGCAGCGGTGCGGTGCGCACGGGCGGCACCCTGATCAACCAGCGAGGGGGGGCGTTCGGCTTCAACGCCGACGAAGCGATCGCGCCGATCAACGAACGCCTGCAGGCTGAAGGCAAACCCGCCATCACCGCCGAACAGCTGCGAGGCGCCACGCGCGACGTGGTGAGCAGCGCGGTGCGTGATGGCCGGGTGGATCGCGAGACGTTGATCAGCTCCATCGAGAGCGAGACCGCCTTGTCACGCCAGGATGCCGAAGAGCTCGCGGGCCGGGTGCAGACGCAGTGGGACACCGCGCGGCAGAACGTTCAGACCGGCGCGTTGCAGGCCGCTGATGCGACCGGCAAGGCGTTCTGGGGCGTGTTCGCTGCGTTGTTCCTCGGAATGATCTCGGCGGTGCTCGGGGGCCTGTTCGGCGTGACCCGCCGTCAACAGCGGCTGGCCGAGGATGAGCCGCCGACGGTGATCGTCGAAGAGACCACCACGCCGACCTTCCGCCCGCCGCAGCAGCCGCTGCATCAGTAGCTGACGCCGTCGGTGATCGGCACGAGGCCGTCGATGGTCACCGTGCTCGTGAGCTGTTGCACCACGGTGAGGTGAACGGTGCCCTCAATTCAGCCCTTCATTCGATAGCCCACACCCGGCTCGGTCAGCAGATACCGGGGGGCGGCCGAGTCTGGTTCGAGCTTCTTGCGCAGGTTGGCCATGTACACGCGCAGGTAGTGGGAGTCGTCTCCGTGCGACGGACCCCAGACCTCCTTGAGGAGCTGCCGGTGGGTGAGCACCTTGCCCGCGTGCCGGGCGAGGCATCCCAAAAGCTTGAACTCGAGCGGCGTCAGCTTGACCAGCACCCCGTCACGTTCGACCTCGTGCCTCGCGAAGTCGATGCGCAGCCCGTCGAACTGCAGCACCGGCTCGTCGCTCACCAGGCCCTCCCGGTGCCGCAGCGCCACGCGCATGCGCGCGAGCAGCTCGTTCATGCCGAAGGGCTTGGTCACGTAGTCGTTGGCGCCGGCGTCGAGCGCGGCGACCTTGTCGTCTTCACGGCCGCGGGCAGACAAGACGATGATGGGCACCTTGCTGAACTCGCGCAGACGTCGGGTCACCTCGAGGCCATCGATGTCGGGCAAGCCGAGGTCGAGCAACACCAGCTCGGGGTTGTGGCTGGTGGCCAGGCCCACCACCTCGCTGCCCTTCTCCGCTTCGACCAACCGGTAGCCGTGACTGGTGAGCGCCGCGCGCAGGAAGCGGCGCATCTGCGACTCGTCTTCGACCAGCAGCACCACCGGGCCGTCATTCATTCAGCGGGCACCTCGGGCGGCTCGCCCTCGAGGGGGAGCTCCACCACGAAGCTGGCACCGCCCCCCGAGCGTGCCTCTGCCCGGATGCGGCCCCCATGGGCTTCGACGATGCCACGGCAGATCGCCAGACCCAGGCCGGCGCCGGTGACACCTTGTTGCGCCCCGCGGAAGAACTTGTCGAAGAGGTGCTCCGCATCTTCGGGGCGAATGCCGGCGCCCCGATCCGACACGGCGATCCGAACCCCGAGGTCGACCTTCGAGACGCTCACCTCGAGGGGACTGCCCGGCGGCGTGTACTTGGTGGCGTTGTCGAGCAGGTTGAAGAGCACTTGCTCGAACAACACCTCGTCGACCTGCAGAAAGGGCACCTCGGGCGCGGCGTGCATCTCGAAGGGGCGCCCGTCGAGTGGCTTACCCAGCCGGGCGCGGGCGCTGCCGATCAGCTCGTCGACGGGAACCCACTCCTTCTTGACCGCCAGCGGGCCCGACTGCAGGCGGGTCATGTCGAGCAGGTTGCGCACCATGCGCTCGAGCCGCTCTGCCTCGTCGGCGATGGTGTCGAGCAGCTGGTGGCGCGTCTCCGCATCGATCGACGCGTCGTCGCGCAGGGTCTGGGCCGCGCCCGTCACCACGGCCAGCGGGGTGCGCAGATCGTGCGAGACCGTCGAGAGCAACGAGCTGCGCAGCTCTTCGGTGCGCGCCATGAGGGCCGCGGCGCGGGCCGCCTCGGAGAACTGAAAACGGTCGAGCGCCAGACCCGCCTGCCTGACGAAGGCGTCGAGCAGCGAGCGCCGCGCCGGTTCGATGACGCCGTCCTGAGGGATCCACGCGAGCACACCAGAGCGTTTTCCCACCGGGACCGCGATGAAGCGCGAACCCACCAGGGTCTCGGTGCCGAGCCCCGCTTCACGCTGGTGCTCGTGCGTCCACTGCACGACGCCCAGCTCGTTGGTCTCGAGGGCAGTTCCGGGAGGGACCGCGGCGACCGGCGCCAGCGCTCCTTCTCGGGGGAGCAAGACCACCACGGCACCGCCGTTGGCCTCGACGACGTGCTGACTGAGCACCGCCGCGAGGGTCTGCGCCGAAGGCGCCTGGGCGAGGTTGCGGGTGAGGGTGAAGAGCGCGCGCGTGTCTGACTCACGTTGCCGGGCGGCTTGTTCTTGCTGGCGCAGCCGGCTGGCCAGGGCCGAGATGAGGGCGCCGACGCCGAACATCATCAAGAACGTCAGCACGTACCGCGTGTCTCTGACCGAAAACGTGAGGTACGGCGGCACGAAGAGGAAGTCGTAGGCGGCCACCGAGAGGCCCGAAGCGAGCAGCGCGGGGCCCCGGCCGAAAGCGGCCGCCGTCAGCATGATGCCCAGAAAATAGAGCATCTCGGGGTCGGGGATCTGCAGGGTGCGATGCAGTGGCCAGGCGAGCGCGCTGGTCGCCGCCACGACGCCCACGCTCGCCAGCCACTCCCACTTCGAGCGAGGGCTGGCCACCGCCCGCTCCTTCTTACGCTCGGAGGGCTCTTCGTCACCCGAGATGGCGTGCACGTCGATGTCGCCGCTGCCTCGCACCACCGCGTCGAGCAACGAGCCGCGCAGCCGATCTCGCCACCAGGTGTGGGTGGGTTTGCCCAACACGATGCGCGTGACGTTGTGGGCGCGTGCCCAGGTGAGCAGCTCGTCGGCCACCACGGGGCCGTTGAGCCGCACCACCTCGCCGCCCAGCGTCTCGACCAGCTCCAGGTGCGACTCGAGGCGCTGTTGGTCGGCCTGATTCATCGGGGCAACCGGGTTCGAAACCCACGCGGCGTACCAGGGCGCACGCAGGCCCGCGGCCATGCGCCGGGCCGCCCGCACCAACCTCGCCGAAGCGGGCGCAGGCCCGACACACACCAGGATGCGTTCACTCGCGGGCCAGGTGGTCTGGATCTCGTGGAGCTTGCGGTACGCCTGCACCTCATCGTCGACGCGCTCCGCGGTGCGCCGCAGCGCCAGCTCTCTGAGCGCGAGCAGGTTGCCGTGCCGGAAGAAGTGTTCGCCCGCCAGGCGCGCTTGCGTCGGCAGGTACACCTTGCCTTCGTCCAGCCGCTTGAGCAGCTCTTCGGGGGGAAGATCGACCAGCTCGATGCTGTCGGCGCGGTCCAACAGGGCGTCGGGCACCGTCTCGCGCACCTGCACGTGGGTGATCTGCTCCACCACGTCGTTGAGGCTCTCCACGTGCTGCACGTTGAGGGTGGTGTGCACCTCGATGCCCGCGTCGAGCAGCTCGAGCACGTCTTGCCAGCGGCGGCTGTGCCGGCTCCCCCCGACGTTGCTGTGGGCCAGCTCGTCGACCAGCAGCACCGCGGGTTTGCGCGCCAACGCACGCACGAGATCGAACTCCTCGAGCGGGTGGCCGCGGTACTCGAGCTTCTTGCGCGGCAGCACCTCGAGCCCCTCGAGGAGCGAGGCCGTCTCAGCGCGGCCATGCGTTTCGATGAGGCCGACCACCACGTCGACGCCTTGGGCGCGCAGACGTTGGGCCGACTCCAACATCGCGTAGGTCTTGCCCACGCCTGGCGCGAAGCCGAAGAACACCTTGAGCCGGGTGCGTTTGCGATCGTCGATGGTCACCCGGCGCAGCAGCGCGTCGGGGTCGGGTCGACGGTCTTCGAGCTCGGTGTTCAAGCGGTGAGCCTCGCGCGTTCAGCGGCGTGAAGGAATGGAATCGAGGGCGAGGTTCAAGAGGAGCACGTTGACCCTGGGCTCACCGAAGAGCCCCAGCGCGCGGCCCTGGGTCTGGGCGGTCACCACGCTTCGCACCGCATCCGGTTCGAGACCGCGGGCCTTCGCGACACGGGCCACCTGGAGCAAAGCGTTGGCGGGGCTGATGTCGGGGTCGAGCCCGCTGCCTGATCGGGTGGCCGCGTCAGCGGGGATGAGCGCGTCGGGCGCAAGACCGTTCTCGGCGCGGTAGGCGGCGGCGAGCTCGGTGAACCCGGCGATCAGCTTCGCGCTGGAAGGACCCAGGTTCGTGCCCCCCGAGTTGGCAGCGTCGTAACCCGCGCCGGCGGCCGACGGCCGGGGATGAAAGTATTCAGGCCGGGTGAAGGGCTGGCCCAGCAGCGAAGAACCCACCACCGTGCCGCTCGTGTTGGTCAGCAGGCTGCCTCCTGCCTGGTGAGGAAAGGCGATGCGTCCCAGGGCCCACACCGCCGCGGGGAAGAGCAGGCCGGTGAGCACCACGAAGAACGCGGTGAGCAGCACTGCGGGGCGAAGGTGTCTCATGCGAGCCTCGTGAGCACGAGCAGCCGATCGATGAGCCAGATGGCTGGGAAAGGAACGATGACCCCGCCCACGCCGAACACGAGCAGGTTTCGGCGGAGCGTGGCCACGGCGTGGGTGGGCCGGTACGCGACGCCCCGTAACGAGAGCGGAATCAGCGCGATGATGATGAGCGCGTTGAAGATGACCGCGGCCAGCACCGCCGACTGTGGGTTGCTCAGCCTCATGAAGTTGAGCGCGCCGAGCGCGGGGTAGGTGAGCAGGAACATCGCCGGAATGATGGCGAAGTACTTGGCCACGTCGTTGGCGATGCTGAAGGTGGTCAACGCGCCGCGGGTCATCAGCATCTGCTTGCCGATCTCCACCACCTCGATGAGCTTGGTGGGGTTGGAGTCGAGGTCGACCATGTTGCCCGCCTCCTTCGCGGCCTGCGTGCCGGTGTTCATGGCGAGGCCCACGTCGGCTTGCGCGAGGGCCGGCGCGTCGTTGGTGCCGTCGCCGGTCATGGCCACCAGGCGCCCGCCCGACTGCTCCTTGCGGATGTAGGAGAGCTTCATCTCCGGCGTGGCCTCCGCGATGTAGTCGTCGACGCCCGCTTCGGCAGCGATGGCGGCGGCGGTCAGCGGGTTGTCGCCGGTGACCATCACCGTCTTGATGCCCATCAGGCGCAGCTGGGCGAAGCGCTGTTTCATGCCGCCTTTGACGATGTCCTTGAGTTGAATGACGCCCAGCGCCCGCTTGCCTTCGGCCACCACCAGCGGCGTGCCGCCTTCGCGCGCGATGCCTTCGACGATCGACTGCAGGTCTGCCGCAAAGGAGCCCCCGGACGACTCGACGAACCGCCTGACGCTGTCAGCTGCGCCTTTGCGGATGCGCCGGGCGCCGACGTCGATGCCGCTCATCCGGGTCTGCGCCGAGAAGGGAACGAAGAGGTGGGTGTCGAGCTCGGTGAGGTTCGGTGCGGTGACGCCGTGCTTCTCCTTCGCCAGCACCACGATGCTGCGCCCTTCGGGGGTCTCGTCGGCCAGCGACGCGAGCTGGGCAGCGCGCGCGAGCTCATCGAGCGTGACGCCGGTCGCGGCGTAGAACTGGGTGGCTTGCCGGTTGCCCAGGGTGATGGTGCCTGTCTTGTCGAGCAGCAGGGTGTTCACGTCG
>JANODF010000495.1:0-29610 GCA_031412555.1 Archangium sp. | reverse complement strand
CTCGTGCCAGCGTCGACTGTTCCGCTCGTGCCAGCGTCGACAGTTCCGCTCGTGCCAGCGTCGACCGTTCCGCTCGTGCCGGCGTCAGAGATTCCACTGGTACCAGCGTCGACCGTTCCGCTCGTACCGGCGTCAGAGATTCCACTCGTGCCGGCGTCGGCCGTTGCGCTCGTTCCAGCGTCGGTGGTTGCGTTCGTGCCCGCGTCGGTCGGTGCGCTTGTTCCGGCGTCCGTAGTTTGGCTCTGACCCGCGTCGCTGCTCTCCCTGACGCCCGCGTCAATTGCGCCATCCGGACCTGCGTCGCTCGGTCCAGCGTCATCGCCGCAGGCCGCTCCGGCGCACGGTCCATTCGTCACCGCCCCACCGCTCGTACGAGCATCGGCCGGATCAGAGCCCTGGCCGCATGCGCTCGCGACCCACATCAAGACGACGAGAAGCCTCGAACGCACGCATCGACGCTGAGCAGGCGGCGTGCCGCTCCAAGTGCGCTCGCCGACTCACCACGCCGTGGGTCAGCGAGGGAACTGGCGGCAACCTGACCCAGCGGACGCCCAGCAACGGAAGAATGACGCGTCATCGAACTCGCGCGATGAAGAAGGTGCGCGCACAAAGGCACTGAGCCGACGATGATGAATCATGTGTTCGTTTCTCACCGTGGGCATCGAAGGGAAGGGCGCCGCTGCACTCGAGGCGGCGCTGGTTGCGCTGCGTCTCGAGGTCGGGCGGGAAGTGAACCCTCATGTGGCGCGGCTGTTCGTGCCCGGTGACGTGCTCTTCATGGTCACCCACGGAGACTGTTCGTGTGATCTCGTACCCCTGAAGGCTGACAGTCCGCGCGAGGAGAAGCGAAGACGCCGGGGGATGGCTGGATCACGAAAGCCCAATCAGCTGTCCGACTCACTCTTCGCCGCGCTGCGCGCTCATGCCCCGGTGCGGCTGTATTTTCACGAGGTGGGCGGCGATCAGTTCGTGAAGCCTGTCCCCTCGGGCGCCGCGGTAACCGTCGTCGAGTGAGGGGCCGCTACTGACCCCTCGCGGCAGAACGTGGTGGCTCGACTCGCGGATACGGATTGCGAAGCATTCAGCGCTCAGAAGTGTAGCCTAAGGCCGTGCTTCTGACGGTCCTGGCCGGCGCCGTACTGTTCTCCGTCGATCCGATCGGTGCCTGCATCGAGGCGTCGGATCGCGCCCAACAATTGCGCGACGAACGCCTCTGGGTACTCGCCTCGAAGGAGCTGCTCGCCTGCTCGCAGGAGATCTGCCCCAGGCCCGTACGCGCCAATTGTCAGAAATGGCGAGCCGAGCTCGAGCAAGCGATGCCGTCAGTCCTCATTCAGGTGCAGGCCGACGGGAAGGACGCCCCAGAATCGAAGGTCATGATCGATGACCTCCCCGTCGAGCTGGTGGGCACCGCGATCCCCCTCGGCCCTGGCACTCACGTCTTCTCGGCCACGCTCGGTCGGCGCGCCGTCTCGCTGCGCATGCTGGTCCTCGAGGGAGAGAAGAACCGCAAAGTGGTGCTCGCCCTCGAGCCTGAACCACCGCCTGAGTTCGTGAGTGTCGCGCCGGCGCGCGTGCGGCTGTTGCCCGCGGGGCCCTTCGTCCTCGGCGGCGTCAGCCTCGTCGGCTTCGGCCTCTTCGTTGGCCTGGGCCTCGATGGGAAAGCACGTCTCACTTCACTCGAGGCAAACCCTTGCGCTGCAAGCCGCACGTGCGACGTGACCGTGGTCGACGGCATCAAGAGCCAGTACCTGGTGGCCGACGCCTCACTCGTCGCCGCCATTTCAGCGGCGGTGTTCGCCCTGGCCTGGGCCCTCATCGCCTCGGCGTCGGCAGACTGAACTCAGCGCGTCTGCATGCGAACAGCGCCTTCGAACTCCGTCCAGTAGAGGGCCTGGGGCGTCAGCGTGATTCGATGCACGCCGGGCTGCGCGCGGAAGCGCCGGGGGGCCCCTCCGTCGAGCGGCCAATGCATCAAGTCGAAGTCAGTGGCCCAAAAGGCGCCGTCTTGATCGGCCACGATGCCGTGCGCGCCCGGCTGCGCGTCGGAGGTGACGCGCAAACCGGTGGCCAGCTCGATGCGTGAGACACGATTGCTCCGGTTTTCGCAGACGAAGACGAAGCCTCCGGCCACCGCCAGATGCGTGGGTTCGACCACCTGGTTCGAAACCCGGTTGAGCCCGCCGTCACCGCCCAGCGTGAAGACGCCCGCCGGGCCGTCGAACAGAACCGGTGGCCCTGCGGTCACGCTGTGCGCTCCGGGGAGCCGCGCGTAGATCGACATCGCCCCGCCATCACGGGGCGCGCGCTCGATCAGACCCGCGTCGACGACCGGCCAGTAGATGAAGTCGTCGTCGATCGCGACGGTGCCCCAGGTGATGTCTCGCCCCGAGGCCAGCAGCCGTACTGTGGCCGTCAGCCCGGGCAAGTACTCCACGGCGCCCGACAGCGTCGACCAGGCCACCGCGCCCCCGCGGCTCGCCAGAGACAGGGGCTCCGCAGAGGTGGTGACCACGACGGTGCCTTCGGGGGTGCCCGGCCTTCGCACGTCGCCGCGAGGGGTCGTCCAGACGGGCACGCCATCGGCGATCCCGATGCCGCCGGCGCCTGCATCGTCGAAGGCCAGGAGAACGGTACCGCACACGTCGTTGATGCAGCCTCCACCAAAGCAGGTGCGCCCGCAGCGGCCGCAGTGCGCGTCGTTGCCGTTCAGCGTCGTCTCACAGCTCAGCCCCTCGCCGTCGCAGTCTCCGAATCCGGCCCCACAAACCAAGGGGACCCCGGCGTCAACGCTGCCATCGGCAACGCTGGCATCGGCGTCAACGCTGGCATCGGCTCCGTTGCCGCTGGTCAGATCGGGGAAAGGCTCGCAGGAACAACCGAGCCCCAACGTGGCCGCCAGCAGCGCGAGCCCGATTTGCTTCTGAGCGGAGACCCGGATCATGAGGCGAAACGGTTAGCAGCGGAACGTCGTCGGAAACAGAAGTTACGTGTCGCTTCAGGTCAACGCGGCGAGCGGGCCTGACCCACCTTGCGGGTCGCCGAACTGGTTGACCCCGGTGATCCCCATCGCCTGAATCATCGAGACCATCATCGCGTGATGCCGCCGACCTTCCTGCTTTCCCTCCGTGGTGTTGGGCTCGAAGTCGGTGACCGGGTACTCGAGCAGCCGATTCGTGCGGAACATCGTCGGGTTCGCGAAGATGAACATCACCGCACCCCAGGTGTCGTGCGCCGGGCCCTTGCCGTACTCCGTCGTCCAGTGCGCCAGGGTGCTGTCCATCAACCGCGTGCCGTCGGGCTGCACTTCCTTGAACAGGTCGAGAAGACCGGCGTACTTCTGCGCGTACCAGTTCATGAACAACCCCACCGACTGCTCCGTGCCCGCATGCGTGTGCGAGTGGTGATCATTCACGTTCATCTCACCGGTGTTCACCGATGACAGCACCGGCGCGTTGAGCCACGGTGCTCCGAAGCGGGCCGCGGTCTGTCCGAAGGCAAAGCTCGCCACGCGCACGATGTCGCAGGTGAACGCGGTCGCCATCAGCTTGAAGAAGAAGTCCGTCAGGGCAGGGTAGTTGACCGCGCTGGCCGGGTTCAGGTTCGCCACCGCAGTCAGCGCCGCTTCCGGCGGCGTGCAGGTCGAGACCGGTGGGGGCGCTTGAAGCGCTCGCTCGACCTCGCGAATTCGCTCGCAGTGGTAGTCGAGCATCGTGCGGCCTTCACTGGGCAACACGGAGAGCTGCCCCTTGCAATCGGCCCACGCGCTGTCCAGCACGGAGCGCTTGCGGGCAATCAACGCCGCAGCGCGAGTCGCCGTACTTCCGGGCCCCGGAGTGAAACCCGCGAAGAGATTCCCGTACGCCTGGGCGGGGCTGGTGAGCGCACTGATCGGCCGGCCCGCGGCCTCGAAGTAGTTGGCCCAGCCCCCTCCGCCGGGACCCACGCGGAAGACCGGGGCGCGCGCCGTGGGCGCCAACTGCTGCTCCTGAAGTTTGCGCGCGATGAACTGATCGATCGACGGGCCCGTCGCTTGATGCGTGTTGTTCGACGAGGTGCACGTCAAACAACCCCAGCCACCCGACGCGTGACCGTTTTCGTCCGGCCCTTGCGAGCCGTACGGATCGCCGCCGATGCGCATGCCGGTCAACGCGATGGTGTTCGCCCGGTGTCGCTCGAGCGCCTGGTAGTAGTTGCCCAGCGAGAAGCCGTTCGCGGTGGTGTGCGGCGATGCGTTGCCCAGGTACATCGAGCCGTTCGGGTGAAAGAGCGTCACGAAGCGACGAATGGTCGTGTTCTGCGCACGGGCCACTTCGGCACGCAGCAGCGGTGCGAGGAGCAACGAGGCCCCGGCGGAGCGCAGAAGGGTGCGGCGAGAAAAACGGGTGAGGATGTTCATGGCGTCTCCATTTTTCGGGGGCCTGCGGTGACGAAGCCGTCTGACCTCACCCACGCTTTGAGCAGCGCGCGCACGTTCCCCTCGCTCGCTTCGAAAGACTCGTTGAGCTGCGTGTCGAGGGCCGCGTCTGACTCCGATACCCGGCGGCCCAACGCGTAGCTCATGAAGGAGCGCACGAAGCACGCTCGCGCGGTCCGGCTCTTCGACATCTGACCCACCATGTCACCCAGTGTCGTGAAGGGAGCCGCCTTGCCATCGAGGTTCTCCAGCGTGCCGCTGGTGTCGAAGGCGCGGCCTTCCCGATCAGCCAGCCGCGTCCGACCGAGCGGGTCGAGCCGGTAGAACGCGAAGCCCGGCGGGTTGAGCTGGGCGTGACAGCCTGCACAACTGAGGTTGGCCCGGGTGTGCTGGTCGAACTTCTGCCGGTGCGTCCACGCTGCCGGGTAGTTGCCCTCGGGAAAGTTCGTGTCGACGGTCACCGGCGGCGGGGGAATCGTCTGACACAGCACGTGCTCGCGAACGAACTTGCCCAGCTGCACGACGGAGTACTCCCCTGATTCTTTGGTGTGCGCGGCCATCGTCAGGCCCTGCGTGAGCACGCCTCGCCGCTCGACGCCGTCCAGACGCACGCGAACGAAGTCGGCGCCGGCCTGCGGGGCCAGCCCGTAGTGGCTCGCGAGGTTCTGGTTCACCCAGGTGAAGTCGCCGCCGAGCAGCTCTTCGAAGCGCCCCTCTGGAGACAGCGTCGCAGCCCCCACCATGCGCTCGAACTCGGTCTCCAGGTCGGCTTGAAGGGTGGGGCTGGTTCCCACCAACCAACTCTGATCCTTCGAGGCCAGGTCGACCCGGCTCGCGCCCAGCCACTCGGCGACGAACTGAGAGACGGCTGCGACGGCGACCTGCTCGGTGCGATGGCCGCGAAGCTCGACCCAGTCGACGTAGAGATTTCGATCGTCGGAGCCCACGATGTAGTTGTTGAGGAACTCCACCTCGATGGTGTGTTCACCTGCGCTGAGCGCGAGCGGCACGGAGACCGAAATCGGCGCGTCTTCCAACGCAGCCACGACCGCTTCCGTCACCTTCACGCCATCGACTCGCAGCTCCATGCGAGCGTCTTCGGCGCCACCGTGCAGCTGCCACACGCGCGCCACCACCGTCTCCACCGGGGCGGCCAGCGTCACCCGAAGCGTCAGGGTTCCTTCACCCCACAGGTTCCACCAGGTGTTCTCGGCGTAGCCGATGGTCGCCACCCCCGCCTCGGCTTCGGCACGTGCGACGACGGGAAAACTGCGGCCCGCGAGCAGCCGCTCGAGCTGCGCCTCGCGGCCGTCCGCGGTCGCCAGCAGGCCATCACGTGCCGCGTCGAGCAGCTCGGCGTCAGGTGCGCTCGCCCACACCGCGTAGCTCAGGCGTGAAGCGAGCTCGTACGGAGTGAAGGTGGTCTCGGTGCGGTACAGAAAAGAAGGCGACATCACCAGCGAGGCCACCACCGCCTCGAGCGACTCAGCGGCGCTCAGGCCCGAGGCGCTGCTGTCGGTGTAACTCCTGGTCAGGCGCTCCAGCTCTGCCGGGGTGATCGGCCTTCGCCAGGCGAGCCTTCCCAACGAGCTGAAGAGCGTCGCCTGACAGGCCGCGGTGAGCGAGGTGCGATCGCAACCCGGCGGCAGGGTGAGGTTGGGTACGGCCGCCACCGCGATGCGCTCGGCCACCACCATCAGCTCTTCCACCTCGCTCAGGCTGACCCGCTGCCCGTGCATGTTGTTGCTGAAGAAGCCGTCGAACGCGGCGTGCCGAGGCAGGCTCGACGTCGCCCCGGTGACCCCGAAGACCTGCTGCACGGTGCGCTCGACCTCGAAGCGGGTGAGGCGACGCAGACCGGTGTCGGTGCCGTTCTCGGTGACGGGGGGCAGCGCCGGTCGCTCCCAGCTGATTCCAGGCGTCGTCGGGTTCGGCGAGGGGGCAGCAGGGGTCGGGCCGAACAGCCGCCCTTCACACCCCCCAAGCGAAGCAACCGCGCAGATCAGAATTGGGTGGAGGCGCATGGTTCGACGCATCAGACCACGATTCGTGCCGAAGGTTGTTCACTGCACTTCTGTGTGGTTGCGGTGTGGACAGGAGTCCAATGCGTTGGTCTGTCCTCCACACCCCAGGCCTTTAGAGGCACTCGCGTTTGTAGTGCACGTGCCCATTGGCATCGACGGTGGTGGGCTGCTCACAGCCCTTCTTGCGACTGACCGGGCGCCTCTTCCCCGGTGACTTCACCGGAAGCGGTTCTGCCTTGCCCAGCACCGGCTTCTCGAGCGGGGGCGCCTCGGCGACGCGCTCCACTGGCGTGGGCTCGACAGGAAGGGGAAGCGGCGCCGGTGCGGGTGCCACCACGACCACGGGCGGGGCTGGTACCTCGGCTTCGCCGGTCAGGGCCGCGGTGATGGCCGCGACGGCCCCCACGCTGAGCAGGCCAATGAGCCCAGCCACCAGGCGCCGCCTGCGTGTCTGCGGACGGGCTGCTGACGGCGCGACGACGGTGATCTCCACCGACTGGGTATCGAGCTCCAGCAATCGCCGCGCGGTCGACTCGAGCTGATCTCCGGCGAGTTGC
Source organism: Archangium sp. (assembly GCA_031412555.1). Taxonomy (GTDB): domain Bacteria; phylum Myxococcota; class Myxococcia; order Myxococcales; family Myxococcaceae; genus Archangium_A. The sequence goes on along the minus strand of JANODF010000495.1, from coordinate 22,612 downwards.
TTGAGCCACGCGGCCACCGCCTGCGGGGGCGCGACGCTGCCCTGCTCGAGTGCGGTCACCATCTCCTGCGCGCTCTGAAACCGATCGGCGGGATCGGCTGCCAGTGCTTTGAGCACCACCGCGTCGAGCAGCGGGTCGACTTCGACGCGCTGGGTGCTGGGGGCCGCGGGCCTCGTGGTCAGAATGCGGGTGATCACCTGCTCGTCGGTGTCGCCCGCGTAGAGCTTTCGGCCCACCAGCAACTCCCACAACATCACCCCCGCGGACCACAGGTCGACCTGCGGCGTGACCTCGCCGCGCAGCTGCTCGGGCGCCATGTAGGCCAGCTTCCCCTTGATGCGGCCGACCTCCGTCTCTTCTTGCGTTCGGCCGCGAGCCTTGGCGACGCCGAAGTCCAGGACGCGCGCCGTGCCGTGCGTGTCGATGATCACGTTCTGGGGCGAAACATCGCGGTGAACGATCTCCAACCGCTCACCGACCTCGTCGGTGGTTTCGTGTGCCGCTCCCAGGCCGCGCAGGGTGCCGATGACGATGGCCGTGGCGATGTCGATGGGCGTCTGCTGCCCACGTTGGGCCATCAGTTTCAGCAACCGCGCGACGGTCTCGCCGTGCACGTATTCCATCACCAACAACAGCTCGCCTTCGTGGGCCAGCATGTCGAGCGTCTGCACCACGTTGGGGTGCAGTACCCGTGAGGCCAGTCGCGCTTCATCGACGAGCATCGCCATCGCCAACGCCTCGCCCGTTTCTCTTACCGCCGGGCGGATGCGCTTGACCGCGACGGTGCGGGCGAAACCTTCTGCGCCGATGAGCCGGCCCAGGTGGACGGACGCCTGGCCGCCCGAGGCAATCGCCTCGAAGATGACGTAGCGGCCGACGTGCAGCGGGGGCGTGGGGATCACAGGTCGTGCTTGCGCAGGAGCCGATGAATGTAGCTGCGATCGAGCCCCGCTGCTTCAGCCAACTCAGCGCTGCTCCGACCCTTCAGGGCAATCAAGCCCTTGAGGTACTCGCGCTCGAGGTGGTCATTCCACCGCTCCCGGAGCACCTTGAAGGGCACGGTGGGGTCGACGGGTTCGAGCGAGCCACCCGTCTTCGCCGGCTGCGCAACCTCGAGGCGGTTGCTGCCCAGCAGCTCGAGCGCGACGTCGATGCCCAGCGCCTCGATGCGCTCGGCGAAGGATCGCAGCTCTCGCACGTTGCCTGGCCACCCGTAGCTCAGCGCGCGCTCGAGGACCCGCGGCCCCAGCTTCCCAAAGGCCGGTGCCCCCAGGAATCGCTCGAGCAGCGGCGGCACGTCTTCGGCCCGTTGCCTCAAAGGGGCGACGCGCACCGGGAGCACCGCCAGCCGGAAATAGAGGTCTTCGCGGAAGGTGCCTTCAGCGACCATCGACTGGAGATCGCGGTGCGTCGCGGCGAGGAAGCGAACGTCGACCGGCACGTGCGCGTTCTCGCCCACCCGGCGAATCGTCTTCGACTCGAGGGCGCGCAGCAGCTTGGGCTGCACCGAGAGAGGCAGCTCGCCCACCTCGTCGAGGAAGACCGTGCCTTTCGCGGCCGCCTCGATCGCGCCGACCCGGGCCGTGTCTGCGCCGGTGAAGGCCCCGCGGGTGTGACCAAACAGCTCGCTCTCGAGCAGCGCCTCGGGCAGCGCACCGCAGTCGACGATGATGAAGGGGTGGGGCGCGCGCGGAGAGCCTGCGTGAATGGCCCGCGCGATGAGCTCTTTACCCGTGCCGGTTTCTCCCTGGATCAGGGCGCAGGCTTGCGAAGGCCCCAGCGCGGAGAGGCGGTTGAAGAGCGCGCGCATGCTCTCCGAGCGCCCGACCAACTCGCCGAACGACTCCAGCGGCCAGAGCGGGGTGGGTTTGACGCCCCCGAACGACACCCGCAACTTCGTGCCGCCCAGGGTGAGCTCGGCGCCTTGTTCAGGCACCCGCCCCTCGGTGACGCGCACGCCTTCGATGAAGGTGCCGTTGCGGCTGCGCAAGTCTCTGAGCCAGACGCCGTCTTCGCGGATCAGCACCTCAGCGTGCAGCCTCGAGACGAGGCGATCCCTCAGCACGCAACCCGCCTGTTCCGAGGTGCCGATGAGCAGCCCGTCGGTGATGGCCAGCGAGCTGCCTTCCCACGAGAGCGTGGCTTGTTGCCGTGAACGCACCAACACGCGCTTGGGCTCGTACGCGGTCAGGGTGGACTCGTCGCTCGACACGAAAGGCGCCTTATCACGCGCACGCGACGCCTCGCGACCCTCATGGCGGCCCGGCCCCTTAGTCCCGGAAGATGAAGCGGCAGACCGTCTGGCCGTCCGGGTATGAGCCGCCCCTCACGTTCAACACGCCAAAGCCCACCCCGTTGTCGAGGCGACCATTGTTGGTGTCCGATGACGTGTTGAAGTCACCGAAGTAACAGTCCCACGCGCTGATCTCGCTGACCGCGTTGTTGCCGTCAGTGCCTTGCGCGTCGGCCGAGGTGCGCCACTCGTTGGTGAACACCGGCAAGAAGAGGTGACCCGTGCGGGAAGCGACGACCCCGGTGTTGTCGTAGTTCAACATCGCGATGGTGTAGGAGCAGCCATCTTCATCGCGGCAGACGGCATTGAACGCCGCGACGTTGATGGGCACCGCCACGCCGACGCTCGCTGGTGTCGCCTCGACGGTCAGCTGCTGGAGCCCCTGTTGGACCGCGACCGGCGTGCTGTTGTTGTTCTGAATCAGGCCGCGCACCGAGAACGATCCATCGGTCAGCCGGGCCACTTCGGTACCGCCGCCCGGATCGAAGGCGTTGTCCGAGTGCGAACCGCCCACGTACCAGGCGAAGTTGCCGCCGCTGCGAAAGTACATCGTGCTGCTCTGCACGCCGATGCCGTAGGCATTTCCCCAGAGGTTGAGCATCTGCCGCGTCGTGCTGCCGAAAGCGATGCTGCCGCTGGGCCCGATCGTCGCACCGCCCGTGAGCGTCGAGGCGCCCGCCACGTTGGCTGAGCTGGTGGTGATGCCCGAGGTCCCGGGACCCGCATCGGGCAGTCCAAACCCGGCGCCCACCTTCTGCTGAATGAGGCCGACCAGCTGCGCGGTGTTCGCGTTGAACTCCGACGCCAGCGCCGGATCGTTGGGGCAGAAGTAGTTGAGGCCGAGGCTGGAGAACGACGTGGGCGCCGCGCAGGTGGCCGCGAGCGCTTCTCTCGACATCAGACCCAACAGGGCCGCACCCATCACCGCGCCCGCCACCCACAACCGGCGGCTGGGAGCGCGGGTGCGAGAGGCCGCCCGAGCCCCGGCGAGCCAGGCGTCACGCAGCGCGAGCAGCTCCTGCTCTTCGAGGCCGTGGCGTGAGGCGAGTTCTGCGGCAGTGCCTTTGCCGTCGAGCAGTTCCAGGATGAGATCGTTTGAGTTCATGAATTTCCGGGGGGGAATCAATCGCGGATCACCACACGGCAGGTGGTCGTCGTGTCTGAGAAGTTGCAGCCACCCCCGTTGGGGATGACCCTGCAATTCAACAGGCCAAAGCCAAGGCCGTTGTCGACCCGGCCATTGTTGACGTCGGTCGCCGTGTCGAAGTCGCCGAAGTAGCAATCGAACGCCGAGGTGTCGGTGTACCCGCCGGCTCCATCGACGCCCTGAACGTCGTTTTCAAACCTCCAGGAGTTGCTGGTTTGAGACATGAAGAGCTTGCCCGAACGCGAAGCGACGGTGCCCGTCCCGTCCCAGTTCACCATCCCCAGCGTGTATTCACAGCCGTCGTCGTCCCTGCACAGCTGGCTGAGCTTGGCGTGGTTGATGGGCACCGCGGAGCCCACGTAGATCGGCGAAGCCTCGACCACCAGCCGTTGGATGTCCTCAGGCAGTGCGCTCAACCCACCACCGTTGACCTGCTTGTAGCCAGAGACGGTGAGGACGCCGTCCGAGGCGATCTGCATCGCGACCTCGCCGCCTCCTGAGTTCAGCTCCGGGGTGGCGTGGCTCCCTCCGCGGTACCAGGCGAAGTTGCCGCCGCTGCGGAAGTAGAGCGTGTTGTCCTGAACGCCGACCCCGTAGCCCGTGCCCCACAGGTTGAGCATCTGCCGCGTGGTGGTGCCGAAGTTGAGGGCACCGGTGCTCCCGATCGTCGCGCCCCCGGTGAGCGTCGTGGCTCCCGCCACCGTGGCAGAACTGGTGGTGATGCCCGAGGTGCCCGGGCCCGCATCGGGCAGGCCAAAACCCGCACCGACCTTCTGCTGAATGAGGCCGACCAGCTGCGCGGTGTTCGCGTTGAACTCCGAAGCCAGCGCCGGATCGTTGGGGCAGAAGTAGTTGAGGCCGAGGCTCGAGAACGACGCCGGCGCCGCGCAGGTGGCGGCCAGCGCCTCTTTCGACATCAACCCCAACAACGCCGCACCCACCACGGCACCGGCGACCCACAGTCTGCGGCTCGGTGCGCGCGAACGTGAAGCGGCACGTGCACCCGCAACCCAGGTGTCACGCCACGCGAGCAGCTCCTGCTCGTCGACGCCATGACGCGCCGCGAGCTCTGCCGCAGTGGCCCTGCCCTCGATCAGCTCGAGCACCAGCTGTACGCGATCCGTCGAGGTCATCTTCACAAGCCACCATCGGGCGGCGGGCGGGGCCCCAGCACGTTGGTGGTCGCGGTCGCGCCCCAACGCAGGGTGGAGATCCCGTTCACGTTGGTTCCTCCGTCGGGCAGCGGCCCGCCCCAGAGGAAGTTCGTCCCGTATTTGTAACAGCTGTACCGGCCGAACTGAGCGTCGGCCAGGGAGCGGTAGAGGCTGTACTCGGGGGAGGGGCAGAGGAACGTGTCCCACGCGTCGTCTTCATTCACGCAGCCGCCGCCGTAGAACGCGTCGGTGTAGACGTTGTCCGGCGGAATGCTGGCGAAGCGGTAGGGCTTGTAGTTCACCGCCGCGAAACCGACGCGGCCGGCCAACGCGATGCCTGCGCGCGCCGTGCAATCGATCACCGGCTGGCGGGTCTGCGGCTCCAGGGTGGTTCCCTGGGGGCTCGAGCACGAGAGATCGCCGGGCGTCGCGCACTGCCGCGCTGAACACTCCTGGAAGGTCAGCTTGCCCGGACCCTGTCCGAAGTCGGTGAGCGGCTGCGCGTCGACGTTCACGCACTTGAACTGGCTGTGGTGATTCATGCCGCGCCAACGCGCGTCGGCAGGCAGGTTGCCCTGGAGCCGGCACAACCCGAAGTCGCGGAACTCCGTCGCCCTGGGGTCGATCGGAGCGGTCTTGATCGGGTGCGCGGGCGGCACCAGCGGGCAGTTGCCCGAGGTGGTCGCGCAGCCGTACGAGGCGAAGTCGTAACCCGGGCGCGGGTTGTTCGCGGCGTACGACGGGTCGCGGTTGCGCTGGCAGGCGCGCCAGTACGGCTTGTCGTTGGCCATGAAGTAGCCATCGTCAGGCGTCGGCGAACCCGCGTCGGGCGCGTAGTGGAAGGGGAAGGTCGCGTCGCAGCGCGAGCGCTCGCGAATGTTGAGCACCCGGCCTTCAGCGGCCGCGCTGTCGAGCTCCAGGAAGAACGCGAACGACTCGAGGCGCGCCCGATCGACCGCCGGAGTGGGCCGCGTGGCCGCCACTGCACCCTGGACCTCGCTGACGTCTTCGAGCCTGTTGTCGTTGTAGTCGGCGGTGATCGTGCTGCACGCCTTGGTCAGCGAGTTGAGCTCGTTGGCCGCCAGCAGACGACCGCCGCCATACGGGGGCGCCTTGTTTGCCGTGGCCGGGTTCCCCGGAATGTCGTTGCGTGCCGTCTCCAGCAGGCGCATCGGCAAGAACGCGCTACAGGGGTTGCCGCCGTCGGTGCTGCGCATCAGCCCTCCGTCGGCGAGCTGGCCGATGCCGCCGTTGAGCGCGCCGCCATCGCTGAGCGCAGGCGAGATCTTCACCAGGCCCTCCACGCACGACAACACGTCCACCGAGATGCCGTACTCGTCGTACAGCCGCACCCGGTCGACCGACTTGATGTTGCAGCGGGAGTTGGCGAGGAGCGCCGGGTCCATGAGCACGCCCGGATCGCCGGCCTCTTCACGCATCCAGCCGTCGCCATCGAGATCGCAGGCCGTCGCTGCGCTGTTGCCGCCGCTGATGAGGAAGTGATCGTCGAGCGTCTCGCACACGCACACGTCGAGGTTGGTCATGAAGGGCCACAACCGCCCCGAGAACCCCGCGCCGGAGCAGTTGGGCACCGGCGCGCACGCCGCGCAGCTGTCGGCGCTGTTCACCGCCTGGCCCGCGCCGCAGCGGCTCGCCACGCAGGTGGGCGTCGTGCCCGTGCGATCGCAGAACTGCGTGAAGGTGCAGGTCGCGCCGCCGCAGCTGGGCACGGCGACGCAAGAGCCACTGGCGTTCGCGGTGTAGCCCGGCAGGCACGCGCCGCAGGTCGAGGACACCGTGTTGCAGACCCGGTGCAGCATCACGCAGCTGGCGCCCAGCCCGGCGTCGAGATCGGTGCACGAAGGCTCGTTGGTGCAGCCCGCGCTCACGCAGGCCACGCAGCTCACGCCGTTCCACCGGAAGTCACCGGTGCAGCTGTCAGGCACGCACTGCGCATCGGCGCCGTTGATCTGCACGCACGCCTGGTTCGGCAGGCACACGCCGTTGGCGGCGAGCTGCGCGCAGGTGAGGACCGCGCGGCAGGTCTGGGTGCTCGCATTGCAGACCGTCGAGCCGGCGCACTGGCCGTTGCCGTCACAGGGGCAGCCGACCACGTCGTTGCTGCAGGCCTGGCAGAGGCTGCTGTCGCAATAGAGCGTGGCATCGCAGGCAGCCGCGCCGGGGCGGCAGGGGCAGCTGGCCGTTCCCGCCACGCAGGTGTCGGTGACGCAGACCGCGTTGCTGCACACGAGGCCGGTGCCGCAGCTGTCGCCCGTGCCGCACGCGCAGCCCAGGTCGCCCGCGGGGCAGCTCTCGCACAACCCGGTGGTGCAGCGCAGCCCGGTGTTGCAGGTGTTGTTGGCGCGGCAGATACAGGCCGCTTCACCACGCCGGCAGTCGGTGCAGGTGCCTGAGAGGCACTCCCCGGTGGTGCAACTGCCTGCAGCACACGCGCAGCCGATCAGGCCATCGCAGCCCGCATCGACTTCCGTGCCCGCGTCGTTGTTGACGTTCGGGGGAGGACAACCCAGCAACAACAAGGAGAGCGCCGTGGCGCCCAGGGCAACACGCCCGGACAAGAGAGATGACATTCGCGTGTGCCTCAGAAGGAGGTGAAGTCGGAGTAGTAGATGAGAACCCGGATGTCGGAGAGCGTGCCGAGATCGATGTCTTTGTTGACCGTCTCGTCGCGGCGATTGACCACCAGCTCCCAGAGCGTGTTGACCAGCGGGCGATCGCGGAAGCGGTAGTTCCGGTAGATCTCCGCGTCGAACACCTTGGCCCCACCGACCGAGGCGTTGATCACGCCCAGCCGCTCGGGGAACACGTAGTAGTCGAGCTCGTCAGAGACGTTGCGCACCACGCCGGTGCCCGCAGAGCGCAGGTACACCCGCGCCAACGCGTCGCCCATGCGCACACCCTGCAGGTCGACCTCCACGTGGTGCACCTTGTGGTTCCGGGTGACGGGCGAGAGATCGCCCACCGTGGTGGAGAAGGGCAGGGTCAGGTAGCCGCGCGAGTCGAGCCGCTTGGGGTCCTTCAGCTTCTGACGGAGCAGGTTGATGCGCACGTCTTCGGTGAGCGGCTGCCCGTCGGTGCCCAGCCGCGGAATGTTCATGATGTCGTCGCGCAGCGAGAGCACCAGCACGCGCAGGTCGGGGTTGCCGAACTGCTCTTCGAACAGCAGGTACTCGTTCTCGAGCTGCAGCAGGTAGTTCTCGAGGTTGTACTGGCCGGCCGAGACCATGCGGATGAGGAAGAGCTGCTCCTTCCGCGCGTAGGACTGGCTCGTGTAGTACTCGTACACGCGGGTCAGCCGGTACGCGGTCGCCAGCGCATCGCTGAACGAGACGTCGGCGTTGATGATGGCGTCGTTCTGGTAGATGCGAACGTTCGGGTCGTTCTGCGCCTGCTGCACGTCGAGCGAGAGCGCCGCGGCTTCTTCGTACTGGTTCTGCAGCCGCTGCGCGTTGTTGAACATGCGCTGCACCTCGGCCACCGCACCACGCAGCGCGTAGTCGGCACGCAGCGCTTCGATCTGCACCTCGAGGCTGTCGTTGAGCAAGCTGGCCACGCGCGCGTTGCTGTCGATCTGCAGAATGCCCAGGCCCGAGCCCCCGATGCCGCCGTCGTTGGGCACTGCGAGGTTGCATTGGAAGGTGCCGGCGAACTTCACGCTCGAGGCTTCCAGGTCGCGCAGGTTCTCTTCCTTCTGCGCGATTCGGGTGTCGTTGGAGTACTGCGTGCCCGCCGCGGCGATGCCCATCGCACCGACCGCGACTCCCGTGACCGCGGCTTTGACGCAGCCCACCGTTTCACATGCGGTGGCCTGGAGCCCGGCGATCGCTGCGTTGATGGTGCCGGTCAGCAGCGCGGTCTGCGCCTTCTGGTCGGCCATCTCGCGTTGCAGGTTGCTGACCCGGTTCGCCTGGCTGAAGGTGTAGTCGACCTGCGAGGCCATCACGCCGCACACCGCGGCCACCCGCTGCTGCTCGTTGCTGACGTCTTGCAGGATGTTTTCGTGCCGCTGCAAGACGCCTTTGATCTTGAGCGCGTTGTCCTGGGCGGTGAGTGAGGCGGCGTGGATCTCGCCGTTGCCCATGCGCCCGCAGGGATCGCCCAGCAACAAGGCGATCGCGTTCTGCGGCGCGTACTTCTGGATCGCCGGGTAGATGAGCCCGTCGTCACCCTTGAAGGTGCCGCAGGCCGCTGCGAGCTGGTTCTCGTAGGTGTTGCGCAGGGTCACCAGGTCAGCCTGGAACTGCGCTGCGTCGACGCGGCCCTGACGGCCGGCGCCCAGGGCGACCTGCTCCCGCTGCTTGGCGAGATCGAGGCGCTGCTTGGCGAGCCCCAACAACGAATCGAAGGCGCCGCCCGAGAGGCTCGCCGCCGAGTCGAGCGCGGGGAAGGGGATGTAGTCGGGCGCGAAGCCGAAGTAGTTCAGCTCGTCCGACAGCTGCGCGTAGATCTCGCGCATGTCGAGCAACGACATCCGGTAGGTGCGCTGCGTCTTCTCGATGGTCACCCGCATCTGCGGCTGGTTCGGCGCGTTGGAGCGTGCGGCGATGTCTTGCATCAGGCGGCTGATCAACGCGCTCTCGAGGTAGGTGCCCACGTAGGCGCGCTCGATCACCGTGCGAGCCAGATCAGGGCGATTGAAGTTCTGGTAGCGGCGGGCGATCTCTCCCCACGCGCGTGACTTCTGGGCGGCGGCGCGCACCAGGCGCTCGAGGTAGCTGTTGACCGTGTCGGCGCTGATGAAGTTGGTGATGATGCCCACGTCGCCCAGGTTCAGGGCGATGCTCATGTTCCTGCCCAGCAGGTACAGGCGGTCGAGCGCCAGCTGGTAGTACTGGACGGACTGGTAGAGCTGGTACAGCTCAGCGCCCGCCACCCCCGTCAGATCGAGGCCGTTGGCTTCGAAGGCGCTGCCCTGGAACGAGGCCCCGCCGCTCGCCGCGAGATCGAACCGTGACGCGTAGGCCGAGGTGAGCGACTCGTCACCCTGCATGATCAACAATTCGGCGTAGAGGCGCTCGAAGGCCTCGTGGGGAATCAGCGTGGTGCCCCCGGCCCCCGGCGTGGAGGGAAAGGCGCTGAAGTTCGCCTTCAGGAAGGTGAGCAACCTGGTGCGATGTGGATCGGCCAGCGTGCCCTGGGTGTTGTTGGGCCCCAGCACGACGTCGGGCCGCGAGTAGAGGTCGACCAGGCAGTCGACGCGCGCGCGCGCCTGCTGAATCTCCGCCGGGTCGTAGCAGTAGGGAATCGAGTCGGAGTTCGGAATGCACTGGCGCGGCGCAAAGCCGAGCGCGCCCCCGGTGGTCGAGCGGAAGCGCGTCTTGTAGCGGAAGGCGCGGTCGATCAACGCGTTGAGCCCCAGCATCGCCGGCGCGGTGGCGACGCCGCGCTTGAAGAAGATCTTGCCCGCGCGCAGGTCGGTGCGGTCGTCGTCGCAGTAGTTGTTCACGCCGCCATCGACCGCGTTGGTGCAGCGGTAGAACGGCTCGTATTCCGTCACCACCGTGCCCGCGTTCCTCCACGCCTGCAGGGTCTCCCAGCAGGTGAGGTTGCCGCCATTCATGCACGGGTCGGCGGCGAGATCGTTCATCGTGCGGTTCGTGCCCACGTTGAAGAAGACGACCTTGCTCCCGGCCGGGCAGGCCTTCTTGATGCCAAAGGCGATGTCTTTGCCTGCGTTGAAGAAGCCTCCGCGGCCCCCTTCTTCGCCCTCGCAGTAGTAGGCGATGAGCTCGTTCGGGGGCACCGGCCCATAGCCGGTCGCGGTCTGCGCTCCGGAGATCAGCGTCTCCACCAGGGTGCCCATCTGCGTCGGGTTCATCGGGGTGTTGCCGGCCGCGGTGAAGTTGGTGCCGAGCACCTGGTTGACCAACGCGGGCGAGCAGGTCGCTCCCGGCGTGACGGCGATGCGCGGCTGGGTGGTGGTGGGCCGGCCCGTGTAGTCGGCGCTGGTGAGGGTGGCCGACGAGCGCTTGAGCGTCATGAAGCCGTACGCCGTGGTGGGCGCCTGGCCGGGAATGAAGCTCTCGTAGCTCTCTTCGAAGATGAGGAAGAGCTCGGTCTGATTGACCAGCGCGCCGTCGATGAACTTGAGCGTGCGCACGCGCGGGCTGCCGTCGGGCACGGGGTTGCCACCCGCCAACTCGCGATTGCGCGCGAGGTTCTGGGTGTCACCCGTCGAGTCGAAGGGCAGCAGGTTCTCGCGGCACTCGGTGCGGGTGCGCAGGCCCGCGGCGTTCACGCTGGTCTGCTCCGTGAAACCGGGCACCAGCCACGGCACGGGCACCGCGGTGAGGGCTCCGGGGCCGGCATCGGGGCAGTTGCCGTCGCTCGAGATCAGCCGGCCGCCGACCGTCGAAGTGAGGCGGTTGGTGTCGTTGGCCACCGACTCGATGCCCCTGAGGAAGACGACGCGATCGCCACCACCCCCGTCAGGTGAGCCCATCATCATGCCCAGGGCCGCGTTGGTGGGGTCCGAGGCGAACTCGATCTTGAGCTCGGGGTTGCCCGGGTAGTGCATGGCGAGCGACGACTCCACGCGGCCTTGAAAGACCGCCGGCGCATTCACCGGGTTGAGGATCTGCAGGTTGAAGCCGATGGGCAGCTCCACCACGCCGGAAGGAATGGCGTAGACCTCGGCGTTGCCGTTGTACGAGCGCACGCCGGCGAGGTTGGCGTAGGGGTAACAGCGCGCGGTCGAGTTCGGGGTGTTGCTGCAGCGAGCCTTCACCTCGGCGAAATCCCACGAGCCCACCCGGGTCGAGGTGAGCACGGCCTTGAACTCTTCCCAGCCGTTGAGCTGATTGCCGCGGAAGGCGCCCCAGCGCTGAATGAAGGCGTTCTCGACGTCAGCAGCAGCCGACTTGTCGGTCCGCGCGATCCAGTTGGCGAGGCCTGCGGTCTTGAAGGTGCCGAAGTAGTACATCGAGCCGGTCCACTGGCCGTCGGGGCGCTGCACGTACGAGAGGTGCACGGTGAGGGTGGCGCCCTGGCCCGAGCTGATCTCCAGCTCGCCTTCCCAGCTCGTTGCTTCGGCGTCGGCGGCCTGGCCGATGGTCACGTGCGGGCAGGCCCGGGCGGCGCCTCCGTCGGAGACGAGCGTCGGATCGGTGTCGTCGATGCAGTTGGGCGGGAGCCGGTAGCTCACCGACGGGTCGAGCGTCGCGGTGGCGCCGGTCACGTTCAGCGTCAGCCACGAGAGCGGGCACTCACCGGCGGCTGCATTGCAGGCGGTGTACGTCACGCCATCGGCGGCCATCGGCGCATCGACGCGCTCGCCCGGCGGCGCGTTCGCGTAGTTCACCTTGTGCCACTTCTTGCGGACCACCACGTCTTGGGTGATGTCGCTGCGCGGCAGCACCACGAAGTCGGCCGAGGCCTTGACGTTGGAGAGCTCGACCAGCGGCGACGAGAGCTTCACGCCCCCGGTGGGGTTGGGGCTGGTGCCCGCGGCCGACGTGCCCGAGGGCGTGCAGAAGCCGTTCTGCCCATCGTTCGAGGTGCACGAGGTGCCGCCCGGGCACGAGGCCTGGAGGCTCGAGACGCTGCAGGTCGGCCGGCATGACTTCTTGAAGCAGCCCAGGCCCGAAGCGCAGTCGGCGTTGACGTCACAGTTCGAGTAGCAGCCGCCCGCCAGGCAGACCTGGAAGAAGGGGCACCCGAGATCGCTGCTGCAGCTGGGCTTGGCGGCGCCGGGCGGCAGGCACGAGCCGTTGGTGCAGACCAGACCGTCGAAACAACCCGGAATGAGGCCGTCGGTCGAACAGGTCGCGCCCGCGGGCATCAGCTGGGGGCAGGGCGTAAAACACACCGGGTTCGCAGGGGGCAGGGCGTTGGCCGAAACGCACGCGCCCGCGGCGCAGACCAGCCCGGCGTTGCAGCCGTTGGCCGCGGTGCACTGGCAACCGGGCGTGCCCGGGCTGCAGAACACGCAGGTGCTGGTGGTCGCATCGCAGCGGCTGCCGCGGTGGCAGGCTCCATTGGCGAGGCACGCGCCGCCTTCGTAACCCTGGCTGTCGACACACACCGTCGAGTCGATGCAGGTCAGCCCCACGTCGCAGGAGCCCGCGATGCAGGCGCAGTTCGCGCTGCCCGGCCCGCAGTCCGACGACAGGCAAAAGCCGTTGGTGCAGGCCGAACCGGGCACGTCGCACGCGGTGCCTCCGCGGCACACGCAGCCGTCAGCGCCCGCGGGGCACGCCATGCTCTCGCAGATGTCGCCCTGACACAGCAGCGTCTCACCGTTGTCCGCTTTGCCGCAGCGTCCGGCCGCACACGGGCAACCTTGCGTTCCCGCCTCACAGGCGACGGTGACGGTGCCTCCATCGTTGCCCGAAGGAGGGGAGCAGCTGACGAGGAACCCGAGCGCCGAGACCAGCCCGAAGAAAGAAAGTCGAAGACTCATGCGCATGGAGTGGTTTCCCGAAGACAGCGGCACTGCGTGATTCAACGAATGGAAAGCGTGGTGGCCAGGCGCTGACCCTGGAGATCGACGCAGCTGGCCTTGCTCAACGTGAGGCTCGAGGCAGTGCCGGTCAGGCCCAGCTGAACGGCATCGCCAAGTGCGGCATCACCGCCGGCCAGCACGGTGACGGCAACGCGCGGGGCTTCGCGAACCCAGGTGCCCTTCGCGCTGTTCTTGAAAGTGACCGACACCACCTCGGTGCCGGGCGCTTCGGTCAAGACGAACTCGCAACCACGCGCGGCGGCGTCGGCGATCTGCACGCCGGCAGCGACGGCCGGGGCGCACTTCTGATCGCTCCCACAGGCGAGCCCGTCATGACAGGTGCCCCCTTCGAGACAGGCGCACGCTTGCGCGCCGGCGGCACACGGCGGAGGCATGCAGGTACAGCCAGCACCCGCCAGCGAACCGAGGAGGACCAGGAGACTGAAACGGGGGAATCGAGACATCGGGGCTCTCATGAAGGACCTCATTCGGACAACCGCCGCGACGAGGAAGACGATCGCTCTGAATTGACGGCCGCGAGGTGGCGGTCGTTCTTCACCTGCGTTTTGAACTTCTTTGCGCGCTGATTGGCGAAGGTGATGGGTGACTTGCCGAGCAGCGTCTTCGCCCCGTTCGCCAGGCCGAGGGCTCCGGCCGTGGTGCTCAAGGCGGTCATGTCGATGCCCAGCTGGCTGGCGATCCCCGGCTCGTTGGGGGTCTGGGTGGATTCCAGGGTCAACGAGATGTTGAGGATCGTGGTGAACGCCGAGGTGAGGGTGAGCAGGGTGCCTGCTTTGCCGAGGTACCTCTCGGTGCGCCCCTTTTCGTGGTCGAACTCCTTGAGCATGACCTCGCGCTGCACGGCCTTCTTGTCGTCCGACTTCTCCTTCTTGATGGCGTTCTTCGCGGCCTTGGCAGAGCTCTTCTTCTGATCCTTGACCGACTTCTTCACCATCTTCGCCATGTGCCGGTTCGCCCTCGAACTCTTCAGTCCGGTCGGGTCGTAGGCACCTGCGAAGTTGTTACCCACGTAGGCGTAGCCACTGTTGAACTCGCCTGGGCTGGTGAAGTCCTCCTCCGAGAGGATCAGGAAGGCGGGGTCAGGGCGATCCCAACGGCCGGTTCGGGCGTCGAGCTCGCGGTATTGGAAATGGGTCAGCCCGGTCGCCTCGTCGAGCTCCTGGTCGGTGAAGCCGCGCACGTCGACGAAGCCCTGCTCTTCGCGCAACGCGCCCGTCGGGTAGTAGCTGCGCTCTCCGCGCACGGCCCCCGTGGCATCCGTCGCCAGCAGCGCGGTGTTGAACCGGTCGCGGTGCAGCCAGATGGCGTCGTCCATCAGCAGCCGGCGGGCCGCCGAACGCAGCAGCCTTCCCGCTTCGGTGGGCGAAGGGCCCCCGCTGAGCTGCACCAGGTTCAGGCTGGCTGCGTGCGCGAGCCACGCGTCGGCGATGTCGATCTTCGCGTCGCCCGTGACGGTCAGCGGGCCGGTGCCCGAGGCAGGCGCCAGATCGGAGAGCACCGTCGCCGCGAGGCTGTCGTTCTGGGCCCGCATCACGCGCATGCCCTGGAACTCGGAGTAGACGAACGAGATGCCGTCTCGCAGCTCGAAGCTGTCCGAGACGTACCAGGTGCGGCCGTCGCCTTCTTCTTTCGCCACCCGATCTTCGTCGGCGTAGGTGGAGGCCGCTTCGAGACCAGGGCCGGAGGCGCCCACGATTCGGCCGCGGAAGTCACGGGTGAAGGTGGTGTCGGCGCGCGTCACCATGCCGCCTGCCGCGTCGTAGGTCATCGCCACGCCACCAGCGCTGGTGACCGCGTTGGGCCGGGGCGCTTCGTAGGCGTAGGCGCCGATGTGAGCGCGGCTGGCGGCGCCCAGGCTCGACACGGCCTGGGTGAGGTTGTCGATGGCGTCGAAGCCGTAGTCGACCGTCTCTTCGCCCGCAGAACCGCTGAGCACGGCGCGCGTCATGCGGCCCCACCCATCGAGGGTGTGCACCGAGGCCCGCCGGATCCGCCCGGTGAGTTCTCCGTCGCTGATCGCGGTGACTTCACCCGACTTGCTCAAGGTGAAGCCCAGCTGCAGCAGTGCGCCGCCGGGCGCCGTCGTCTTCAACGAGGTGAGCCTGACCCGCCGGTCGTAGCCGTACTCCGAGCTGGTGCCGTTGCTGAAGGACAGCTTCGCGAGCTGGCCGCGCGCGTCGTATTCGGTGGCGCTCACCGCGCCGCTGACCGCGGTCGTGCGGCCCGCACCATCGAGGGTGGTGTCGATGGCCGTGCCGTCGGGGTGGGTGAGGCCGATCTCCCGCGACGCGAGATCGAAGCGCCGCCGGGTGATGAAGGGGTGGCCGGCGATCGTCTTCTGCGCAAAGACGGCATTGCCCCGGGCGTCGAAGCCGAAACGCTCTTCGCCCGCCGCGGTCGTTCCAGGCCAGGTGATCTGCGCCGCCTGGTTGCCGACGTTGGTGCACTCAGCGCAACCGGCGAGGGTGTCGTAGCGATACGAGACCCGGGTGGCGGCTTCGGCCTGGGGGTCGAAGCGGGCGATCAGGCGATTGGCGCCGTCGTAGGCCTGCCGAACCGTGGTGCCACGCGCGTCGATCGCCGACATGACGTTGCCCTGGTCGTCGTACTCGACGGTGGCGCGGCCTGCGTTGGTGTCATCGACCCGAACCACCCGGCCGAAGCGGTCGGCGGTCTGCGTGCGCACGTGCCCCGCGGCATCACGCACCGTGGAGAGCAGCCCGAGCACGTCGTAGCCCACCGTGTTGACGCTCGAAGGACCGCCGCTGGTCAGCTGGCGCGCGGTCGAGGTGAGCCGGCCCAGGCCGTCGAAGGTGCTCACGTCGGGCGTGTTGGTCTGGGCATCAGCGGGATCGGTGTCGTCTTCATCGAAGGTGCGGGTGAGCAGCGGGCCGTACTCGATCTTGCGGAACGAACCGTCGGGCTCGGTCTCGCGGAGCATGCGGCCTGAAGCATCGTAGACGAAGCGAGTGAAGGGCACGTTGGCCGGGGGCGCCGTTTCGCACGTGCCGCTGGTGGCGAGCCAGGCCTGGTAGCGGCGCACCTGCTTCCCGCGCGCGTCGAACTCGACGAAGCCATCCACCTGCCAGCTCGCCGCCGACAGCCGGGTGCGGCGCTGGAACTCACGGCCGCGGCCGTCGAGGCACTTCGCTTCGACCAGGTCGTCGCTCGCCGACGCGCTCGCGCGCCGGGTGATCAACATGCGCGAGCTGGGGTCGGCCAACTCATAGGCGATGGTGGTGCTGGGCGACGCGTCGACGTCTCCAGGGAGCAGGACCCTCGAGAGGCGCCCGTGCTCGTCGTAGCGGTAGCGCGTCAGCTGGGCCGTGGCCAACCCAGCCCCGGCCTTCACCGCGTACCAATTGCTGCTCTGCCCATCGAGCTCCCACGCGGCGTCCGTCAGCAGATCCATGCGCAGCGAATCGACGTCGGTGCTGCCCACCAGGACCTCGGTGCGGGTGAGGTGAAGCCCCGAGGGCTCATACGTGTAAACGCGGCGATGGCTGCTGGTGTTCGCCACGCTCCCGAGCGCATCGATGGTCTCCACCTCGTTGCCGTGGGCATCGAAGCGGGCGCGTTCGACGGTGATGAAGGCGTCGCCGAGCTTGCGCTCCATGCGAGTCACGTTGCCCAGGGTCAACTCGCCGAGCGGGCGGCCCTCGAAGTCGGTGCCGTCGTAGTAGGTGCGCGAACTCTGCTCCCACGCGCCTGCGACCGCGGCAGCGCGTTGCTCCTTCTCCTGGCCTGCGAGCCAGAAGGCGCCCGGGTCGATGAAGTCGGTCTCGCTGAACGCCTCGTCGCCCAGGCACTGATCGCCACAGGCGGCGCCGAAGGTGCCCGACGCCACGCACGCTGCGCAGACGCGCGGCTGTTCGGGCGTGCCCAGGTTCACCACGCCGAGCTCGCGGCTGGCGATCACGTTGCCGTAGCCGTCGTAGTCGCGCTCACTCTTCGTGGTCACTGCGTTGGCGGCGTCACGCTCGTTGATGATGGTGGTGGTCGCCCGATCACACGCGAAGAAGGTGGTCGACTGAGCGGCCATGCAGGCCTGCCACAAGCTGCGCGTCTCGGTGAGCAGCGCGCGGTTCGGCGCGGCGCCCGCCCAGATCTGCGAAGTGAGCATCGTGCCCGCGAGCAGCGGGTCGGTCTTGCCCACGTCGTAGCTCTCGACGATCAGACCCGGCTCCTGCGCATCACGCGACATGTCGGAGTCCAGCTGGCGCTCCACGCCCTGGTAGCCGCGGAACTGCTTCTCCACGCCGTCGTAGAAACCCGAGTGGTAGCGGAAGAGGGTGCGCTCGCGCAGGCCGGTGGGGTCCACCGTGCCGCCCATGTCCGTCGCGGTGAGCGTGACGAAGCTCTCCATCGCCGTCACCAGGGTCATCGGGTTGGGCACCTTGTTGATCCAGGGCTGGGTGGCCAGCTCGTCGCGCGCCTGTTCGACGATCGAGCTGCCGTAGCTGAACCGCTGAACCGCGCCGATGCCGTTGTCGATGCGCGAGAGCAGGTTGGGGCGCACCGGGAAGAGCTCGAGGTACGAGATGGCGCCGCCCGCTTCGATCCACACGATGTCCGACGAGCCGTTGCCGTTCATGTCGGCGAACGAAACCACCGTGCCCGACACGCGGGAGGGAATCACGCCCGTGGCGAGGTCGGCCGTGGCGATGGTGCGCACCGCGTCGAAACGATCTCCGTTGCGGTTGAGCGCCAGCTTGATCTCGTTGCCCACCACCGCCACCAGGTCGGTCAGCTCATCGCCGTTGATGTCCTGCAGCTCGAGCACCGCGATCTGCGAGGGGTCGAAGCCGGTGACGGTGACGTCGTGCCAGGCGCTCCAGTTGCCGAAGCCGAAGTTGAGCTTGTAGCTGACCGAGAGCGCGCTCCCGCTGACCCGGAGGATCACCGGATCCTGCAAGCCGTCGCCGTTCATGTCGGCCAGTTGCAGCGCCGTGTCGTCGAACACCTCGCCGATGGGGTTCGCCGACGCCGCCAGGTAGCCCGCGGGCGTGTTCAGCAGGATCGAGGTGGTGCCACCGGTCTCGGTCTTGAGAAAGTCGATGCGCTTGTCGTTGTTGGCGTCGAAGAACCGAATGTGCAGCGGGTCGGCCTGGAGCGGATCGCCCACGTCGTCATCGAGATCGTAGCCGCTGGAGACGATGCTCGAGGCGGGCTTGCAGTCGATCGCGGCCGCGGTCCAATCGCCCAGGCCCTTGTTGCAGAGCACCTCGCCCGTGCGCGGGTTGGTGATGTCGACGAAGCCGTCGCCGTCGAGGTCGATCACCTGCACCGCCGCGCTGCCGAGGATGAGCGAGCTCGAGCCCACCGTGCGCGCGCTGGCCACCGGCGTGGTGGAGAAGCTGACCTGCCCCTCACCGTCGAGACGCGCGTAGTGGAAGCTGTGCAGGCCTGAGGCCGAAGCCGCCAGCACGTCGGGCAAGGCGTCGCCGTTGATGTCGATCAGGGTGGCCCGGCCCTGGGCGAAGTCCACCCCGAGCGTGCCCATGTTCTTCACGAAGGGCTTCGCGCAGTCCGCGCCCGTGCACGTGCCGCCCAACGTCTTCGAGTAGCCGAAGTTGAACACCACCGGGTAGCTGCCGCCGCTGCGGCCCACGCGGGTGATGCGGCTGAGCCGGCTCGCGCCGCCCGCCACCACGTCGGCTTCGAAGGTCATCGCGTAGCTGCGCACCACTTCGGCGCCCGAGAAGATGCGCACTTCTTTGAGTCGCTGCGTCAGCCGCAGATCGAACCCGGGCTTCGCGTCGGAGATCGCATCGGGGCGCGCTTCGTAGATGAAACGCACCGAGTGACGCGGCTGGCCGGCTTCGTACAGATAGTCGAGGCGATCCATCAACGAGACGCCGCCGGCATCCTTGGTCCACGACGCCTGCATGCGGTGGCCAAAACGATCGAGCATCACCACGAGGTGCCAACGGAAGACCCGGGTGGTGCTCGGCACCAGCACCTGCGCGCTGGGCACCGCCACGCCCGTGTCGCTGGCGCCGAAGTAGCCCACCCGGCCATCGGGGTACTCGGCCTTCCACGTACCGCCCTCGCCGATGCCCCGGTTGAGCCAGGTGTAGCGCACGAAACCCGCCTCGAAGCGGCTGCGGTACACCGCAGTGCCCCCGGCCTGAGAGACGCGCACCAACTCGTCGCTGCCACCGGCGACGAACCGATCGTCGAGGTCGTACTTCTGCAGGCCCTTCGAGGTCATGCGCTCGATGGTGAAGTTGGGCACCGACCAGCCCATGCCCAGCACGTCTGAACCGCCGTTCGACGAGTAGCTGAAGGCGAACTCCGGGGTGACGCCGGGGAAGCCTTGCGGCACCTCGACGTTCACCGAGTAGCTCATCGCGCCCTGGTTGCCTTCGACGCCGGCGTTCTCGCCCACGCCGGCGATCGCCCCCGGCGCGTTGGGGAGATTGACGCGTTCGTCAGAGACGCCCGCGGAGGCCTGAGCCCACGCGTTGCCAACACCGAGAACGAAGCAGACCACCGTCGTCAGACGACTCATCTTGAAGCTCCAGGAGGGGAGGCACTGAGGGGCGATTTACGGGGCGCCACCCCAAAACCAGTGGCCGCAGTCAACCACCTCTCGGGTGCAGAACCTAGGAGCGCAAGCAGGGGTGCAAAACCACCCCTCCGCCGTTGACAGCTTTGTGCGGCGCTTTAGGAATTCCTCAACTCGTTCTCACCAGGAGGTTCGCCATGTCGCCCATGGAACTCACACACCTCGGCCGCGAGCTGAAGACCGCCCTCGAATTGGCCATCGTCGGCCTGTGCCCTTCGGAGTTGGTCGATCGTCTGGCCCTGAACTCCGGGCTGGTCGAAGCCATCGCCGAGCTGCCGTTGGACAGCCCCGCGGTCGCCGCCTTGCTGCCCGGGCTCAACTCCCGGGGGCAGGCGGCGCTCAAAGACTGGGCGGCCTGGCAAGACCAACACCTCAGGCGAATCTCCGCCTGAAGCTCACTGGCAGGTGCTGAACACGCCGCCATCACCGGGCGCGTTGCACAGACCCGACTGGCAGTCATTGCCGGTGACGCAGCCGACGCCAGTGGCGCAGTCTGCCGCGCCGCCGCCGCTCATGCCCGTCATCACCCAGCCGGTGTCCGCCACCGTGTCAGACAGCAGCACGTTGCCCTGGCCACCGATGTTGTCGTTGGTCAGCCGCACGTACGGGTTCGAAGACCGCTTGCTCGCGGTGATCGCCAGCGTCGAGCCCACACCGTTGATTGCCGCGATCACCGCGTCGCCCACTTCTTCGGTGTTGGGGTTCACGCCGCTCGCCTGGAAGTCGAGGGTGATCTGACCGGCCGGGCAGGTGAAGCCCGCGCTGTTCAGCTTGAAGCAGAACACCGTCGGCGGGTTGACGCCGTCGTTGAGGGTGAAGGTCTGCCCATCAGCGCTGTCGTTGAGGGTGCCGTCGGAGACCGTGCGAATGGTGCCCTGCGCTTCCAGCGCCGACTGGGCCACCGTGCAGTTCGCGTTGCAGGTGCCGCACGACAGCGTGTTGCGATCGTCACACTGCTCATTGGGCGCATTGACCACGCCGTCACCACAGACGCTGCCGTTGAGGGGCAGGGTGGTGGTGCAGGTGGCGTTGCACAAGGTGCAGCTCGCCTGGCCATACGGGCACACCGACTCGGTGTTGGTGTTGCCGTCGTCGCAGGTCTCGCCCCCGTTGATGGCGCCATCACCACACCGCTCGCCGGTGCGCGGCAGGAGCGCCGTGCAGGTGCCGTTGCAGATGTTGCAGTTGGCCGTACCGTACGGGCACGCCGTCTCGGTGACGCTGTTGTTGTCGTCGCACACCTCGGCGCCGTTGACCGTGCCGTCGCCGCAGAACGCGCCTGCTTTGGTCTCCGTCGAGAGGCAGTTCCCTGCGCACACGGTGCAGGTGGGCGTGCCGTACGCGCAGCTGGTCTCGGTGACCGTGTTGCCGTCGTCGCAGACCTCCGCGTTCGCCGCGTTGATGGTGCTGTCACCACAGCGGGGCCCGGTGAGGGAGAACTGCGCAGTGCAGTTGCCCGTGCAACCTGTGCAGGTCGCCGTGCCGTAAGCACACGCCGCTTCAGTGGTGGTGTTGCCGTCGTCGCAGACCTCGCCGCCGTTGGTCACGTTGTCGCCGCAGAAGATGCCCGTCTCCGCCTGCAAGGTGCAGCTCGCCGTGCAGATGTTGCAGGTCGCCTGGCCGTAGGGGCACTCCGTCTCGGTGGTGGTGTTGCCGTCGTCGCAGGCCTCGGGGTTGCCGGCCGTGCCGTTCATCGTGCCGTCGCCGCAGCGAGGCCCGGTGAGGGAGAACTGGGCCGCGCAGTTCCCCGTGCAGCGCGTGCAGGAGGCCGTGCCGTAGGGGCACGCCGACTCGGTGGTGGTGTTGCCGTCGTCGCACACCTCAGGGCCGTTGACGGCGTTGTCGCCGCAATAGGGGCCGACGCGGGTGGGCTGGCTCTGGCAGTTGCCCGCGCAGATGGTGCACGTCTGCGTGCCGTAGGCACAGGCGCCCTCGGTGTCGGTGTTGCCGTCGTCGCAGACCTCGGTCGCGGGGCCCTGCGTGTCGCGGAAGCCGTCACCGCAGGTGTTGCTGCGGCAGCCCGCGATGCAGTCGTCGGTGTTGCTGGCGTTGCCGTCGTCGCACTGCTCTCCGGCCACCGGGTTGAACAGGCCGTCACCACACGCGGTGGGTGAGCAGTCGTTGTCGCAGAAGGTCGAGTTGCCGCCCGTGTCGCACTGTTCGAAGGGCCCGCCGCCGTCGGGCAGGGTGCGGTGCTGGGTGTTCAAGACGTTGTCGCCGCAGAGGGCCGGCCGGCAGTTCGCGTTGCACGAGTTGGTGTTGCCGCCCGTGTCGCACTGCTCGGTGAGCACCAGGTTCACCTTGGAGTCGCCGCAGAACGCCACCGTGCAGTCGGTGTCGCAGGTGGCCGTCTCGGTGCCCGTCACCGCGCCGAAGACGTCGCACTGCTCGCCCGCGGTCGCGTTGATGATCCCGTCGCCGCAGCGGCGGTTGGTGCAGTTGACGTTGCACGAGAGCGACTCGGTGCCGGTGTCGCACTGCTCGACGCCCGCCTGAATGAAGGTGTCTCCGCAGCGCGCCAGCCTGCACTGCGAGGTGCAGGCGGCCGTGTCGGAGTTGGCGATGCCGTTGTCGCACTGCTCGCCAAGCCCCGATTCCACCGTGCCGTTGCCGCAGGAGCCGGTGGAGCGGCAGTCAGAGGAACAATTGTCGCCCGCGCCCCCATCGGGGTTGGCCGAGATGGGCAGGGTGTTGCCGTCGTCACACAGCTCGTTGGGGTCGAGGATGCCGTTGCCGCAGACTTCGAAGCGGCAGGTCGAGCTGCAGCCGTCGCCCCAGGTTGCCGTCGTCGCACTGCTCGGTGCCGCCGTCGATCAACACCGCGTCACGGAAGTTGTCGCCGCACACCTCGATGCCCTTGCAGTCCTGCCGGCAGCCGTCGCCCGAGGTGACGTTCAGGTCGTCACACAGCTCGCCTCGCGCGGTGTCGCGAATGCCGTTGCCGCAGATCTCGTTCGACCGG
>JANODF010000494.1:0-2363 GCA_031412555.1 Archangium sp. | reverse complement strand
CCGAGGCGAATTCCGTTCTTCTCGACGTCGACGCGCATGCGTCAGTGTCGCGGCGAAGGTCCGGCAACGGTTTTGGGCGCGAACACGAGCACCTCGCGCCGACCCCGCCGGAAGGTCTCCACCGCTTCACGCAGCTCCGGGTAGCCCGCCTTTCCAACAGCGCCGACGCCGTGAGAGATCTTTCGCCGCAGTTCCACGCCGCGCTGGGTCTTCTTGTAGTTCACCTCGACCTCCAGCCCGTCCAGCTTCACTGAGAGAGGTTGGGGCACCTCGACCAGCTCCAGCCCCTCGGGCACGGTGAGCTCGTAGATCTCTTCCACGTTCTCCTGATCGGCGAAGTGCACGTCGAGGTCGCGTGTCGAGCTCTCGAACAGCCCCTCCCAGAGTGGTCGCAGCACCGTGGTGGGCACCAGCCACCGCGGCCCGTCTGCGCTCGCTTCTCGGGGGAAGGAGACCGCCGTCTCCCAGCTACACGCCTTCACGTTGCACTCCTTCCACTTCACGCTCTCGACGTTGGCCAGCGGGCTGACTGTGGCGAAGACGATCTGTTCGCTCTCCCGGGTCTTTCGCGCGGTCGAGCTTCGTTGCCTCTCTGCGTGCGCACCGGCGAGGTGGCCGGTCGTACTGACGGTCACCAGGTCGCTCACCGTGCCGTCGGTGTGGAGCGATGCCTGGTGCGACACCCGGAAGTCGGTCGACGGCGGCGCTGCCTCGACTGCGGTGATCCACCGGCCCTCGGTCTGCGCCTCGGTGAGGACGGACTTCGTCTTGAAGACGTAGACCGGCGTCCCCTGGAAGTGCTCGGGGAGTTGCCCGTAGCCGCAGTAGTCACACGAGGCGTCGAGGGTGACCGCTTGCTCGACTCCAGGCTGCGCGGGGAGGTGAACGAACAGGTGATCGAACTGGCTGAGCCGCGGGAAGTCTGCGGCGACCTGTTGTGAGAGCCGCCCCGTGCCGTAGCCCAGCCACACGTCGAGGCCTTCGCGCGCGAGCAGGGACTTGAGCAGCAGCGCACGCTCGACCACGCTCGCCTTGCCGCTGGCCAACGCCGCGGAGAGCTTCTCTTCGCGATTCCAGCGCACGCCCCTCGTCGTGGTGCGCTCGACCAGCAGCGACATCGCCCGCTCGACCTTGCACTTCACGTCGGCACAGTCGCTGACGTTCAGCGGTTCGGTGAACCCCTGTTCCAGCTTGCCGTCGACGAAGAACGCGACGCCCCTGGCCTCGACCACGTCGCTCCACGTACGCAGCCAGTCGTAGGTGAAGCCGGGCACGCGATAGGCCACCGCGCGCCACGCCCAGCGCGGCTCGGTGAAGGTCCAGTGCGGGGAGAAGTCGGCCTTCCGCCGGGGCGGGAGGTCGTTGAGCTCGAAGGTGACCTGGTGCCTTCCATCGCCCTTCATGCGCACCGCGATCGGTGAACCGCCCTTGAACTCGATGGTTCCCATCACCAGCTTCTGCGAGGCCAGGAGCTCGAACTCGTAGTGGCGCACGGGAAAGGGGCCCAGGGTGTCTTGCTCATCTGCGCTGACCAGAAACGGCCATTCGATCGCCCACTGGTACTCGAGCACGCTGCCCACCCGCACGTCGGGGAAGCGGAAGAACTTCGCGTTGAGATCCCGCTCACCCTGACCGCTGGAGTCGCTGAGCAGCTGAGCGCCGTCGAAGAACTGCTGGGTGCCATCGGGCTGCACCACCCGCGCATTGAAGGCCGTCAGCGTGGAGCTGCCCCACAGGGGGATCCTCACCTCGGCCAACTCGAAGCCGCCCTCACCCAGCACAGCGGTCACCTCGTGCCGCGTGCTCCTCGTCAGGTCGATGCCCGATCTCGCCATCAGCTCGGTCGAGTCAGAGCGAAAGAGCACCACCGCTGCGTCATCGGGGTACCTGGTCGCGTCGAACTTGATCTGGTCGTCCGTGAGGAACTTCGCCTTGCCCGTCGTGGCACAACCAGCCCCGAGCAGAGCCAGCAGGAGGATGCTTCTCATCGCGACGCCTCCACGGGAAAGCGCAACACGGCCGCGGAATGTTCGGCCTGCAGCACGTCGCTGGTGAAGCGGTTGGCGTCTGGCAGGCGCGCGACGGGGATGACCCGATTGCGGCGCGTCATCGCGCGAGTCACTTCGAGACCACCGTCGATCTTCTTCCAACGCGAGCGGTAGGCACCATCGGCCGACTCCACCTCGGTGTCAGGCGGCAACGATCTCACCTCTGACCCGGGGGGCAGCTTGAGAATGAGGCTCGACTCCATCGTCTCTGCGTAGGGGTACACCACGTTGGTCTGCCGCTTCTCCGGCCAGGCATGGGCCCAGGGCTCGAAGAGATTGGACACCCGCAGCAGCGCGTCGCCTTGCGTACTGCGG
>JANODF010000493.1:0-1789 GCA_031412555.1 Archangium sp. | reverse complement strand
CTGTGGCCCTTCCAGCTCAACCAATACGAGCTGTCCGCCGTGAACAGCTCGCACCGGCTCGCGTGGGGTTCGAACTACGGCGCGATCGGCCGCAGCTCGGGCGCCACCTTCGGCAAGTCGTACTCAGGCCACCCTCAGGAGAAGTACGGCGTGTTCATGGTGGTCGGCGCTCGCTCGACCAACGACACCCTCGCGCGGGTCACCCAGGTCGAGCGACTGGCGGCGGCGACGGTCACCGGCGGCACGTGGAACGCAATCTACGCGCTGTGGGACGCGCCCAGCGTTCAGAGCGGCACCACGCTGACGCTCGATCCAAAGGGTGCAGAAATTTCAGCCCCCATTTTCCGCCTCACCACCTTCACCGCCACCACGCCCACCGAGGTGAAGGTCGACGGCGCGGTGCTGCAACCCGGGGTTGGCTACTTCGCAACCGTCGATGCAGTGACCAAGACGCTGTGGCTGACGCTCAACGGCAAGGTGACCGCGCCCATCACGATTCAGGTCCGCTGAGCCCTGCTCTCCCTCTCCCCCCGAGGGGGGGAGAGGGTCGGGGTGAGGGGCCGCTCAATCACCGCTGTTCAATACGAGCGGGCACGGGAGAGAACACGCACGCCCGAATCGTCGCCACAGCGCCCGTGTTGTATCGGTAATCCACGGGCTGGCACGTCGTGCCGTTGGGGCAGCTGCTGGTGTTGCAGCAAACATCGATGCAGATGTTCAAATTTCGATCGCAGATGCCGCTCCTGCACTGGCTGTTCGCATTGCAGGCCGCGCCTGAGATGCGGGTGGCGGTGCCGCTGGGAATGCACGACGGCACCACGCTGTGGATCGGTGATGCTCCCGAGACGTAGCCGGTGTTCGCACTCGGGCCGGCGATGTTGCAGCTGAACCCCGAGGCGCAGTCGCTGTGCTGGCAGCAGGCCTCGGCGCAGCGTCCGTTGAGACACATGTCGGGCCCTGCCCTGCACTGGCCCGCGGTGCAGGTGTCGCCCGTGTTCCGGGTGGCGGTGATGCGCGTGTCGAGGCGGCAGAACGAATAATAGTAGTAGCCCTGAATCTGCGGCCCGGGGCCCGGCACAATCGCGCTCCGCTGCGCGTAGCAGGTGGTGTTGGCGCTGCACCCCGACTCGTGGGTGCACTTGTCGCTGCAGTACGCCGGAGTGCCGTCGCCCGTGAGGCAGTCACCGGTGCGGCAGCTGCTGCTCAGCGAGCAGGTCTGCCCCGTGGTGCTCGCCCCGGTCGGAAGCACGGAGCACAGGTGCAGGTTGTCGGAGTCGACCAGGTTGCGGAAGCAGCCTTCGGTGATCGAGCAGGAGTCGTTGAGCCCCGTGCCGCTGGTCTGGTTGCAGAAGCTGCCGCAGGTGTACGCGCCGCTGCTGACGTTGCGCACGCAGATCAGATCCGGCCTGCACTGATCCGTTCCCGCGGGAAAGCTCGCTCCCCCCGACGTGCGACAGGGGTCGGACACGCCGCAGTTGTCCACCGTGCGGCGATCGCAGTCATCGTCGACTCCGTTGCACGACTCGGTCACGCCAGGCCTGATCAACGGATCGCGGTCGTTGCAGTCGACGCACTCGTTGGCACCGTCGCCGTCGCGGTCGCGCGTGACGAGGCAGGTACAGGTCTCGTCCACGTAGCCGTTGCAGTTGTCGTCCGCGCTGTTGGCGACGGTGGGCGTGGCCGCGTTCCCGCAATCGGTGGGCTTCAAGGGGAAGATGAACGCGTTGCCGTCGTTGCAGTCGACGCGGCGGGGGTCGAGCCCACCGCCAGCGATGGTGCCGCAGGTGGT
>JANODF010000492.1:0-20605 GCA_031412555.1 Archangium sp. | reverse complement strand
CGACCTCTCCCCGCGCGCAGGGAGAGGTTGTCAGGCTTCGTCGCGAGCACGTCGCTCCAGTCGAAGCGGTCTTCTTCGCCCGACCCGCGGTTCTCCAGGGTCAGCGTGCGGTAGCGGCCCGGAGCGGTGCGCTCGAGCAGGAGACTCCACGGCGGCACCCCTGCTGGCTCCTCGACACCACGCAGACGCACCGACTTCACGTCGCAGCGCGTGGCCTCGAGGGCGGGTACGAAGCGGGCGAGGTCGACCCAGCCGAGGTGGAGCTCGAGGGTCTGGAGGCGTGCCCCCAGTGGCGACGTGAAGAGAGGCGCCAGGCGCTCGGGCTGCAACGACGCAGCGAGCTGGTGCGCTGCGGGCCGGGCACAGTCCTCACAACACTGCGCGCCGGCCTCGTTTCGCTGATTGTGCCGTGCGTTGAGCCCCTCATTGGTGAGGCGCAGCGAGAGCGAGGTCAGGCGCGGCGCTTCGAGTGCGGCGAGCGACTCCAGCAGCGACCAGACCGAGCCCAGCCGGAGCCCCAGGTGCGTGAGGGTCGGCAGCGGCAGTCGCTGGGCCGCGAGCGCGAGAAGCACCGCGTGGTCGACGTCGTGAAGCGACACGAGGTGCCGGGCTTGTTCGAGGATCGCCAGCGGTGGTGAGCCGAGGGCCCGAACGACAGCCCAGAGCGGCTCGGTCGCCAGCACACGCGCCTCCGCTTCGGTCATCTCCAGCAGCGTACAGGCGTCGAGCAGCCCGTCGCGAAAGTGGCACGAGCCAGCCTCTGCGAACCGCGCAAGCGAAGGTGGAATCCACCGATGTCCCTCTGCGCGTTCGAGCGCAGCGGCCTCCCGCAGGCGCCCATCACGAACCAGCCTGAGGTGCTCGGCCCGGGGCTCACCCGACTCGAGCAGCAGATCGCCGTACACCGCGCGCAACCCTTCGTCGTGCGGAGCGACCAACACCTCGAGCAGCAGCTCGTCGTGCGTCATCGGGTGAGAGGAACCCAGCTTTGGGAGGCGGCGGTGATGCGCGGCAGGTTCGATTCGACGGAGCTCGCCTCCCAGTGCGGTGGACGCATCGAGGGCAGGAAGCTGGTGCTGGCGACGTTGTCCTTCTTGACGGAGTAGACGACCGCGACCGGCCTGCGCAGCGCCCGTTCGACGGCGAGCTGCAGCGACCAGATCGACAGCGGATGGCCCGAGACGAGGTAGTGCAGGCCCTCAGCTTTTTCTTCCTGCGCCATGAAGCGGCCGGCGTCTTGCGCCGAGACGAAGTCACGCAAGGTCGAGGCTTCGGCGGTGATCAACGTCGGCTTGCGGCGAAGCGCGTTGATCACCAGGGTGCTGATCAGCCCGAGCCTGCGCTCCGGCACGGGCACGCCGTAGACGCTGGAGAGCCGGTAGATGAACTGGTGTTCGACGCTCGAGTTCTGCAGCGCGTGTTCTTGCGCCAGCTTGAGGGCTGCGTACGGGCGGGTGGTGATCACCTCGGCAGGTGAGTTCACCAGCAACTGCCCTTCGTGCAGCCCGCCTGCTGACGAAGCGAGGTGAAACTCGAACGGCATGTCGAGCTGTTCGGCCCAGCGCAACACGGTCTCGAAGCTCCGCAGCTCGAGGTCACACTGCGCTTGATCAGACGCGAAGCCCGCTTTCCCCGCGCACCAGAACACGCGAACGCGATCGCCCTTCAACCCGCGGATCTCTTCGAGTGATGCCGCGAGCGCGTCCCACCGGGTGGAGATGAATCGGTCTTCCACCAACTGCGAACCGGGGAGCAGCCGAACCCCCTCCGCCACCCACGCGCCCACCAGGCCCACGCCGAAGATCAGATCGACGCCCGTGGTGCGACGCAGCAGTCTCACGCCTGCTTGCTCCACAGCTCGTCGCGGCTGCGATCGACGATGAAGAACGCGGGGTGCCCCTGCGCACGGGTGAGCATGGTGGAGAGCCGCTCGAGGATGAGCCCGAGCAGGAACAAGGTGAGACCACCGAAGAACGAGGTGGTCACGAAGATCGACGTCCACCCCTGCACGGGCACGCTGTCGGGGTTGATCAGCTTCTGCACCGCCAGGGTGAGCCCGAGCACGCCGAAACCCGCCGAGGTCGCGAAGCCCGCCAGCATCACGTAGCGCAGCACGGTGAGGTGGTAGCTCATCAACAACCTGCGCAGGTGCGTGAGCAACGAGCGGAAGGTGTAGCCCGAACGTTGGGCGCCCACGCGAGGGTCACGCAGGGTGAGGTCGACGGTGCACACCCGGCTGGTGAACCAGCGCAAGGCGACGTCGAGGTACACGTCGTAACCGGCGAGCGCTCCGGCCGAACGCGCCACCCCGCCTCTGATCAACCGGAAGCTGTTGAAGAGCGGCACGAACGGATCGCCCACCAGGAACGCGACCAGCCGCTTGGCCGACCGCGAAGACGCATCACGCCACCCCGCCGCGTGCACGCCGGAGATCGGCCGCGCGTAGCAGAGGTCGAAGTGGCGCTGCACGGTGGCCTTCAGCATGTCGACGATGGCCAGCGGGTCGTGTTGGCCGTCTTCATCCATGGTGACCACCCAGTCACCCGAGGTGTGGAGCATGCCGGCCGCGGTCGCTCCGTGCTGACCCATGTTCTTGCCCAGGTGCAGCACGGTCAGCCACGGCCGGGTCGCCGCCAGGTCCTGGAGCACCTTGGCCGAGCTGTCGATGGGCTCATCGCACACGAAGATCGACTCCACGTGACGTACCGGCCACGCGGAAGTTTCCAGCTGCGCCCGGAGCGCTTCCTGCCGCGCCACCAGGTCGGGCAGGAACGCCTGACCGCTGTAGACCGGGACCACGATGGACAGCGACAGGTACGGGCTCATCTTCGAATCGCGCTCTACCACACGGTTCTCATCGTCAGGCCCGAGGGTCGAAGTAAGGTGTCACGGGTCTTGTTCTGGGTCGCTCCACCTCGGCCAGCCGTCCGCTGCGCTCCCGTCTGTCTCGCGCAGCGTTCCGCTGCTACCGGTTCCGCTTCGTGAAGCCACCTCCGAGTCCCGCCAGCCAGCAGGTGTCGGCCGACTCCGTTCGCCTGCTGCTGTCGTCCATTCGCGATCCGAAGATCGCCGCGACAGCCGGTGAAGCGGTGCGCCTGGCCCAGGCCGCGCTGGTCGATCTCGAGGGCCTCGACGAGTCGCTCTACCACCGGTTCAAAGACAGCGAAGGCGAGCTGGGTGAAGACACCGGCGCGGTCATCACGGTGCGCGCGTTGCTCAACGGCACCTTCAAGGGCCTGCGCGCGCTGCTGAAGTTCTGCCAGGCCATGAAGCCGCAAGAGGAAGAGAGCATGTCGCTCGACGCCGACTTCGGTGACCTCGAGGCGGCGTCGTCGAAATCGGCGGAAGACGATCTCTCGCTGGGCCTGGGCGACATCGGCGCGCTGCTCGACGGCATCGATGAACACGAGCGCGAGCCCGAGCCCAAACGTTTCGCGGCGCTGCAGACCAAGCTGTCGTCCATCGAGTACGGGCTGTCGAGCCAGCTGGCCGAACTCGAGGGCCGGGTGAGGCTCTCGCTCAACATGCGCGAGGTGTCGCAGGCCATCGAAGCCATCGACGACACGCAGGGCTCGACCAGCCAGGGTGTGTTCGCGGTGTTGTCGGCAGTGTGTGAAGCGTTCGCGCCGGGCATCGATTCGGCGAGCCTGGCGCCGGGTCACCTCACCACGCTGCAGCGCGCGTTGTTGGTGCGGCGTGGGCTGGCGGATCTGGGCCGCGCACTCGCAGGACCACACGAGCGGCTGCAGACGGAGAAGGATCCCGCCGGCGCCGCCCAGGCCCTCATGGGTGTGCGGGGCGCCATTGGAAAGTTCGTGGCCGGTGAAGCGTTCTCGATGATGCGCCCCGCCGACCGTTGGCAGCTGGCGCACTTCGATCGTTCGCTCTCGGAGCAGTCGGTCTCCGCGGCGCGCATGACCAGCGAAGGTCTGTCGAAGTACCTGGAGTCGTTGTCGTCGATCAATCAGCGCGAGGTGCTGGTGCTGCACGATCGCCGCGCGGCGGCGGACCTGCGTGAAGCGAAGGCGGCGGCGGAACAGCTGGCGATGATCGAGCCGCGGCTGGCGCTGGAGAGCACGCAGAGTGCGTTGAACGCGGCCATGGCGCTCTATGGGCACAGCGCGGGGTTGGATGACGCGATCCTCGCGTTGCCTGAGCGGCTGGTGAGCGTGGATCGCATGCCGGAGACGTTCAAAGCGCTCGAGCGCATCGCCGCGCTCCTCCCGTAAATCCCCTCTCCCTCTGGGCCCTCTGGGAGAGGGTCAGGGTGAGGGCCTCACTCAAAGCAAAACCAGAACGAGCTGAAGCAGCTCTTCGCGCGCCGCAGCCGACGTGGGCTCGCCCCCATGGGAGACCCAGACGTACTCGCCGATCAACGCCAGATAGAGCAGCCGGGCCCGCGAAGTTGCTGCCGCGCGGCTGAGCCCGTGCTCGACCAGCAGCCCTCGAACGTACGCCTGCCGCCGCTCGTCGACCCGTGCCAGCACCCGCTGCACCGTCTTGTCCGTCGCGCCCCACGACCGCATCGCCTGCTCCAGCGGCGCAGCCGAGGGGTGCGTCAGACTGAGCTCCAACAAGAGCCTCATTCGCTGAGCCGCAGTGCCGCCTTTGCTCTCCGTCATCACGATGACCTGCTCGGTGGCGAAGGTCTCCCACCGGGCGACCATCGCGCGCTCGAGGGCCCGGCGATCCTCGAAGTGCCAATAGAAACTGCCTTTGGTCACCTTCAGCTTCCGAGCCATCGGTTCGACCCGAATGGCGGCCGAGCCTTTAGCGGCCAGCACCTCGAGGCCGAGGGTGACCCAATCATCAGCGGTCCTCACGAGCTTCATCACCCACACCATACGTCACCGTATGGACAACACCACCACCGGCGACTACAAACTCCCCATACGCAACCGTATGGAGAACTCCATGGATGCAGGTCTGATGCTGGCGACGGGAAGTCTGGTGACCCTGGCCGTGGCGCACTCGGCCCTGGGCGAGGTGAAGTTGATTGGGCCGCTGCTGGCCTCCGGAGCGTTCCCGAAGTTGCCGCTGCCGGCGGGCTTCGCGAAGCGCACGCTCCGGTTCGCGTGGCACCTGACCAGCCTCGCCTGGCTGGCGCTCGCGTGGGCGCTGGTGCGTGACGCCGACAACCGGTGGCTCGTCGCGGTGCTGTTGGGGGTCTCGGGCGTGGTTGCCCACCTCGCCAGTCGCGGCCACCACTTCGCCTGGGCGCTCTTCATGGCTGGTGCGCTCGGTGCAGCATCCAGCTCACAGCCCTCGACCTCGGCGGCCGTCGCTGCCTTTGGTGCGCTGCTGCTCGTGGTGCTCGGCGCGGTGCACGTGGCGTGGGCGGTGGGCTGGCGCCGAGGCATGAGCGCCGCGGTGCCCGAGATCGAAGGCAAACCCGTCTTTCGGCCGCCGGGGTGGCTCACCCTGGCCGTGGCGCTCGGGCTCTTCGTGCTCGCGGCAGTGCTGGCGTCGGTGGGTGGGCTGATTGGTGCGTTGCCCTTCGCCCGGTTCATCGCAGGCGCGGCGGCGTTGGTGTTCGCGCTGCGCACCTTCGGAGACCTGCGCACCTGCGGGCTCTTCAAACGCCCTCAACACACCACCTTCGCCCGATGGGACAGCCTGCTCTACACACCCATCAGCTTCGTGTTGTGCGCCGCGTTTCTCTGGGCGTGACCGGTCCCCCGAGCGAAGTCGAGGGGTCACTTGCCGCACCAGGCAGAGGGCATCTCGACTGCGCTCGATGCGAACGGTGGTGGAGAGTGGTGTACAACCTTCGCCGCATGCGCTCCTCCATCCGCAACGGCCTCCTGCTCGTGCTGCTCGCGAGCTGTGACGTCGCACCTGTCGCCCCGACGCGCTCCACCCACGACGCACTCTGGAACGAGGCGAAACACCGCCCGCACATCCTCGCCGGCAAGCTGTTCAGCTCGACCGGCGACGCCGAGACGGCGGCCCGTGCTTTTCTGAACAGCCGCGCGGCCGAGTTCCACCTCGAGGCCACCGCGCTCACGCTCTCCACCACGCGAGAAGGTCTCGCGGGCCGCTACCTGCGTTTCGCCCAGGAACAACGCGTGGGAGAACTCACGCTCCCCGTGTTCGAAGGTGAAGTCATCGTGCTGGTGCACGACGATGGCGCCCGCCGCGAAGTGCGCGCGCTCAACCTGCAGCACTTCGACGAAGCGGCCACCGTCATCGAGCTGGGCGATCTCGGCGCCACCGCCACCATCACCCGGGCGCTCGCCGCCGTGCAGTCGGTGGGCCCCTTCGAGAACGAGCCCAGCGCCACGCGCGGCATCTTCGTCACGAAAGCGGGCCAGCCCCGCATCGCCTGGCGCGTGAAAGCCGCCACCGAAACGCCCCCGCACGACTGGACCGTCTACATCGACGCCGCCACGGGCGACGAGCTCGGCCGCCGTGATGGCGTGCGCTTCATCGACGGCACGGCGTTCGTGTACGACATGAACCCGGTGGCCTCCACCGGCGACACCTCGCTGCGTGATGGCAACAACGCCACCACCACCGCCCTCGACGCGGCGCGTTTCCTGGTCACCCTGCCCCGCCTCGACGGCTCGGGAAATACCAGCGGCGCTTTCGCCAACGTGCGCCCGCGCACCGCCGCCCGGGCGAACTCGCCCACCAACGCGTTCATGTTCGCGCGCGACAGCATCGGCTTCGAGCAGGCCAACGTGTACTTCCACCTCGACCGCGTACAGGCGCACATTCAGTCGTTGGGTTTCATGAACGTGAACAACCGCATTCAAGAAGCCGTGGTCGACGCGCAGACCGCCGACAACTCGTTCTATTCGGGCAACAACCTGCGGGTGAACTTCGGGCTGGGCGGGGTCGATGACGCGGAAGACGCCGACATCGTGGTGCACGAGTACGGGCACAGCATTCAGGACAACCAGGTGCCGAACTTCGGCGGTGACGACGAAGGCGCGATGGGTGAAGGCTTCGGTGACTACCTCGCTGCCTCGTTCGCCCTCGCGCTCGCGCCCGATGCCGGCCACGCGCAGCTGAGCGACCCCGCCTGCGTCGGCGATTGGGATGGCACCGCGTATTCGATGGAGACCCCGCGCTGCTTGCGCCGCGTCGACGAAGACAAGCACTACCCGGAAGATGAAGAGAACTCGGTTCATGCCGACGGTGAGATGTGGTCGGCCACCCTGTGGGATCTGCGCTCGCGCCTCGGTGGGACCACGGTGGACAAGCTGGTGCTCGAGCACCACTTCCTCCTCGCAGGCAACGGCACCTTCGCCGCCGCGGTGCAGGCGTTGATCGCCGCTGACCTGAACTTGAACGCAGGCGTGAACGGCACGCTCATCCGAAGGCGAGCGATCGCCCATGGTCTGTCGCGCGTGTTGAGCAGCCCCGCGTTCAGCGGGCCGACCACCAGCCTGCCCATCTCCGTGGGGCCGGTGCGTGATGCGGCGGGCAGCTACCGGTCTGACACCGACGAGACGAACACCGTCACCGTGCCGGGCGCGACCGGGCTCCTCCTTCACTTCACCCGCATCGAGCTGGAGACGCACAACTCCTGCTTCCAGACAGGTTGCGACAACATCTACCTGACCAATGCCGACGGAGATCTCTTCCAGGTGCTCAGCGGCACGCTCAACGACGTCACCTCGGTGGCGGTGCCGGGCGATACGGTGAACATCCGGCTGGTGAGCGATGGCTCGCAGGTGCGTTTCGGGTACCACGTGGATCGCATCGACGTGCTCGGGGCACCGGCAGATGCGGGCATCGTGTTCGACGGCGGGATGGATGCGGTGCCCGATGCGGGCCGGCCGGTGCGGGATGCGGGGCTGATGGATCCGATCATCGACGCGGGCATGGCGCCTCCGTTTCCGGATGCGGGGGTGCGTGATGCGGGCGTGCCTCCGACCGATGGCGGCGTGGTGATTCGGGTGAAGACGCTCGAGGCGTACGGCAATGAGCGGTTGTCTCCGGCGCTCACGCGCGGGTGTGGTTGTGGAGCGACCACCGGGCTCGAAGGCTGGGCGGCGCTGGCGTTGCTGGGGTTGATCAGCCGGCGCCGACGGAGCTGAGCTGTCATTGCCCTGGGGGAAGGGGGCGTTTCTGGCGCACCCCTGCGGTGCAGAAGTGAGCTGGCCTCCCGGCGCGTGGTCCTCGGTTCACGCGCTGAACGCGGCGTTGAACAGGTCGTTCACGGCGCCCTTCGGTGCGTTCAGGCGACCTCGGACGCCACCGTACGGGGCCCCGTACGCCTGTGCCCGAGGTCGAAGTCGCCGCGCGGATTCCTCTGCAGGGAGCGCACCCTGATCAACGCCGCGCTGAGCGCGTGCACCGAAAACGGCGCGCCGCGTGGCCAGGTCAGTGCGAAACCAGGCTCCGCAAACAGACCCCCCACCTTCCCCGGAGCAGGCCGTGGCGAAGGCACTCGACTGGCTTCGGTAAGAAGTGCCCGTCCGGGGGGGCTCGGAACCCGCGAACAGCGTGATATGGCCACCGCACTCCCGCTTCACGTCGAGGTAACTCCTTGGGTTTCTTGAGTTCGTTCTTCAAAAAGAAAGACCCCGCCCCCCCGCGCGCGGCCCCTCCGGCTGCCCTGTCGTGGCGGGTCACCACCGTCACGAAGGAGACCCCTTCCACGGTCAGCTTCGAGGTCGACGCCTCGATGGACTTCAAGGCAGGTCAATTCATCCTGCTGCGCCCCACCGCGGCGATGGCCTGGCGCGCCTATTCGTTCAGCCGGGTGCCGGGCGCTCCCCTGCGGCTCACCGTCAAGAAGGTCAAAGACGGCCAGGTCTCCACGCATCTCACCGAGAAGCTGGCGGCGGGTGACGTGCTCGAGGTGAAGGGCCCCTACGGCCACTTCGTGCTCCCGGCGACTTTCACGCGAGCCCTCTTCATCGCGGGCGGCAGCGGCATCACCCCGTTCATCTCGATGCTGCAGGAGCAGGAGAAGAAGGGCTGGCCCGCGCCCATCTCGCTGCTCGACTTCAACCGCACGGCCGCCGAGCAGATCCTGAAAGCCGAGCTCGACGCGTTGGTCGCCAGCAGCGGCGGCAAGCTGGAGATCATCCACCTGCTCGACGACGCGGCCAGTGGCCCCAAGGGTCCGCCCTCGAAGGACGTGCTCGGCGCCTTGCTCGCAGGTCAGAGCCAGCCCGACGTGGTGGCCATGTGCGGCCCCGAGCCGATGATGGAGCTCGCGCGCGAAGCAGTGAACGCCCGGTTCCCCGGCGTCACGTTGCTCGAAGAGAAGTTCACCATGTCGCACGACGAAGGCGGCAGCGGCGCCACCGTCACCGTCGAGTTGGTGCAAGACGGCAAGACCAAGCCCTTCCCCGTGAAAGACGGCGAACACGTGCTGGCGGCCGCGCGCAAAGCGGGCCTCAACCTCTCGGCGGGCTGCGAGATGGGCGCATGCGGCGTGTGCCGGGTGAAGGTGCTCTCGGGCTCCATTCACATTCCCGACGACGCGTGCCTGTCTGACGGTGAGAAGGCCGACGGCTACGCGCTGGTGTGCGTGGGCACGGTCAAAGGCAGCTGCCGCATCGAACCTGCGCCCTGAAGCGCGATGACGGACCTCCTGCTAAAGGTCGAACCGGCTGACTTCGCGCGCCTGGTCAGCCGGCGCCGTAGGGCCGTCGTGCCGATCCTCCTGCTCTGCGTGGCCGTGGCCACCACCATCCTCGTCATCGAGTACCGGCTGATGTTGATCGCCTTCGTGGTGATGTTGCCGGCGCTCGTGGGCGTGCTCGACGTGGTGATGCTGTCCCGGAGCGCGAAGACCCTGGGCCCCTGCGAAGTGCGCCTCGACGGCGACTCGCTCGCTTTGAGTCGCACGACGAGGGTGCGGCTCGACGCCATCGCGCTCGTGCGCGTGCAGCCCGACGCGGTGGTGCTGGTGGAACACACCCCGCCCCAGAAGATGCGCGGTCACCTGCTCGCAGCCGAAGGCGCTGCCCAGGAGCCGTTGCTCGCGGTGTTGCGCTCCCACGGCCGCACCGTACGCGCCGAACAGAACACCATCGTGCAGCTCACCGCCTTCATCTGGGGCGTGCTGGCCAACCTGGTGCTGGGCAAGGTGGCTGCGATTCTGGTGCTGGGCTTCATCGTCTACACCATCAAGGGTTTCACCGACGGCCCCGGCCCCGGTTGGGAAGCCGGCGCCTGTTTCGGCGGCGCCCTGGTCGCGCTGACGGTGAAGGTGCTCATTCACCGATTCGCGCTGTCACCTTCGAGCAGCAGCTCCGTATGAAGCCGGGCCCTGCTCGCCTTCGGCGATCGTCGTCGCAGCGGCGAGCTTGCCGTGAGCACGATGGCGACGAGGAAGCAGCGCGTGCCTTCTTTCGGCGCTGCTCAGAGGGTCAGCGCTTGCCCTCAGCCCCAAGGTCGATGATCTCGACCACATCGCGAAAATGACGGGCGTTCAGCGTGACCACCACGCAATCGTGCGCGGCGGCGCTCGCCGCGATCACCATGTCGATCGCGCTTCGCGGCCGCCCGAGCGCCGTTCCCTCGGCCATTTCCAGGGCCGCCGCCTCATCGAATGGCAGGACCCGATTTCGGAACAGAGCGCTGGGCCCCTCCGGTCCGTCGAACCAGGTTTCCAACAGCCGCCTCTTTCGACCTGGCTCCTTCTCGAGAACGCCGCGCTTGAGCTCGGCAATGGTGAGGGCAGAGATGAAGAGCTCGCTGTCGAGTGCTCGGCCGAGCCAGCCCGTCACCCTGGCTGAGGGCGTGGGCCTGGTCGCCTCGCTGACGATGTTCGTATCGAGGAGGTAGCGGCTCACAAACTCGAGGGGCGACCGTGGGTGACGCTTCGCTTGAGCTGGAGCTCAGCCCCGACCAGAGGTGACCGGCGAAGCGCTTCCAGAATTCCACCTCGGCGCACGGTCGAACCGGTCAAGGTGTCGCCAAGCTCGATGCGCAGCTGGGCCGAGCGCGCATCGTCTGCGGCAAGTCGCCGGGCAATGCTGCGAACGAGCTCACGATCGATGGTCAGGCCGCGGACCTCGTAACGACTCATGCCCTGACTCTTGAGTCGGCGGCGGTGCTTCGCGACTGTCTTGCGTTGAGTTGCCTTGTTCATGTCGCCTCATGACCGGTTATAGAACCGGTCATTTCGTGGTTCAAGCGTCCGCCCACGAAGCTCTTTCTCCAGGGCGCGGCGGTTCAGTACGAATCTCATTCATTGATTCGCGCTGTCGCCTTCGAACACCAGCTCGGTCTAAGTCGAGACCATGCTGGCCTTCGCACTCACGCTGACGTTGTGCGCGACGCCTTCTGCGCGGCTGATGCTCGAAGACCCGGTGCTCACCGCTGATCAGGTGGTCGAGCTCGACCGCGAAATGCGCGTCCTCAACGCGCGCATCCTCGAGTTCAAACCGCGCATGCCCATGGGCTTCATCCTGGGCATCGCCTTCGGGTTCTCCTTCGCGGTGTTGCTGCTGCCTGGGCTTCCGCTGGTCATCTCGGGCGCCACGCTCGGGGGCAGCGCCCTGCTCGTGTTCGGCGGCGTGCTCACCGCCATCGGAGGGCTGGGCCTGCTCGCGGAGGCGCCGGTGCCGCCGTACGTACCGGGCGTGCAGCTCGACGTTCCGGCGCCTCACCTGATGACGCTCGCGCGCTTCTAACGGCGGGTGGTGGTGTCGCCTCCGTCGGAGATCCAATCGGACACGTCGTGTTCGAAGGTGAGGAACGACACGAAGGCGAAGGCGAGCAAACCGAGCACCACCAACGCCACCACCACGGCCAACAGCTCTTCCACTGGTTTCTTCATCTGCCACCTCACCCTGTTGGGCAAGTAACCACCCGGCTCGGGGGACGCCTCCAGCCGATCCGCCAGTGCGCGCCAGCCGGGGGCGACGCTGCTAAGCGGGGGGGCATGGAACGCCCCTTGAGCCCTTCGCGTTATTACGCGCGTGTCTTTGGCCTCGTCACTGCCGCGGTGTTGGCCTTCCTCCTCTTCCGGTTGCTCTCGCCGTTCTTCGCCCCGTTGATGTGGGCGACGTTGATGGCGTTCATGCTCCAGCCCGCCAATCGCCGGCTGCTCACGCGCGGGCAGAAGCCCGGTCTCGCTGCGGGCCTGCTCACCGCTTCCGCGTTCGTGGTGGTGTCGGGCCCGGTGACGTTGTTCGTCTTCGCGTTCCTCCGGCAGGCGGGCGAGCTGCTGGCCAAGTTCCAGACGGAGGCCTCGGAGCGCCGGCTGCCCGCCTTGCAGCTGATCCTCGAGCTGGCCCCGGTGCAGGCGGTGTTGGCCAAGGCCGGCGAGTTCACCTCGCTCTCCAAGGAGCAGATCCTCGCTTCCGCCGCCGAAGCAGCCCAGGGCGCGTTGCAGCAGGTCGCGTCACTGGGCGGCACGGTGGTGGTGGGCGCGTTCAACGTGCTCAGCCAGTTCGCCTTCACCATGTTCCTGCTCTTCTTCTTCCTGCGTGACGGCAAAGGCATGCTGGAGCGTGGCATTCGCCTGGTGCCCATGGCGCCCAGCCGCAAGGTCGACCTCGCTGGCACGCTGGGTGGGGTGACGCGCGCGGTGGTGCTCGGCACGTTGGTGACCTCGTTGGTGCAAGGCACCCTGGTGGGCGTGGGTTTCGCGATCGCCGGGCTCGCTTCACCGCTGGTGTTCGGCGCGGTCGGAGCGCTGGCTTCGCTCATTCCCATCGTGGGCACCGCGTTGGTGTGGGTGCCCGCGGTGGTGACGTTGATCGCCCAGGGTCAGACCGGGTGGGCCGTCTTCCTCGCGTTGTGGAGCATCATTCTGGTGGCCGGCAGCGACAACGTGATCAGGCCGTTGATCATCTCGGGCAGCTCGAACGCGTCGACGTTGCTGGTGTTCGTGGGGTTGCTCGGCGGCATTTCGGTGTTCGGCTTCGCGGGCATCTTCATGGGCCCGCTGGTGCTCACCCTGGTCGCCACCTTGTTGCAGTACGCCGATTCGGAGCTGCCCCGGCCGTCGTTCCTCAGTGTTCCTCCGGTGGTCGAGCCCCTGGCCGAGGTCACCAGGGAAGCAGTGACCGAGCCGCCTTCGGTGCCGGTGGCTCCGGTCGAGACGAAGATCGACAAGTGACGAGTCCCCTCTCCCTCTGGGAGAGGGTCAGGGTGAGGGCTCAATTGGTGCGTGTGTTTTCCCCGTGTGTTTTCACACGCGAGCGACTTTCTTTCGGGCCGCTCAACCCGCAGCACTCACTCTGGAGTCACACATGAAGAAGATGATGATGGTGGCAGTCGTGTCGGCGTTCGTCGGTGGCTTCGCGACCCAGGCGTTCGCTGAGAAGCAGCCCCTGATGGCCAAGGCGCTCAACAGCCTGGAAGAGGCGCGCAAGGCGCTCGACAACGCCACCGCCGACAAGGGCGGTCACCGCGTGAAGGCGCTCGCGCTGGTCAACGACGCCATCGTCGAGGTGAAGGCGGGCATCGAGTTCGACAACAAGAAGTAATCCCCTGGGCCCGGTCCCCCCGAGCGGAGTCGAGGGGTCACTTGCCGCACGAAGCGGAGGTGGCATCTCGACTTACTTCTTCACCCGGGGCGGCGGCTGAACGTCATCACGCACGTACAGCCGCGCGTCCCACAAGCAGTCCTTCGCCGGCGCTTCGACCACCGTGACCTCGCCGAACCAGGTCGCCGTGGCGAGGTCGGCCTTGAGCTCTTCCAACGCCGCCTTCGCCTTCACCGGGTCGCGGCCGCAGATCTCGATGCGCGACTTGGTGGTCTCACCTTCCGGGCGCGGGCCGATCCACACCACGGTGGAGTTGCGGCCCTTGTTGCGTTCGATGAGGTGATCTTCCACCGCGTGCAGGCCCTTCAGGTTCGCCGCTTTGGAGAGCACCTCGACGCCGATGCGCGGCTCGCAGCCCAGGTAGTGGCAGTAGTAGCTGCCCGACGGAAAGAACGGAGCGGGCGCCGTCGACTGCAACGTCATCGCGCGCGCCGCGGCCACGCCCACCTTCGCGGTGTAGTCCTTCTTCGCGTCTTTGCAGGCGGGGCCTTTGCAACCGGTGGCCTTCACTTCGATGGTGTCGCCGTTGACCATCTTCCACGAACCGGAGACCACGGTGTCGCCCTTCGCCTTGTCGACGAGGTGGCCTTCGTAGACCCCACGGCTGCGCAGGCCGATGTACTGCCTGGCGTCGCCGATCTCGGTGTTGTCGATGAAGTCGATCGGCGTGGGGAGCTGCGACAGCGAGAGCGCGAGGAGGGCGGTCAGCATGGCCCGGCAGTCTAGCTGGAGCGACCTCGTTGAGGCAGCATTCGGCCGTCCATGAGCGCCCCGCCGGTCGAAGTCCGCCAGTGCCCGAAGTGCCAACAACCCACCGTCATGCTGGTGATGGAGTGGGAACACACCACGTTCGGTGCCTCCACCAACGAGTCGACGAAGGACTACCGCTGCCAGAGCTGCGGCGCCTGGTACGTGAAGCGGGCGAAGTCGCGGGTGATCGCGTTCTGGGTGGTGGGCGTGATCCTCTCCATCCCGTGTCTGTTCGGAGCGCCGTTTCTCTACCTGGCGTGGCGGCAGAGCACCTTCGATCGACGGCTGCCGTTGGTGCCGGGTGCACCGGCCCCTCGCCTGCGGTTTCCTGGCGGCGCTCCCAAACGGTCGTGCGGCAAGTGCGGCGGCATCGCCAAGGCCATGCGCATCACCCGGCACACGCACAACGGCGTGCCGACCGGCACGGACTACGAGTACGTGTGTGGCCAGTGTGGCCTCGAGTTCTCCACGGAGAATTTTCTGGGGCACGCGTTCTCGACCGGCAGCGGTGTGTTGCTCGGCGGCGTGGCGGCCGGCTTCTTCTTCGGCGCGAACAGCCCCGGCTGGCGCTGGGGTGGCTCGATCGTGATGATGGCGTTCATGCTGTTTCTGCTCGGGCAGAGCGCCGTGCGCATCGTCAATCGCTTCAAGCACAAGCCCCTCGAGGAGCACGTGCTGTAATCCCCTCTCCCTTTGGGAGAGGGTCAGGGTGAGGGCCTCGGCGACATGAACGACGAGAAATTGATCTTCAGAC
Source organism: Archangium sp. (assembly GCA_031412555.1). Taxonomy (GTDB): domain Bacteria; phylum Myxococcota; class Myxococcia; order Myxococcales; family Myxococcaceae; genus Archangium_A. The sequence goes on along the minus strand of JANODF010000492.1, from coordinate 5,632 downwards.
CGGTGATCGAAGCGCTCTTCGTTCGCGGGCTCTCAGACCGCATGACCCCGGCGTTCCGCGCGAGCCTGAAGCGACTGGGCATCGATCTCGACAAGCTGCTGCCGGGCTACCCGTACGCCGCCTGGGAGCAGGCCGTGCAGAACACCACCACGCTCTTCCCCGAAATGGAGAGCCCCGAGGCGATCGCCGAATCAGGCCGCCGCATGGTGGTGGCCACCATTCAGGACAACCCGGTGGGCAAACACCTGCTCCCGCTGCTCAAGCTGTTGGGCACGGGCCGGGCGTTGCGCCGCGCTTACTCGCGCACCACCGAGGGGAACTTCAACACCATCAGCTTTGGCACTGAGACCCCGCGCTCGCTGGAGATCCACATGAGCTTCGTGGGGCAGATTCCCGAGTTCGCTCGCGGGAGCATCGTGGGGTTGGGCGAGATGCTGGGTGCGACGTTGCGGCCACAGACCACGGCGTATGAAGAGCCGAAAGTGACTTACAGGGTTGAGTGGGATTGACCCCTCACCCTGACCCTCTCCCCGGAGGGGAGAGGGGAACGCGGATCAACCTGGCTCGCCCCTCGCGGACTTTTCGACCGCTTCGCGATGGGCGGCGATGAACTCATCGACCTCTTTGTCCTCGAGGCCCAAATCGCGCAGCACGCCCGGGTAGACCAGCTTGAACGCCGGCGAGTCAGCCGCGTCGCGAAGGAGAAAGCTCACCTTCAGCACCGCAGCTCCAAACAACTTCTGCTCGCGCGTCTTGGCCATGGTCACTCGTCTTCTTCGTCGTCGTAGTCCGGCATCACCGCCATCTTGGCGATGACCGCGAGCTTCTCCGGCACCATCACCAACCGCCGCCAGTGGCCTTCACCTTCCGCCTTACCGGTGACGCCCTTCACCTCGTCAGCGGCCTTCAACATCTGCGCGCGCGCTTCGGGCGTCAGCAACATCACCCCGTACACCCGGCCGTGTTTCGCCGACTTCTCGGCCAACAGCTTGCCGGCCGCGATCAACGCCGGATCAGCCGCGGGGGTCAGGGTGCGTTCGTCGATCTCCCGGCCCCGGCCGCGCGCAGCCGGCTGCGGCGCGGGCGTGGTGGTCGAACGCGGGGCGTCGGGCTTCTTCTCACCCCGCTCCGGGCGCTCGGGCCGCTTGGGCGCTTCCGCGCGCTTCTGCGGGGCCACCGGAGCCGCGACAGGAGCCGCCATCGGCGCCGCAGGCTCTTTGGGCTCGCGCGGTTCTCTCGGCTGGCCGGGCATGCGCGGCTCGGGAAACGAGTCGACGGCCAGGTTCACCCAGCGGCGCGGCACGTTGGGCCGGTTGACCACCTTGTTCAGCCAGAACTGCACCGAGTCGATGAGGTAGCTGCGTTTGCCCGCCGTGATGCCAGGCAGCTCGCCGCCTTCGAAGTGCACCGACACACCCAGGCTGCCGTCGGGCATGTCCTTGAAGTCGAGCTTCGCCGGGTAGTCCATCAGGCGAAACACGTCGTTCAACAACGTCTCCACCTGGGGCCGTTTGTCCGGGCCGGTGAGCACTGCAGCCGCTTCGCTCATGCCTTCAAACCTCCTGCAGGGGGCTCGTTGCGCGCCAGCCACTTCCTCAACGCGTACTGCTGGATGATGGAGAGCAGGTTGTTGGTGAAGATGTAGAGGGCCAGACCCGCCGGGTAGTTCATCATGATGGCGGTGAAGAACACCGGCATGATCCAGGTCATCAAGAACGCCTGGCTCTTGTCCATCATCTGCGGCTGCAGGCGCTGGGTGATGATCATCGTGATGCCCAGCGCGAGCGGCATCAGGTAGGTCGGGTCTTTCGAGGTGAGGTTGCTCCACACGCCGTAGAAGGGCTCGCCGTAGAGCTCGTAGCTGGTGCGCAGGGTGGTGAAGAGCGCGGCCCAGATGGGCAGCTGCAGCAGCAAGGGCAGACACCCACCGAGCGGGTTCACCTTGCCCTCGCTGTAGAGCTTCATCGTCTCGACGTTCTGCTTCTCGCGATCGTCGGGGTACTTCTTCTTGATCTCCTCCATCTTGGGCTGGAGCTTCTTCATCGACTCCGCGCTCACCATCGCGCGATGCGTCAGCGGGAGCAGCAGCAGCTTCACCATCACGGTGAGCAGGATGATGGCGAGGCCCCAGTTGCCCACCACGCCGTGGAAGAAGCGCAAGAGCGAGATGAGCACCTTGCAGATGACCGCCCACAACCCGAAGTCGACGCTCTTCTCGAGCTCGGGGTCGAAGGTGCCGGGCGCGGCGGAGGTCCCGATGGCCTGGAGCAGGTTCAGCTCCTTGGGGCCGAGGAACACGCCGAAGTTCCGGGTGACCGATTCACCGGGCTGCAGGGTGACCGGCATGAACAACGCGGCCTGGCGCTCGGCGGGTTTGGCGGTGATGAGACACCGGCCTTCGACCGCGCCGTCTTTGGGCCAGATGGCGGTGAGGAAGTACTGCTGATCGATGCCCACGAACTGCAGCAGCCCCTTCTTCTCTTCGTCGTACACCGGCGCACTGCCGCAGCTGAACAACCCGCCACCTTCACCCGGCGGCACCTTGCGGGTGACGTCGTCCGCCGCGCGGCAGAGCACGGAGGCCTGGTTGCCGATACCCCCGAACATCGAAGGCGCTTCTTCCGCCCCCGGCACGATGGCGCGAATCGCGTGCACGCCCAGCTCGCCGTTCTGCGCGGTGGTGCTGACGTTCTTCACGCTGACCGCCAGCGTCGAGAGGTAGCCGGCGGGATCCGTGTCGGAACGTTCGGCCTGCGTCCAGGTGAAGGTCTTCGTCACTTCCCATGGGCCGGAGGTGGTGGTGAACACCGCCTTGCCGGGGCTCTCTTCCACCACCGCGTAGCGCGCCGTCGCGGCGACCGGAGACGCGCCCAGCAGGGACACCGCCACGTTGGGCCCCACGCCGGGCACTGCGCGCGCGAGGTTCATGTGCGGCGCCGGCTCGTACTTGGCGCCGAACATCTTCTTCCAGCCCTCCACGATGCTCAGCGACTTCTCTTCGCGTTCGCGATCACCGGTCAGCTCGGCGCTGATCAACCCGGCGCCTTCGGTGGTGAAGGTGAGTTTGGTGGTGGGGCGATCGATGCTCACCTCCCGCATGGGCAACGCCACGGGAGCGGCCGCGATCAACACGATGCCGCCGTCTTCCAGCAGGCCACCGTCGATCATCACCGGCTCGACGGGAGGCGGGGCGATCACCACCTGGGCCACTGCGCCCGCGTCGAGGGTCACGCCGGCATCCATCGCGGCGATGCGCGCGGCTTCTGCTTCGGCCTCGGGCTTCCAGACGAACTGCGTCCAGATCAAGGTGAGCCCGAACATGAGCGAGATGGCGAGGAGGAGGCGCTTCTGTTGATCCATGACCTATCTGTCTCCCTTGCCCGGTGAAGCAGGGGAAGGGTCTTGGTGAGGGGCCGGCTGCAGGCCCAGCATTGGGTGAGGCGGAGCGTTCAGGCGCGCGGCAATTTCGGGCTCGTCGTGCGCCAGAACGTCGTGCGCGGCAACCCCATTGCGCGGCGGCACGGGGTCAAAACCGCCCGGGTTGAACGGATGGCACCGCGTCAGGCGGCGCGCGGCGAGCCAGGTGCCTTTGAAGGGGCCATGCACCGCCAGCGCGCCCATCGCGTAGACGCTGCACGACGGGTGAAAACGGCACATCGGGGGCAGCAGCGGCGAGATCGCCCACTTGTAGAAGCGCAGTGGCAACAGCAGCAGCTGCACCACGAGGGCTCTCATACCCGTTTGAACTTCTGCCCGAGCTCGCGCTCGATGCGCTCGTAGGCTCGGACCATGCGGGGCCAGTCGGCCTCTCGTGCACTGCTTCTGGCGATGAAGACCATGTCGAGCCCCTGAGGAAGGCTGGCTTTCCGCACCCGAAACAGCTCTCGGAGCCGGCGTCGGATGCGGTTGCGAACCACCGATGGCCCCACCTTGGTGGAGACCGTGAGCCCCAACCGCGTCACCCGGTCTGGTGTTCCATTGGGGAGCACCAGACACAGAAGACAGTCAGCCGTGATCTTGTGCCCCTTGTCCTGCACGCGCAGGAACTCACTGCGCCGGCGAAGGCGCAGCTCCTTGGGGAAGGAGAAGGGGTGTTGCTTCGGCTGGTCCGCCTCGGCGGGCACGACTTACTTCGAGTACGCCTTGCCAGCGAGGCGCTTACGGCCCTTCGCGCGGCGCTTCTTCAAGATCGCCTGACCGGCCTTGGTCTTGTTGCGCTTGCGGAAACCCACCGCGCGGTTCTGCTTCACCTTGGACGGCTGGTACGTCGGAATTCGCTTGGCCACGGAGTGGCTCCTTCCAGAATCGAATGACGGGAAACGCGGGAACGAGACAACTGCACCCGAGAGGGGGTGGCCCTTATTCCCCCCCCTCGCGGCTCGTCAAGAACTGAACGATCAGAGCCTCTCCAGTGAAACGGTGAGTCGCTGCTCGAAACCCCTCCACACAGCCTGTGGAGAACGCTGTGGAGTCTGTGGGAAACCCCGCAATTCACCCTGTGGAGAATGTGGAAAAGGGCCCAGGGCCCGCTCCGCCCCTTACTTTTGCGGAGCACGTACACCCAGTCATGTTACCGAGGCGTGACGCGACTTTCGGGCAAAGGGGATGCTGATCGGCTTCCACAGGTCGGGACGGCATGCGCAACCCCCCGCGACGCTTTGCCTTTCGAGAAGTTCTTGATCACGAAAAAGGCCCGTGTGTATGAGGCTGCCCCTCCCGCCTCGCTCCGTCGTTCCGCTGCAAAACTCTTCTTCGTTCCTGGTGTCGTCGACATGGCCGATTCGACGGTAAGTGCGCGCAACCTTTGGCAGAACGCACTTGAACAGCTGCGCAATGATGGGCAGCCCTATGTGGTCTCGCAGCTCATGCAGCTGCAGCCGATGTCCTACGAGGGCGGCGCCCTCACTTTGGGCGTCGAGGATCTGTTTTTCCGCGATTGGGTAGACGATCACTACTCAGAGTTGATGGGCGGCGCCTTGACCCGGGTGATCGGCCACGCGGTCAAAGTGCTCTGGCAGAAGGTCGAGAAGGGTGAAGTCAGCGCCCCTTTGCCTGCCGCACCGCCAGTCTCACAGCTGCGCCGGCCCGCTCGCCTCAATGAACGGTTCACCTTCGAGACCTACGTGGTCTCCGATTCGAACCAGCTGCCGGCGGCGGCGGCCTACGCGGTGGCTGAATCGCCGGGCCGGGCGTACAACCCTTTGTTCATCTACGGCGGAACGGGCCTGGGCAAGACGCACCTGCTCCACGCCATCGGCAACCGCATCGTCACGCGCACGCCCAGCGCGCGGGTGATGTACCTGTCGAGCGAAGAGTTCACCAATCAGTTCATCGAGTCGGTGCGCGACCAGCGCATGACCGAGTTCCGCCGCCGCTTCCGCGAGGAGTGCGACGTGCTCCTCATCGACGACATCCAGTTCCTCGGCAAGAAGCAGGAGACGCAGAACGAGTTCTTCTACACGTTCAACGCGCTCCACCAGATGAGCAAGGCCGTGGTGATGACGTCGGACACCGTGCCTTCCGAGATTCCCGGGCTGGAAGATCGCCTGCGCTCGCGGTTCGCGATGGGGTTGATCACCGACGTGCACGAGCCGAACTTCGAAGCGCGCGTGGCCATCTTGAAGAAGAAGGC
>JANODF010000491.1:0-5706 GCA_031412555.1 Archangium sp. | reverse complement strand
GACCTCCTTCTTCACCGCTTCGTCTTTGGTCAGCTGCGCGACGTATTCGGACTGGATGATGAGGGAAGAGAGGCTGGCGCCCAGGCCGTCGTGGATCTCGCGGGCCAGGCGGTTGCGCTCCTCCACCACGGCGAGCTCCTTGAGATCGCCCTGCAGCTCGACCACTTCGCGGTGCGCCGTGACCTCTCGCTCGTTCAGGTACACCAGCACGTAGATGACGATGAAGTTGAGCCCGAGGTACCAGATGAGGGTGAGCACCTCGATGGCGCTGGGGCTGCGATCGAGCAGCTGATCGAGGCGGGCGGTGATGGGCAGCGCCAGCAGCGGCGGGAGGATCGCCAGCGGCTTGGGGTAGAGCAGGGCGAACAACATGGTGAACAGCAGCTGCGTGGCGAGCAGCGGGTTGGCCAGGCCGCCGCCTTCTTGCGGTTTGACCACCACCACCACCATCACCACCAGGTCGAGACACAAGGTGACGTAGGTGACGATGCGGCCGGCGCGCTCGTGGCCGAGCACCAGATAGTTGGCCACGCTGTAGAGCAGCATGAACACGTAGCCAGCCACGGCGAGCGCGGTGAAGTGGAAGTAGTAGCGCCAGATGGGCACCGCGAGGATGCCCAGGCCCAGCGAGAGGAACATCATGCGCGCGTAGAAGAGGGCGCGGGCCCGGGCGCTGAAGCGCTCCTGAACCCACGACTGCGCGGCGTCGGCGGCCGACACCTGTTGCGTCAGCCCACGCTTCTCGAGCACCACGGCAACGCGAGCGCGACGATCATCGGAGTGCTGCAAGGTGCCGGAGAGTGTATCCCCTTTGTCGCGCATGAAGCGTTTGTCCCCCTCTCCCTTCGGGAGAGGGTCGGGGTGAGGGCCACGATGATTCCTGAACACGTGCTGATCGTCGGCGTCGGTGGGCTGGGCTGCCCCGCCACCCTCGCGCTCGCACGAGGCGGGGTGACGAAGCTCACCCTGATGGATCCCGACGTCGTCGAACTGACCAACCTGCACCGGCAGCCCTGGCATCACCGCGCCGACGTGGGGCAGCCCAAGGTGCATTCCGCCGCCGCGAAGCTGAAGCGGGCTTTCCCCGGGCTGCAGGTCACCGCCCGGCAGGAGCGCTTGACCGCGCAGAACGCCGATGAATTGTTCACCACGCACGACCTGGTGATCGACGCGACCGACGGGGTCGACACCAAGTTCCTCCTCTCCGACACCTCGGTGCGCACGGGCACGCCGCTCATCTACGGAGGCGTGCTGCGGTTCGAGGGCCTCGCGATGCGCATTCAGCGGGGCGGGCCGTGTTTGCGGTGTCTGTTCGAGACGCCTCCCGATGATGCGCTCACCTGCGCCCAGGCGGGGGTGCTCGGCTCGATGGCCGGGTTGGTCGGGGGCCTCCAGGCGAGTCTTGCGTTGAGGATGTTCGGCCCTCACCCTGACCCTCTCCCAGAGGGAGAGGGAACCTCATTTCTTCAAGTCGTCGATGGCCGCAGCCTCACCTTTCGGAGCGTGCGGGTGAGAAGGCGGCCGGACTGCGCGGCATGCGGCACGGGAAACCGGTAATGGAGACTTCGATGCCCACCATCGACATCACCCGAGAGGTCTGCCCGATGACCTACGTGCGCGTGAAGCTCGCCGTCGAAGCGCTGGAAGACGGCGCCACGCTCGAGGTGATCCTCCGCGGCCACGAGCCGTTGACCAACGTGCCGCGCAGCGCGGTCGAAGAAGGTCACGAGGTGCTCTCGATTCTGCCGCTGGAAGACGGCACCTCGAAGCTCACCTTGCGGGTGCACCACTGATGCCGCTCGTCGAGCTCCCCGCGGCCCTTCGCCCCCGCGCTGCTGGCCGCGCGAAGATCGCCGTCGAGGGCGCCACGGTCGCCGAAGCGCTGGAGTCGGTGTGCCGTGCGCACCCCGAGCTGCGGCCCCAACTCTTCACCGGCGCCGGCAAGCTCAAGCGCACGGTGGGCATCTTCGTGGGCGAAGACGACGTGCGCAGTGACGAAGGCCTCGCCCGCCCGCTGGGTGCGACCGAGCTGGTGGTGCTGGTCGCCGCGATGGCAGGTGGTTGATGCGGGAAGATCAGATCGTCCGCTACGGCCGGCAGATCCTGCTGCGTGAAGTGGGAGGGAAAGGGCAGGAGAAGCTCCTCTCGTCCCCCGTCCGCGTCTGGGGCAGCAGCGCGGCGATCGACGATGCGCTGGCCTGGCTGGCGGCCGGGGGCACCCCGATCGAACGCAGGTCTGACCAACCGCTGAGCGGGTTCTTCGCCAACACCCCGTTGGAGCCATCGGCCCTGACGCCGGTGCTCGACCTGCTTCCCCTGGAGCTCGTTTCGACCGCCCCGACGCAGGTGGTGGTGGGCGCCGGAGTGGCCTTTCGCAGCCCCGCTGCGTGTGACGCCTGTTGGGAAAAGGTGCGCCTGACCCTGGGCTCCGAACCCTCCGGAGGACCGGTGGGCAGCCTCGCCGCCTTGACCGCCCAGCGGCTCCTTCTGGGGTGGTCCAACGCGGTGGGAATCGTGCATTGGCGGGGTGATCGGTTCGAAACCGGTGCCGTCCCCGCGTGTTCACACCTGTCAAAATCCACAGCAATAACAAGCACCTGAATGCACCCCGGTTCTTTCCTGTACAGAAATCGGGTGTTTTGGACTATAAGGCCGCGACTTTTCTGCCCGCAGCGGCATTCCTTAAGGTTTTGCGGGGCCTTTCTGCATCGGAGCTGACAGCAATGGCGCAAGAGACGGGCTTCACGGTCTGGCTGACGGGCATGTTGGGAGCGGGAAAGAGCACGCTCTCGCAGTACATCGAAGCGCGTTTGCGCCAGGTCGGCCGCAAGGTCGAGATCCTCGATGAAGACGACCTCCAGGACGATCTCTGGAAGGAAATCGAAGGCGACACCAAGGAAGAGCGCATGGTCATCGCGCGCCGCCTGGGCTTCGTCGCCGATGCGCTGACCCGCAATGGCGTGGCCACCCTGGTCGCCTGTGCGAGCCCGGACAAGCAGTCGCGCGACGACAACCGCCGCCGCATTCAGCGGTACATCGAGGTCTACGTCGACTGCCCCACCGACGAGCTCATCAAGCGCGACACGACCGGCAAGTACAAGAAGGCGCTGGCCGGCGAGATCCCCAACTTCGTCGGGATCACCGAGCCCTACCAGCCGCCGAGCTCGGCTGAAGTCATCGTGGCCTCCAACATCGACAGCATCGAGGAGGGCGGCCTCAAGGTGTTCCAGTCGCTGCTCGATCTCTCGTACATGACCCCCGACGAGCTCAAGGTCATCACGGGCACGAAGATGAAGGCGAACCCGAACCCCAAGAAGGTCAAGCCGGGCAAGCCTGCCAAGACGGTTGCTCCGGCCAAGGCCGCCAAGCCTGCCAAGGCCGCCAAGCCCGCCGCGCCCGCCAAGAAGAAGAAGAAGTGAAGAAGTAGTCGCGCTCGACTCTCTGGCGCCGCTTCGCTATCCAACCCGGCATGTCGTCAATCGCCATGCCGCAGCAGCCCGTTCTCTCCGATGCACAGGTCGATGCCCTGTGCGCCCAGTCTGCCGACCGGGTCGAAGGTTTGAGAGCGGCGCTGCGGGCTCACGGCTCTGCGTTGATCGCCTTCTCGGGAGGGGTCGACTCGGCGCTGGTGCTCAAGCTGGCCGTCGAACAGCTGGGCGAACGGGCCATCGCGTTGACTGCCATTTCCGCTTCGGTCGCGCCTGACGAAGCCAGGGAAGCGGAAGAGCTCGCCGCGAAGATCGGCGCGAAGCACGTGCTGGTCGACTCGAAGGAGCTCGACGATCCGCGCTACGCCGCGAACCCGTCGAACCGCTGCTACTTCTGCAAGACCGAGCTCTACGCGATCACCAGCAAACACCGCGCTGAGCTGGGCCTGGCCGTGGTGCTCGATGGTTTCAACGCCGACGACAAGAAGGATCACCGCCCCGGTCACAAGGCGGCGGCCGAACACGCCGTGCGTTCTCCGCTGGCCGAAGCGCAGCTCACCAAGGCCGAGGTGCGCGCCTGGTCGAAGCGCCTCGATCTCCCCACGTGGGACAAGCCCCAGATGGCCTGCCTCGCGTCGCGCCTTCCGTACGGCACGCAGGTCACCGTGGAGCGCCTCAAGCAGGTCGGCTCGGCAGAAAAAGCCGTGCGCGCGTTGGGCTTCGTGAACTTCCGCGTGCGCTACCACAACGAAGTCGCGCGGCTCGAGCTGGGCGCCGAAGAGCTCTCGCGCATGCTCGACCCCACCACCCGCGAGGCCGTGAACCAGGCCATCAAGGCTCAGGGGTTCACCTTCGTGGCCGTGGATCTCGAGCCCTTCCGCTCGGGCCGGCTCAACGACGCCCTCAAACCAGGGTCGATCGCGCTCCCCGTGATCACCTGACGCATTGAGTCAGGCGGTCGGGCCCCGCTCCGGGCAGGGTGCTGCTACGCTGCGCGCTCTTCTTCACCGGCCGCTGGGAGGTCGTTCTTCATGCATAGGTCTGCCCGATCAGGACTCGTGTTGCTGGTGCTCGTGGGCCTGAGCTGTTCAGGCACGGGTTCGGGCTGCTCCACGCTGACGCCGTTTCCCGCGGGCACCCGCTACACGGGCCCCAAGAACGACAACGCGATCAACATTCGCCTGTCGGCCGGCGGCATCAACTACCTCAACCAGAATTGGCAGACGCTGATTCAGGCCTTCGCGCCCGGTGGCACGTTGGCCTTGCCGATCCCCTGCAGCATGCAGAGCATCTCGGTGATCGGCGATGTGTACATCGCTGACCAGGGCGGCCCCAACGGAGGCCGCGGCGACGCGAACTGCGACAACAAAGACGTGCCAGCCAACGTGGCCGTCACCATGACCGGCTTCTCGCTCGCGCCGCGCGCGCCCGATCTGCTCGACGCCACCGTTCAGCTCAACATCAACACCGGCAAGATCTACCTGACCAACCCGCACACCCTGTGCGACCTGAAGTGCAGCATCGACTTCAACACCGCGCGCGCGAACCCCAACGACAACCGGCTCACCGCGACGGTGAAGTTCAGCATCGACACCCGCTTCGACAAGCTGCTCGCCTTCGAGGTCACCACCATCAACGGCACGCAGATCTGCGGTGCCAGCGGTGCCCCGGCCAAGCCGTCCTGTCTCGACCCCGATGACCTCTCGCTCAGCTCCGAGGGTGGTTTCTGCAGCTTCGCGTGCGACGGCGCCGACTGGGATCCCATCAAGACCTTCGTGCTCCAGCAGATCTCCGGCCCGCTGCAGACTCAGGTTCGCGCGGCCGTGGCGGGGCAGACCTGCTGGGCCTGTCAGACCAACGCCGATTGTCCTCGCACCACCGACGGCACCAACGTGGCGTCGACCTGCGACAGCTCACGCAAGGTCTGTCTGCTGGGCACCAGCACCCAGTGCGTGCCTCGTTTCCTCGGCGTGGAAGGCACCATGAACATGGGCGCGCTGCTCGGTTCGTTCGGAGCGCCGGCCGAAGCGGGCATTCAGCTCTCGCTCGCTGCGGGCGCCAGCGTGCAGATGAACGCCGGCATGAGCTTCGGAACGCGCGTGGGCATTCAGCCCAACTCGATCTCCGATTGTGTGCCGCCGCAGGCCGCGCCGCCGATGACCATGGTGGCCTTCCCCGACTTCGATGGAGAGGCGACGCCGAACTCCGGCTACCACGTGGGCCTGGGCGTCTCGTCGAACTTCCTGAACAACGCCTTCTGGGCCGCGCAGCAGTCGGG
>JANODF010000490.1:0-3202 GCA_031412555.1 Archangium sp. | reverse complement strand
CCTCGACACCGCCGTCTCGGTGCGCGTGCTCACCGAGCTCACCCGCCCGGGCCTGGTCGCGCAAGGCCGCCGCGCTGACGTGGCCACGCTGGTGGCGGGCGACTTCGACGGCGACGGCATCGAAGACATCGCGCTCGGGGTGCCCGAGAGCGACCTCACCAAACCGCAAGGCGGCGCGGTGTTCATCTTCAAGGGCACGGCCACCGGGTTGCCTGACGCGCCCACGTGGGTGATCTCCGGTCAGTCCGACACCGCGCAGTTCGGCTCGGTGATGGCGGCGGGCGATCTCGACGGTGATGGCCGCGCAGACCTGGCGATCTCGGCGCCGGGTGACGACGTGACCGTGGCCGACTCGGGCGCCGTCTACCTCTACGGCATCGGCCCCAATGGCCCTCGCCAGCTGCGGCCTGCGCTGACGGGATTGGGGCGCGGCAACTTCGGCGCGGCCCTGGCCATCGGCGACGTGGATGCAGATGGCGACGCGGATCTGATCGTCGGCTCGCCGGGCGCGGACATCGCTCCGGGTGGCGCGTTCAGCGCGCGCGGGGTGATCGACATCTTCCTGCTGAAGAAAGACGAGCCCATCCCGGATCTCGGGAGCATTCGTCTGAGCGGCTACGATCTCGACGCAGACGGAGGCACGCGCCGCTTCTCCAACCTGCGCGCGGGCCGGGCGTTGCTCGCGAAGGATCTGAACGGCGACAGCCTGGTCGACCTGGCCATCTTGAGCTCGGTGAACAACTCCACGCAGGCCGACGGCGGCAACCTCGCGCGCAACATCATCGCAGCGCAGGTGCACCTGGGCCGCAGCGGTGGACCGCGGCGTTTCGAAGACACGCCCGATCTCTACGTGCTGCCCGCGAACACCGGCGACGGTGATGAAGGCACCTGGCGGCTGGGCTTCATTCCCGGCGTGGCGGGTACCCGCAATCCCCTGTTGGTCGCTGCCTCCGACCGGGCCGACTCGCCGGATCTGCGGGCGGGTGATGCGGGTGTGCAGAGTGGCGGCAACTCAGGTGGCGCGTTGTTGTTCGATCTCTCGGCGGCCACGCCTTCGCTGCAGACTCCGAAACAGGTCGGCCGGCTCAACGCCTGGTCGCGCGTGTACGGCAGCCAGGCGGGCATTCAGGCGGCGCGCAGCTTCGCCACCATCGACGCCGACGGTGACGGCACGCAGGAGCTGGTGCTCGGCGCGCCGTACGCGGCCAAGGTGGTCGGCGGCGCGACCGTCATCAACGTGGGCCGGCTGGAGTTCTTCTCCCTCGCGCGGTTGAGCGCAGGCTCGGTCGTCAATCGGCCCGACTTCTTTCAGAACGGCCTCAACCGCACCGACGTGCTGGGCACCGCGGTCGAAGGGTGGAACGGGCGTGTGGTGGCGTACAACGGCCGCGCGTCGACGGTGCTGGGTGACTTCACCGGGCGGCTCGACATCTTCTCGGGCGGCAACGCGGACACCTCGAGCTGGACCATCGCGTCGTTGCCCATCGCGAACAAGCCGGGCGGGCAGCAGTTCGGCCTGGGCATCGAAGTAGGTCCGCAAGGCGGCGAGCTGCACGCGTTGGTGGGCGTGCCCAACTACTCGGGCCCCGGCGTCGACTTCTCCGGCGGTGAGATCGGCGCGGGGCAGGCCATCACGTGGAAGGCGTCTGCTCCGGCTGAGCCGCGGTTGGTGGCCGAAGGCGCGAACACCTCGTACGTGACGGACGCAGGGCTGCGGGCGTTTGGTGGCCGCACCATCGCAGTCGACGTGGCGATGACGGACTTCGACGGCGACATGCGGGCGGACCTGGTGGTCGCCGCGCCGAACTTCTCCATTCCCACCCGGGTGAGTGACGGCGGCATCTCCAGCACGGAGTACGCCCTGGCCCGACCGGAGTGCACCACGACGGGCGCGCAGGCTCCCGGTGGTGTGCTGGTGCACATGGGCATGGCCGATGGCACGTACCGCGAGGGTTTCCGGGTCTGGGCGGTGCGCGACATTCCCGGGTGCGTGGTGCCCGATGGTGGAGCGGCGGCGATCTGTCAGCGCTCGGCGCTGGCTCGCAACGGGGTGGTCGGCGGGTTCGACTTCGACGGCGACGGCGTGCGCGATTTGGCGATGACGCGCACCAACGGGCTCGAGGTGTTCGGCGGCCGTCCGCCGGATGACATGCAGCTCGGCAAGCCGTCGATGGTGTGTGATCCGTTGTTCTCGTTTCCGTTCATCAGCCAGACGACCTCGATGCCCACCGCGTTGGGTGATCTCAATGGTGACGGCTGTGACGAGCTGGGCTTCCGCTACTCCGACAACGCGAACCGGCAGGGGGTGATCATCACCTTCGGCTTCGACACCGGCGGCGCGCGCTGCGGCGGCAGAACCGTGCCTTCGTGGGTGCGCATCTCGGGCGACACGGAGACCGGCGTGGCCACCATGCGCCTGGGTGTGTCGATGGCGCGCGCGCGGGATGTGTTGGCCAGTGGCGTCGATGCGGTGGCGATCACCGCCGACCTGTATCCGTTTCAGGGTGCGGCGCAGCCGACGGTGCTGCTGGTGCCGGTCTCGCAGATCGTCGCGAAACGGCCGGCGTCGGGTGGCGCGTTGGTGAGCATTCTGGGTGATGGGTTGGTGGCGGTGCCGGTGGTGCCCCTGGTGCGGGCGTTGAGCTTCGGGCGTTCACTGGCGGGGAATGTGGACGTCGATGGGGATGGGAAGCGGGACCTGGTGGTGTCGGCTCCGGGTGCGACGCTCAATGGTGACGGGACCGGGGCGGTGTTCGTGTTCAAGGGCGGTACGGTGACGCCGGGTGCGAACCTGCCGGCGTTGTTGATCGCAGCCGATGATCGCGAGCGTGGTGCGTTCGGTCAGGACTTGTCGTTGTCGGCGGCGAGCGGGACGGTGCCGGCGGCGTTGGGTATCGGTGCGCCGCTCAGCTATCGCGCGGGTACGGCCAACGGCACGGCGTTCGTGTTGCCCCTGGACTTCTAAAACGGCGACAACCGGCTCCACAAGCCGGCTCCACAAGCCGGCTCCACAAGCCGGCTCCACAAGCCGGCTCCACAAGCCGGCTCCACAAGCCGACTCCACAAGCTCCACAAGCTCCACAAGCTCCCTCTCCCCCGCGGGGGAGAGGGTCGGGGAGAGGGCTTGGTAGATCGGGCAACGCGGCGAGACGGCTACGGAGGGCAGCCAGAGACTCCGGGACCACGCAGCAAGTCCTCCCGG
>JANODF010000489.1:0-24848 GCA_031412555.1 Archangium sp. | reverse complement strand
AGGAAGTGTGCTTCGTCCTGGCTGACGTCTCTCCAGTGCAAGGTCCACGAGCCGGTCTGCAGGGGCGGGTCCACCCCCGCGTCGGAGCCCGCGTCGACTCCGCTGTCCACGCCGCCCGCGTCGGTACCCGCATCGACTCCGCTGTCCACACCGCCCGCGTCGGCCATGCCGCTGTCCACCTGATCGACACAGCCCACGTCATCGGGCGCGACACTGCACCGCCGCGCCCGAAGGGTCGTTTCATCCGGCCACTCGATGCACGCGAAAGCGCAGCCGAGCACGGCCACCACCAGGAGCTTCTTCATGGCAACACGCCTCCCACCGAGACGAACGCGCCGCCTTGCATCGGCACCACCGCGACGCGCGGTTCGGTGCCGCCCACCAGGGCCCAGGTCACGCTCGCCGCGATGCCCGCAGCGCCCACGCCCATCAACACCCAGCTGGCGGTCTCCAGGGTTTTGCCACCCGCCATCACCTGCTGCGTTTCGGCCAGCGGCACCACGCCGTCCTCCAGGCGCTGCGCGTCGAGCCGGGCACCCAGCTGCATGCCACCCCCGGCCAGCAACAACCCGCCACCCACCAGCGCGGGGATCCACCGTTCGACGTGCGGTGAGGCCACCTTCGTGCTGCGGCCGAACGCGCGGCCAATCTTTTCCGCCAGGCGAGGCGCTTCCGCCTCCAACCAATCGCTCAGCGCGTCTTCGTTCTTGAGCCGCTCACTGGCCGAGGCGATCTCCGAGCCGTCATTCGTGCGCAACACGCGCAGGGTCACCGTGTAGCTGCTGCCCGTCTTGGCCAGCGAGCCCGAGAGCACCGCCTCCACGCCCAGCCCGCCGGCCAGCTCTGCGATGCAGGCGAGGCTGTTCTCCGTACAACCGAGCAACTGCCGCTGCCGTTCGAGGCCCAGCATCTGCTCGATGTCGCGTTTGGTGGTGACCCGGAGACCGGGATCGCGCCCGAGCAGCGTGGCGAAGCGCTCCACGTAGGCCTCGCCCAGCCTCGTCTCGATGCCGGACAGACTCAGGCCCGGCACCGCTATCTTCACCGGCGCAGCTTGCGCAAGGCACAGCACCATCACGGCCGTCAGCATGGGGGAACACTCTATGCGCCCGCCCGAACGGAGGTGAGCAATGCCGAACGCGTCAGGTACCTTCGCCCGATGCCTTCACCCATTCACCTCGTCGTGCAGTACCCCAGCCGCCGCGCGCTGCTCGCCAGCGCCCGCACGGAAGGTGGCGTGTTGAGCCTCTTCGTGCCCCGCAACGACGAGGTGCGCTCGGGCAGCGAGGTGACGCTCGACATCACGGTGGAGGGCACCTCGCTCCGGTTCAGCCTCCAGGGGGAAGTGCGGCTGTTGCTCAATGCCCCGGGCCCGCGGCAGGGCATGGGGGTCAACTTCGTGGGAGAGCAGAAACGCGCGGCCGCCCAGATGGTGGCGTCGTGTGCAGGGCGGGCGCCCACCGATGGCACCGCGCTCGACTCGCGGCGGGAGGTCGACCTGCGTTGCCTGGTGAATCTTCGGGGCCAGCGGGTGAAGGCGGCCGTCAAAGACGTCTCCAGCACGGGGGCTTTCATCGGCGCCGCGCAGCTGCCCCTGGTGCGCGACAATACCGAGCTGACCATTCAGTTGAATCCGTTCCTGGGCCTCTGGGGGGGCCGGGTGCTCAAGGCGCGCGTCATCTGGGTGGGCGAGAAGAACGGGGTGCCCGGCTTCGGGGTGCGCTTCCTCGACGCCACCGCACAGGTGCGCGAGAGCCTCAAAAAACTCTTCAGCTGATCAGCGGCCCAGGCTCCGCACCTCAGTCAGGGCGAGCGAGCTGAAAGACCAACGCCAGCAACACCATGAAGGAGATCGCCGCGACGATGCTGATCAACACCACCCGCTTCCGGCGCTCCGTCTCGTCGTCTTTGGCCGGCCGCAACGAGATGGCCACCGCGGCGAGGCGGAGCACGTCGGCCCGGCCCTCTTCCGCCACCGGATCTTCCGGCACGAAGGCCTGGCGAATTCGATAGAGGCGGCCCAACGCGGCGAGCGCGTCGACCTGCTGGGCCTTGCGCCGGAGCAAGCCGTGTTTCGACTCGTTGGCCCAGTCGCGCAGCAGTGACACCCACTCCTCCCGCAGCCACTTGGGGAGCAGCAGCGCCGCTTCATCGAAGCTCTCGTAGAGGATGCCGCAGTGCGGGCAGGAGCTCGCCGCGACGCGGGGCGCGATGCACTTGGGGCAGACCCCTTCGGGCACCACGAACGGTCCTTCGTCGGCTGCCTTCGCTGCCTTCTGGGCAGCCTCGTGATGGACGGTGCGCAGCACCACCACGTTGCTGCCGCCCTCCGTGGAAGCGAGCGACACCCGGGGCGGGAGCGAAGGCGCGCGCATCGCTCCTCCGCTGCTGGCCTGGCTGGCGGCGGCTGGAACCTCCACCCGGCTCTCCACCGCACAGCGGGTGCAGGTGATGATCAACGCAGCGCCGTCGACGCGGAAGACCTCGAGCTCGAGCAGCCGTTCGCACTGGGGGCAGAGCACCTTCACCCCTCCGTCTATATCTCGACCCGAGGCGCAGCGGTCATTCGCGCTGTCCAACGGCCAGGGATCCGCTCACCAACGCGAGGAGGGATGCCGCGCCCGCGCGGGTCGCCGGTCGGGTCGACAGCATTGCCTACTGCGCACACCACTTCGCGCGCTCTCCTCAGAGACTCGGCACCAGGAGGCACGAACTCATGCTCAAATGCCACGAATGCCGCGCGCCGGATTGACAGAGCTGGTTGCGTTCTCGACCATCGCCACGTTGCGTTCACTCATCACCTGATGCGAACGGTCTTCCTGGTGTTCGGCGTGCTCGCCGGCTGTACGCATGAGTCGCGGGTCATCAACGGTCTGCAGCGTCCCGTTCATGTCGTCGGTGAGCCACCGCAGATCCACACGTTGCGCGAGCGGATGAATCAGTTGGGCGTGCCCTCGGTGAGCATCGCGGTGTTCGATCACGATCAGCTCGATTGGGCCCAGGGTTTCGGGGGCGTGAAGACCTCGACGCGATTTCCGGCGAGCTCGATCAGCAAGGCCGTGACGGCCAGCGCGACGATGCGGTTGGTTGGTGAAGGTCGGCTCGCACTCGATGCGAACGTGAACACGCTGCTTCATGGGTGGCAGGTTGCCGATTCGGAGTTCACCGCGACCGAGAAGGTCACCTTGCGACGACTTCTCTCGCACTCAGCGGGCACGAACATGCACGCGGTGAAGAGCTTCAGGGTTGGCGAGCGGGTGCCGACGCTGATCGAGCTGCTCAAAGACGTGCACGTCGAAGCGATTCCGGGCACGCAGTTCCGCTACTCCGGTGGCGGCGTGATGATCGAGCAGCTGGTTCTGGAAGAGACGTTGAAGCGCCCGTTCGCGACGCTGATGAACGAGCTGATTCTCATGCCGTTCGGCATGCACGACAGCGAGTTCACCGCGAAGCCCGAGGTGCCGGCGGTCACTCCGCATGATGCGAAGGGCACTGAGTTGCCGACGCAGATTCATCCTCAGCTTGCTGCCGATGGGTTGTGGACCACGCCGATCGATCTGCTCGGTTGGGCGCAGGCGATCGCACATGCACGCGCGGGTCAACCTTCAGTGCTCTCCAAGGATGCAGCCACGCAGATGCTCACCGTACAGCAGGGTCCCTCAGGGCTCGGCGTGTTCATCGAAGGTGAAGGTGCTGCACTCCGTTTCGGCCACGAAGGCTCCGATGACGGGTTTCATTCAGAGCTCATCTTCTTTCCCGCGACGGGTCAGGGCGCCGCGGTGATGACCAACGGCGCGGGTGGTCACGCGTTGATCCGCGAAGTGTTGCTCGCGATCGCGGCTGAGTACCACTGGCCGGGCTTTGCGCCGCTCGAAGTGACCGCGATCGCCGTGCGTGATGAGGCCGTTGGCGTCTACGAGACGACCTACGAAGACTTCACGTTGGTGGTGACCATCACCCGTGTCGGCGATTGGCTGCGTGTCAAAGTGCCGTTGTTGGCCATCGATTCAGACGCGGTGTTCACCGATGCGAAGACGCTGATGCTTCTCGATAGTGGCGATGCAATCGGGGTCTTGGCCGACACGATTCAGATCGGTAAGGTGCAGATTCCGCGTCGGATACCTGCAGTTCAATAGTTCAGGTTGATCGATGACCTGCGTCACCAGCCGGAGCCGGCTGTCCGTTTCGCGGGTTGTTCTTCTTGTTGTACTTCTGTCTCGGCCCGAGGCGCAGCGGTCATGCGCGCTGTACAGTCGGCCGGTGAGCGCCGTTCCTCCACCTGGGCTGGTTCAAGCCGACGCCTGGTTCATCGCCTGCACCAGCGCAGAGCTGGGCATCACGCCCCGGGCGGTGACCATTCAGAACAAGCCGCTGGTGCTCTTCCGTGCGCGGGGTGGGGCGGCCACGGCGCTGCTCGATCGCTGCCCTCATCGCAACGTGCCCCTCTCGATGGGCCGGGTGCGTTCGGGCGAGCTGGAGTGCGCGTACCACGGGTGGCGTTTCGACGGCTCCGGGCAGTGCGTGGCGGTGCCGGGCCTGGTGGAGGGTGAGGTCTCGCTCAAGAGCCGCTGCGCCGAACGGTTCGCCTGCCGTGAGCTCGACGGCTTCATCTGGGTGTACGCGAGCAGCGGGGTGGAGGAGCCGAAAGAAGGTCCGTTTCGTTTTCCGCACCTCGATGACCGGGCGTACTCCACCGTGCGCCGTGAGTTTCGCGTCGAGGCCTCGCTGCACGCGGCGGTGGAGAACACCCTCGACGTGCCGCACACCGCCTTTCTGCACGGCGGGCTGTTCCGCACCGAAGCGAAGAAGAACGTCATCGAGGTGGTGGTGAAGCGTCACGCACGTTCGGCCGAGGCGCACTTTCATGGTGAGCCCGCGCCCCGGGGGCTGGTGGGCTGGCTGCTCGCGCCGCAAGGGGGCGTGGTGGAGCACGTCGATCGGTTCCTCCTGCCCTGCATCGCGCAGGTGGAGTACCGGCTGGGTGAGCGCAGTCACGTGGTGGCCACCACGGCGTTCACCCCGGTGTCGGATGACGCGTGCCTGGTGTTCGCGGTGGTGACCTTGCGCTTGCCGGTGCCGGGCTGGTTGGTGAAGCCGTTCGTCGCGCCGGTGGCCACGCGAATCTTCGCGCAAGACGCGGTGGTGCTCGCGCGGCAGCGTCAGCAGATCCGCTTGTTCGGGGGCGAGAAGTACACTTCGACCGAGTTGGACGTGCTGGGTCCGCAGGTGACGAGGTTGCTCAAGCAGGCGGTGTCGGGTGAAGCGGGCGAGCCGCACGAGCACACCTTGAAGATGAAGACGTAGTGCCTCCCTCTCCCTTCGGGAGAGGGTCGGGGTGAGGGCCGCGAACAGGGCAAACCCCTTGCGCTGCCCTGTCATGCAGTGTGAAGACTCGCCCCTTCGGGTGGCCGCCCCAGAGGAGTTCCCCATGATTCGCCACGTCTTGCCGCTGCTGATCAGCATCTCGTTGACTTCCTGCTTCTCCCCGGTGCCCGAGGCGGAATGTCTGCGCGACGTCGACTGCGCCGACGCCGGTGTCTGCGTCGCGACGCGCTGCGTGCCGACAGGAACGAGTGGGGGCGGAACGGGCGGAGGTCTCGGAGGAGGCACGGCCAGCGGAGGCGGCACCGGCGGAGGTCTCGGAGGCGGCGTTGGCGGCGGTCTCGGAGGAGGCGCAGGTGGCGGAGCAGGCGGCGGCGGTGGCAGCCTCTGCGCCTGCCGTGACGGTCTGGGCAACTGCCAGGACGGCAACTCGGTCTTCGCCTGCGGCACCGGCGGCAACCAATGCCGCACCTGCGGCATCGGTGAACAGTGCGTGAACGGGGCCTGCACCATGGGCGCCTGTGGTCCGCAGTCCTGCGCCGGCTGTTGCACCAACAACTTCTGTGTCGCGCCCAACCAGCAGTCGCGGTTCTCCTGCGGCTCTCAAGGCCAGGCGTGCGCGCAGTGCCCGATGGGCCAGACGTGCCAGAACGGCATGTGCAGCTCGCCGTCGTGTGACGTGACCACCTGCCCCTCGGGGTGTTGCGCCAACGGCCAGTGCCAGAGCGGCCAGTCGCGTTTCGCGTGCGGCATCGCAGGGCAGATGTGCATGCGCTGCCCGATGAACCAGAACTGCATGAGCGGCATCTGCCTGCCCGGTGGCGTCGACGGCGGGTTCCCCTTCGACGGCGGTCTCCCCATGCCTGACGCGGGCACCGGTGTTCCCGTGGGCAGCGCCTGCACCACCACGCAGCAGTGCCAGCCGCCGTTCGCCGCGATCTGCCTGCAGGACAACCTCGGTGGTCAGCCCACCGGCTACACCGGCGGTTACTGCACCGCGACGTGTGGTGGCGGCAGCGCCTGCACGGGTGGCAGCGTGTGCATCACCGAGAGTTTCTTCGGCGCCTCCCAGAGCACTTGCCGTGCGAGCTGCGCTCAGGTCGGCCAGCAGAGCACCTGCCGCACCGGCTACGTCTGCGCGCCTTCTCCCAACTCGACGAACCCGGGCTTCTGCCGGCCGCGCTGCACCAACAACGGAGCGCTCTCGGCCTGCGCGACCGGCCAGATGTGCAACACCACCACGGGCCTCTGCCAGTGATGTTCGTCGCTGCGCTCACGGCTGCAGTGCTGAGCGCAGCGCCCCCGCCTTCCCTGGCGGCGGACGACGACGCCGAGCGGCTGAGCGCAGTGCAGATGTGGGTCAAGAAGCAGAAGAAGCCGCAGCTCTCGTCGAAAGACGCGCGCGCCATCGCCGAGTGCACCGAGTTGCCGGCGGTGAAGGAGACGGGCTGCGAGCAGAAGGCGAAGTTGTGCCGGTTGCACGAGGGTGATGACGGCTCTTCAGGAACGCGGGTCGAGTCGCTCTCGTTGCTGCTGGCCGGCGAAGAGCACGACGTGCAGCCGCTGCGGGTGTGGTGGAGCGCGGCGTACGAAGCGAAGGTGAGCGATTGCGATCCGCCCGAACACCTGCTGGGTCACGAGACGGCGGAGCAGCGGGTCGAAGCGATCGCCGCGTGGAAGAAGAAGAACGTCAAAGAGTTCACCAAGTGCGTCGAGCGCCTGGAGAAGAAGTCGAAGGCCGACGCGGAAGAGCTGACCTGTGACGTCGTCCTGGTGAACGCCTGCCGGCGAGAGGCGTACGTGACCTGCAAGACGCGCAATCTCCGCAAAGGGATTCAGGCGCTCGAGCAGCTGCACCGCTTCGAGTTCTGAAGCGAAAAAACGGACAAAACAAGACGAACAAGTTCCCTCTCCCTTCGGGAGAGGGTCAGGGTGAGGGCCTCACGCGTCGCCGCCGAGCAAAAACAAGCGCCAAAGCCGCAGCCACACCCTCGACGGATCCACACCCGCACCCTGTGACCGGATCCAAAGGATCCACGCCCGCATCGGCTGCAGTCCCGCCGCCGGTCGCAGTCCCGCCGCCAGTCGCGTCACCGCCGCCAGTCGCATCACCGCCGCCAGTCGCAGTACCGCCGCCAGTCGCAGTACCGCCGCCAGTCGCAGTCCCGCCACCGGTCGCTGTGCCGCCACCAGTCGCTGTGCCGCCGCCAGTCGCAGTGCCGCCACCAGTCGCCGACCCACCGCCACCACCACTCGCGGAACCACCACCTCCACCGATTCCCCCATCCGGAGGCTTGCCCGTCGCACAGCTCCCCAGCGAGTGCTCCAGCGCACCAACCGTAAACGCCGTTCCCGGCCGGGTCCGCCCGCAGAAATCATCCGTCACCGCCGCCGGCGCGGGAGTGACCACCCCGATCCACGGCGTCACCGACCCGGTCACACTCAAATCCCCCGCGAGCGGATCCGCATACGCCGCATCGAACGTGGCCACCGACACCCCGCTCACATTCTGAGTCCCGGTGAACGTGCCCGTATCGCGAGCGCGAATGTTCGAGGTCAGCAGGTTGCCCACCGCCTGCCCGCTCGACGTATCGAAGCGGAAATCGACCCCGTTGGTGCCGACCAGCGTGTTGTGCAGCACGGCCGTGTTCCGTGCGCGGTTCAAGTACACGCCGACATCGCTGCAGTTGGCGATGATGTTGTTTCTCATCACCCCGTCTTCATGTTCCACGCTGCAGGGGATGTTCACGTTGAAGCCGGGGAAGCAGAACTGCGCACCCGTTCCCCCACCGCCGAACGAGAGCCCGATGCGCGCATCGGTCATCGCCGCGCCGCCCGACGAGCAGACCACCAGGTTGCGTTCGTACACGCCGCGCCGGCCGCCCGACTTCATGAAGCTGCCGTAGCTGATGAAGTTGCCGCCGTTCTTCGAGAAGTCGCGGATGACGTTGTCGCGCACCACGAAGTCATCGCCGGTGTCGATGTTCAGCTTGGTCACCGGGTTCGAGGTGACGCGCGGCCGCGTGTCGTACAGCTCGCACGCCTCGACCAGCCCGCGGTGAGGCATGTCGTAGCCGCCGTCTCCGGCAGCCGACGCGTTGACCTTGAGCTGCGCGTTGAAGTCGACCAGCCGCAGCCGGCGCAGCACCACGTCGGTCGCCAGGCCGGTCACCTGAAAGGCGTGTTCGCAGTTCGAGTCGTTCGCGCACACGCCGCGCATGGCGAAGTCTTCGAAGCGCCAGAACGGAGCGCTCACGCCGATCGCGATGACGGTGTTCGAGGTGAGCGTCGCGCCGAAGCGGTTCTCCGCCCGCATCACGATGGGCAGGGCCGCCGTACCGGGCCGGCTGCACGAGAGCTTCGAGGTGATGGCGTACGTGCCATCGGCCATGATGATCACGTCACCGGGCAACGCAGCGCCGACGGCCGTGCGCAGCTCAGGCTCGGTGGTGACGCGCACGTCACGCGCGAAGACGGACAGCGGCAACAGACTCATCAGGAGGACCAGACGCTTCACTTCGACCACCCTTCGGGAACCTTCGGTGAAAACACATCCTGCGGGAGCGCCGGGTTGAGCTCGAGGCCGCTCACTTCGGTGGTGCCCAGCACGTTCTGACCCACACGCTCTACCAGCTTCGTCGGCACACACAGCGCGAGGGCCTCGTCACACTGCTCGCGCTCCATGCGCAACACGCGCTCCTGGCCTTCGGCGAGGGTGCGTTTCTCCAGAAAATCACCCGCGGGGAGCCGCAGCACGTACGTCACCGTCACCCCTTCACCTGGCTTCACGGTGAGCTCGACCCCGCCGGGCACCTGCTTCGCCTGCACGCCCCTCTGCGGCAGGAGCGGGGAACGATACCCCTCCGGCACGAACGGCATGAACTGCGAGGCGAGGAAGAACGCGCGATCGGCCGCCGGCATGTCGAGGTCGACCACCTCGTACTTCTTCTGCGCCGCGATGAGCCGCACCAGCTGCGTGCCATCGAAAGCCAGCTCGAAGTCTTGCGGCACCGTCATGTGCCCGCGGCTCTTGTTGGGGCTGCGAAAGGCGACCTCGTGATGAGCACGGTTCTCGCCTTCGGTGGAGTCGACCACCAGCTTGAACGAGGTGAGCCGCTTCTCCCGTTCGGCCAGCGCCCGTTTTGCTTCACCCACGAGCGAAGGCGGGGGCGGTGCTTCGGCGGGTTTGGGGCAGCCGCAGCACCCCAGCATTGCGAGCAGCGCGAGCTTCTTCACGAGCGACCTCCTGAAACGAAACAGGCCCGCCCCGTTGCCGGAGCGAGCCTGGAGTGAGCCGGACGGCTCGACTTACTTGACCGCGATGCCGGTGGCGGTCGAGTTGGTGAAGCCGGTGATGAAACCAGCCAGCGCGAAGATGCCGTGGCGCGGGGTGGTGGAGGCGCTCTTCAGGTCGACCTTCGACGCGCCCATGGCCTTGGCCTCACCGACGAGCAGCTTGTTGACGACCTGATCGAGGTCGGAGCTGACGATGTCGACGATGTGGAAGATCAACGTCCAACCCAACGAGGTGGCCTGAATGATGGCGACGGCCTCGCCCCCGGTGGCGGTCACTTCATTGCTGGCGACGGTGGCGGACTCGACAGAGGTGCAACCCGACACGGCAGCGGCCAGGACGACAGCCAGAAAACCCTTCTTCATTTCGGTACTCCTTGGGGTTGAGGTGATGCGGCGCGCGGAGCATAGGTAGCAAGTCGGTCGAGTCAATCTCCGAATCCGCCAGCGTTTGCCCGAGGTGCCATGCCGTCGACGACCGTCCCGATGAACAAGCCACTGCACGCGGGGCTGTTTCTGGCGACGTGCGTGTCGACCTTCTCGATGTTCTACGTCGGTTTTGACGGCGGGGTGATCGGCTCGACGGAGGACAAGTTGTGGGGCAGCGCCTTCTACTCGGGCGTGGTGATGCTGATTCTGCTCAGCCACGAGCTGGGCCACTACTTCATGGCGCGCGCCCACGGCGTCGACGCGAGCCTGCCGTACTTCATCCCCGTTCCACTCGGCTTCGGCACCCTGGGCGCGGTGATTCGCCTGCGGGGAAAGATTCCCAACCGCAACGCGCTGGTGGACATCGGGGCCGCGGGGCCGCTGGCGGGGTTGCTCATCGCCGTGCCGATGTTGTTCGTGGGCGTGTGGCTCTCGCACGTGGCGAAGACCCCGGTGGATTCCAGCGCGGGCCTGCCGCCGTCGCTCTCGCTGATCAACCTCGCGTCGATGGGGGGGCTGTACATCAAGCACCTCGTCTCCGAGACGCCGATGCCCGAGCTGCCGCAGATGCAGATCTTCGGCGACAACCTGCTCTCGCTCTTCGCGGTGCGGGTGATTCACGGCGCGTTGCCGCCGGGCAGCGATGTGATGGCACACCCGGTGTTCATCGCGGCGTGGTTCGGGTTGGTGGTGACCATGCTCAACCTGCTGCCCGTCGGTCAGCTCGACGGAGGCCACCTCACCCACGCCTGGTACGGCGAGAAGGCCGAGGCGCTGGGTGCGCGCATCGCGGGTGCGGCGTTGTTGATGGCGTTGTTCTTCAGCGCGTCGTGGTTGATCTGGTTCGTGCTGATCACCCGGGCGATCGGCGTCGGTCATCCACCGGTCGCAGAACCGGGTGCGCCGCTGAGCCGGGGGCGCAAGGTGGTGGTGGTGATCTCGTGGATCATGACGGGGCTCACCTTCATGCCGATTCCCATGTCGGTCGCATGAACTCCCTCTCCCCCCCGGGGAGAGGGTCGGGGTGAGGGGCCGTCACACTCCCCAACGTTTCCACCTCACCTCACCTCTTCAAGAAGGCAGGCCGCAATTCCGCGCCCGTTATCTCCCCCGGGTAGACGGGGAGGCCGGTCATGGGGTCGCGAATACGAGAGGCGTTGTGGGGCGTCCTTCTGGTGACGTCGGCGTGCACCGAACCGCGAGCCGTGCTCACGGAAGGGCTCACCAGTACCTGTGCGCTCGCGACCGGCATCTACGTGAGCGAAGCCACCCTGCGTTCGAAGTCGGGTGATTGTCCGCGAGCGAAAGCCCACACGCGCGATCGTTTCGAGTTCGACGACCAGGGCTTCGTCTCGCCCGCGGCCGTCTTCATTCCCTGCAGCACCGAGCAGGCCGGCTGCACGGTCACCGTCACCTGCCAGGTGCTCGATCAGGAGATGGTGTTCGAAGGCGAGCTGCTCGACGACGCCACTCGCCTGGTGGGCGTGGCCACCTTCAGCGGTGAAGGCGCCTGCACCAGCGTCATCTACGACGTGGCGGCCGCGCGGCCGTGACCTTCACAGCGTGATGCCGATGCCCGCCACCGGGCCGTTGATGCCGGGGCTCACGCTGAAGAGGGTGCCGAGGGTGCCGCCCATCGTCGCGTCGACCACCTGCACGCGCCAGCCGAGGTGCGCTTCGAACACCGACCACTGAATGACGAAGGCGGCGCGCAGCTCCAGCGAGCGGAAGGGGAAGAGCGTCACCATGAACGCGGCGTCGATACCGATGCGGCTCCACATCGAACGCAGCGTGGTGCCGATCACCGGGCCGAGCGCGGTGGTGCCCTCGCGCATCATGATGTCCAGACCACCCAGCGCGCGCAGGGTCAGCTCGTCACTCGAGAAGAATGCGTAGCCGCCCATCAGGTTGAACTGGTGCACCTGGATGCCGGTGGTGGTGCTGAAGAAGTTGCTGTAGCCGAGCAGGAGCCCGATGCGGCTGATGTCGATCTCCGCGCGCACGTTGGCCACCAGGCCGCCGGTGTCACTGGCGATGCCGAAGGCGCCCGAGAGCAGGCCCACGAAGTGTTTGGTGCGCGAGGAGTACATCGCGTCGGTGTTCGTGGTCTCCGTCGGCGGCTGACCCGGGCGCTGAGCGGGTTGCTGCTGTTGCGGGGGCTGCTGGTACTGCGGCTGTTGCTGCTGGGGGTACTGCTGCTGTTGCGGGTACTGCTGCTGCGGATACGGCTGTTGCTGCTGCGGGTACTGCTGCTGCGGATACGGCTGTTGCTGTTGGGGGTACTGCTGCTGCGGATACGGCTGTTGTTGCTGCGGGTATTGCGGCTGGCCCGGGTAGGGCGCCGGCTGAAGGGGCGCGTTGGGATCCACCGGGGCCTGATCAACCGGCACCATCGGCGGCGGCGTGGGCTCGTCAGACTGCGCGAACGCGGCGGCGCTCAGCGCGGCAACCATCACTGCGAGCAGGCGGAAAGACATGGCCTGCTGACGGATCAGTTCGGGGTTCATTCAATCGCGCAGCATACGGGACCTGGCCCCTCACCCCAACCCTCTCCCCGAAGGGGAGAGGGAGTGCGGGCTCACACGCGCATGGGCATGACGACGGCGGTGTACGCCTTGTCACCGGGCGCGTGCAGCACGCCGGGGCTGTGTTCGTCGCCCAGCTCCAGGGTGACCTCGTCGGTCTCCAGCGCGCTGAGCACATCGAGGATGTAGCGGGCGTTGAAGCCGATGGTGAGCGAGGGGCCGCGGTAAGCGACCTCGAGATCGTCCTTCGCTTCGCCGAGCTCGGGGTTGTTCGCGGTGATGCGCAGCAGGTTCTCCGACAACGAGAGCTTCACCGCGCTCGACTTGTCAGCCGACAGCAGCGAGATGCGCTTGAGCGCGTCGAAGAAGGCAGTGCGTTTGACCATCACCTGCTTCTCGCCCTCCTT
This sequence comes from Archangium sp., assembly GCA_031412555.1. Taxonomy (GTDB): domain Bacteria; phylum Myxococcota; class Myxococcia; order Myxococcales; family Myxococcaceae; genus Archangium_A. The sequence goes on along the minus strand of JANODF010000489.1, from coordinate 11,872 downwards.
GGGGATCACCCGCTGGTACTCGGGGAACTGACCGTCGATGAGGCGCATCACCATCGAGAGGCCCGGCTTCTTGAACAACGCGGAGTTCTCCGCAAACCCCAGCTGGCACTGCGCGTCGGGCGCTTCGTCGAGCAGGCGCTTCAACTCGAACAGACCCTTGCGCGGAATGATCACCCCGGCCTTGAGCTTGAAGTCGCCCGACATCTCGCGCTCGACCAGGGCGAGGCGGTGACCATCGGTGGCCACCATGCGCACCCGGTTGCCCTCACGCGGCTCGAAGAAGACGCCGTTGAGGATGTAGCGGGTCTCGTCGTTCGAGATGGCGTACTGCGACTTCTTGATCATCTCGAGCAGCGTGCTGCCGGTGAGGTTGACCAGGTGGGTGGCGTCTTCCTTGGGGAGCTTGGGGAACTCCTCGGGGGCCATGCCCACGATCTTGTAGTGCGCCGCGCCAGAGGTGATCTCGGCGTAGTTGTTGGGCAGCTTCTTGATGGTCAGGTGCGCGTCGGGGATCAGGCTGACGATGTCGAAGAGCGTCTTGGCCGAAACGGTGATCGCGCCGGGCTTGCTGACCTCGGCCGGGTGTTCGCTGACGATGCCGATGTCCAGGTCGAAGGCGGTCACGGTGACGCCCGTCTTCGTCGCGTTGACGAGCACGTTCGAGAGGATGGGCATGGTCGCCTTCCGCTCGACGATGCCCTGCGCACGGTGAAGCGCCTTCTTCAACTCGTCGGCCGCGATCCGGAATTCCATAGGTCGTCGGGTGTAACCCGGCCCGGAAACGTGTTCAACCAATGTAAATTACGGGTTTTCCGGGCAGATTCCGGGGCCATGAGCACCTCGATCCCTTCCTGGCCGCGGCCCGGTTTTCAGCCCGGCGGGCAGCCCAACGCGTTCCAGCTCTTCTGCTTTTCCGCAGGGCCGCTCAAGGGCGACGTGCCGATGTCAGCGGGGCGTTTCGGCCTGCCATCGCCCGAAGCGATGCAGCAGGTCGAGGTGCGTGAGCTGACCCGCGAGATGGACTCCGCCTGGTTCGACGGCTTTCGCTCGGGCTCGTTGCGCGCGATCGCCACTCAGGCGCTGGGTGATGTCTCCGCACTCGATTCGGCCACCCAGTTGACCGCGGTGTTGATCAGCCGCCCCGATGCGCCCGACCTCTCGCACCTGCAGGCCGGGTGGGCGGTGGCCCAGTGGCTGGTGGCGCGTGGGGTGACCGTCATCCTCGACGCGCAGACCAACCGCTTCTGGAAAGGCGCCGAGGTGGCCGACTGGCCGGCGACCCGGCCCTTTGCGCTCTCTTCCGACGTGAACATCGTGGTGGAGGCCGAGCCCACCGCACCCAGCGCCACCATTCACACCCGGGGCATGCAGAAGTTCGGTCGGCCCGACCTGGTGGTGCGCGACGTGCCCGGTGAACAGTGGGACGCGGTGGCGGGCCTGGTGCGCGCCCTCGCAGGCCAGCTGGCCAACGGCGTGGTGTTGCGTGCAGGCGACCGGGTGAACATCGACGGCAAGTCGCTCACGCTGTCCTCGTTCAAACCCACGCCGGAGACCGACCTCCACCTCAACAACGAAGCCTTCCTGCTCTCCCTCTCCCCTTGAGGGGAGAGGGTCGGGGTGAGGGGCCAGGCTGATCAGCTCCGCGAGCGGGGCCGTCTCAACCGCCGGTTCAGCTGCGCATCCGTCTCGTTCGCCGGCAGCGGACCATGCCCGTGTTCACACCGCACCTCGGCGAACACCCGCCCGCCACACTCCCGATGGAACACCTCGAGTGGGCCCTGGCCGTCGTACACCCAGCGATCGCCCCACTGCCGCAGCGCCTGGAGCAGCGGGTACAGCTCTTTGCCTTTGGGCGTGAGGCGGTACTCGAAACGTTCGCGTTGGCCTTCTTCCCGGTAGGGCACTTTCACCAGCACGCCGCTCTCCACCAGGGTGGTCAGCCGGCTGGTGAGCAGGTTTCGCGCGCAGCCGATCTTCTGCTGGAAGTCGTCGAAGCGGCGCAGCCCGAAGAACGCCTCCCTCAGCACCAGGATCGTCCACCGTTCGCCCAGCACCTGCAGCGCCTCTTCCACCGCGCAGCCGGTTCGCCCGAGCTTCATCACGTCACTTCGGTCCATAGAGCGCAGGATAGCTGAGTTGCAGGACAAGACCCATGGTGTCAGCCTGAGTTCTCATTTAGAACCCAGCATCATGGCCAAGACGCTCTTCCTTCACTCCACCGGGACCGCGCCGTTCATGTGGGACTCGATCCCCGAGGAGCTGGTGCCTTCTGCGCAGCGCCTGCAGCCCTCCAACCTGGGCTACCCGCCGTACGAGGTGATTGCGCGCGGGCAGAAGACGACCCTGGCGCAAGAAGCAGCGCACGTGCTCACCCAGCTTCCGGGCGACGAGCCGCTCGACGTGGTGGCGCACTCCTACGGCGGGTTGGTGGCGCTGGAGCTGCTCCCGGCGCTCGGCGCGCGGGTGCGGTCGTTGTGTCTGTTCGAGCCGGTGTTGTTCGGCGCGTTGATGAAGGACGAGACCGCCGACCCGGCCACCCTGGAGCGCGCCCGCACCTTCCTCGCGAACGACTGGTTCTTGACCGATGAAGAGAAGGGCGGCACCGACCCGTGGCTCGAGCTGTTCATCGACTACTGGAACCGGCCGGGCTCGTGGGCGCGCATGCCTGAGCTGATGCGCCACCACAGCCAGCAGGTCGGCTGGAAGATGTTCCAGGAGGTGCGCTCGGTGTTCTTCGAAGCGAAGACCTTCGAGGAGCGGCCGCTGCCCCACGTGAAGGTGACGCTGGTGATGGGCGAACGCAGCCCCATCGAGGCGCGGGAGATCGTCAAGTCGTACGCCCGGCGGCACCCCTGGGCCCACACGGTGGAGATGCCAGGCACCGGGCACATGGCGCCGCTGACGCACCCGGCAAAGGTGCACGCGGCGCTTGCGGAGCACCTCTCGCGCTGAGTTCGGAGTAGAGGCGCGCTCGAGATGCCGCTCGCGCCTTCCGAAGTCGTGCCTGTCGAGACCTGGGTCGTTTTCGGGCCCGGTGCCGAGAGCCTGAAGGCGGCCATCGGTGAGCTCACGCCCGAGCTGGCCGCGCAGCTCAAGGCCCACGGGCTCGACTACAGCAAGCCGCTCCAGGCGGCGTATCCCGCGCCGCAGTTCGAGCAGTGGATCGCCATCGCGGGGCGCGCGTTGTTTCCCAAAGAAGACGTGCGGCAGGGCCAGCGGCTGCTGGGGCAACGGTTCTTCGACGGGTGGCGGGGCACGCTCACCGGGGCTGCGTCTTCGGCGTTCTTGCGCATCGTGGGCCCGCGCCGCGCGCTCGCCCGTATCGGCCGCGCCTTCCGCAACGGCAACAACTTCACCGTCACCGAGACCACCTTCGACGGCGAGAACTCGGCGCTCGTCGACTTCGTGCAGACGCAGGATCTCGCCGACTTCGTGCGTGGGGTGGTGGAGGCGGGCCTGGTGTTGATGCGGGTCAAAGGCGAGGTGCGCATCGTCTCGCGCGGCGTGCGGCAGTTCGTGCTGGGCGTGACGTGGTCGCTGGGTGAGGGCCTCACATGAGGATCAAGTTACGAGGCTGAATCGGCGGCGGCGGTGTCTCTCCGAGCAGCTCGCGGAGATCGATCTCGATGGTGCGTGAGAGCGCGGTGATGGGAACGTCGTTCGGCCCACCGCAGAACGGGTTCTCGGACGCCTCGCCGATCTTGTCGATCATGAAGAAGATCCACGACACGGTGGCCGCCACGGGAATGCAGAGCCACGCGTAGGCGCTGCCCAGCTTCTCCAGCTCCGGCAGGAGCGCGAAGGGCAGCGACACCGAGAGCAGCCAGATGAAGTACGTGTTCAGCGTCGAGAACTGGCGAGGGTAGGGGAAGTTCTTGATCCGCTCGGCGCGGCCCTGCGCGTCGTAGAGGCCGGTGATCGATCTCTGCAGCTCGACGAAACGCAGCTCGGTGGTCTCACCGCGTGCCGACAGTTCGGTCAAGGCGCGCGATTGGGCCGCGAGCAGGTGGGTCGCGCGGTTCTTGGTGGTGAGGAGCTGCTTCAGTTCGCCCTCCTCGATGAGGCCCTTCAGCTCGGCGGGCAGCTCGGTCTTCCATTCAGCGACGTCGTAGAAGTTCGTGTAGTTCGCGTCGGCCGGGTTGACCCGAACGCGTTCCCAGTTGCGCGACTCGCGCAGTTGAAAGCGCATCGCGGTCAGCCACGCCAGGTGACGGTAGATCAGGGCGCGTTTCACCTCGGGCGGCGAGGTGACGAGATCGAGCACCTGCACGGCCCAGGTGCGGCTCAAGTTGACGATCGAGCCGTAGATTTGCCGCGCTTCCCACAAGCGCCCGTAGGCGGCGTTGTTCTTGAAGCCCGTCACGAACGCGACGGCAGTGCCCACCAACGCGACGGGTTGCCACGGCAACGAGAGCCACTTCTGGCCGAAGAGGGCCCACGCGAGCGTGGGGATCGCCGCGGCGAAGACGAAGACCAACGTCTCGCGCAGGGTCCAGAAGAAGACTTCTTTGACGGTGTAGAAACGGCCGACGTGCATGGGCGCACGTTAACCCGCGACCCCGTTCCCCCCGAGAGGTTGGCTGAAATAGGAATCGGGCTCAGCGCGAAGCAGAGGTACTCCCTCGACTGCTCTCCTAAGGAACAGCCCACACCGTTCGCCCCGAGAGCAGTCGAGGGGCCACTTGCCGCCCGCAGCAGAAGTGGCATCTCGGCTGCGCTCGATGCGAACGGTGGGTCTGTTTCTTCGATGGAATCGCAGCTTCGGTGTAGGAGCCAGGCCCATGCGATTCGTGTTCGCGGTGCCGCTCGTCGTCCTGTTCGCCTGCGCAGAGCCCAACTCCTTCACGCTGCGTTCTGCTGACGCCCGCATCGACGTGACGGTCGAGCCGTTCAGCTTCGTGGTGCGTTCGGCCGATGGCGACGCGGTGCTCACGTCATTGGCGGGTGGCGGCTTTGCGCCGACGCTCGATCGGCCGACGTACATCGATCAAATCGTCCCGGGCTGGGATGGCTATCAGGCCGGTGACGGGGCCTGGGTGCGCGGTGGCAAGGTGCGCCTGGTCTCGCGCACCGAGCAACGCGCTGAAGTCGCGTGGGACATCGAAGGCGCGACGGTGCGCGTGGTGTTGCGCATCGACGGTGCGCGCGTGCACGTGGAGTCTTCCGCGGGCGGTGCTGACGGAGGTCCTCCGACGGTCCGCTACAACAAGAGCACGTTGGCCTTCAGGCTCCCGGAAGACGAACACTTCTTCGGGCTGGGTGAACGGTTCGCCAGCTTCGATCACCGCGGCTGGTCGCTCTACACCTGGGCAGAAGAAGGCCCGCTCGGAGGTGGCGAAGGCGTCGCGCCTGGCCCCACCAACCCGTACCCGAACGGCCCGTCGATGACGTACTTCCCGGTGCCGTTCTTTCTCTCCTCGAAGGGCTACGCGCTGCACGTGAACACCGACTTCCGCAGCGAGCTGCACCTGGGCAGCGAGCAGCCGGACTCGTGGCGGGTGGCGGTGAACGCGCCCTCCTTCGCGCTCACGGTGTACGTGCACGACTCGCCGCTCGACAGCCTCGATGACTTCACGGCTGACACGGGGCGGCCCCTCATTCCCGCGCCGTGGGTGTTTGGTCCTCGCAGGCGAATCGGAGCAGGCAGCGAGGTCGACGGCGGGGCGGAGTGGCAGGTGATGCGCGATCGCCAGCTGCCGCTCACCGCGGTCGACGACGCGGTGCACTTTCTCCCGGCGCTCAGCCAGGTGGGGCGTGAGGTCGAGCTGCGCGCATGGACGAGCTTGATGCACGCCAACGGCTTCAAGGCGCTCGCGTACAACAACCCGTACGTGGCGGATGGTCCGGCCGCGGCCGCGGCAGATTGGGCGCACGGGCTGGAGAAGGGCTTCTTCGTGAAGAAGCCTGATGGAACGCCGGCCACCGTCTTCTTGATCTCCGGCAACCCGCTCACCGTGGGGATGATCGACTTCACCAACCCCGACGCGACGGCCTGGTACCGCTCGTTGCTCCAGCGCACCGTCGACTTTGGATACGACGGGTGGATGCACGACTTCGGTGAGTACGTGCCGCGCACCGGCCGCTTCTTCGATGGGCGCCGAGGTGACGAGGTGCACAACCCGTATCCGCGGCTCTCGGCGATGGCCGCGCGTGAGGTGCTGCAGGCGGCGTTGCCGGATGATCATCTGTTCTTCGTGCGCGCTGGGTACACGGGCAGTCAGGCCTTCGTGCCCGCGGTGTGGGGCGGCGATGCAGAGACTTCGTTCGACGAGACGCAGGGCATTCCGTCGACGATTCGCAGTGGGCTCAACCTGTCGATGGTGGGCGTGCCGTACTGGGGGAGCGACGGCACCGGCTTCAAGTGCATCGGTAGTGGGTTGCGCGACAAGGAGGTCTACGTGCGCTGGCTCGAGCTCGAGGCCGTGTCTCCGATCATGATGGATCAGAACGCGTGCGCGAACCCGCTCGAGCGCAAGACGAAGTGGACGCTGTGGAGCGACGAAGAGACGCAGGACGTGTACCGGAAGATGGCGGGCCTGCACACGCGGCTGCAGCCGTACTTCATGGTGCTCGCGCGCGAGGCGCATGAGCGGGGTACGCCGTTGATGCGAGCGCCGTTCTTGATGTTCCCCACCGAACCGCGCACGTGGACGCTCGATGACGCGTTCTTCCTCGGGCCTGCGCTGTACGCGGCGCCGGTGTTGAAGCGCGGCCTGACGACGCGTGAGGTCTGGTTGCCGCCGGGCCAGCGGTATGTCGAGCTGAACGACTTCACGGTGCACGCCGGAGGCGATGAGGTCAGCGTGCCCGCTCCGTTGGGACGGTTGCCGTTGTTCCTGGTCGAGGGGCAGCTGTTGCCGATGTTGGATCCCACGGTGCAGACGCTGGCGCCGGCGACGGTGCCGGGCGTGGTGACCGCGGCGTCGATGGCAGACGTGCTCGACGTGCGAGTGGCGCTGGGTCCCGGTGGCAAGGCGACGCTCACGTTGTTCGACGGCACGCAGCTGATCGCCGACCGCCTCGCTGACTCAGGGGGCCGTTCTGGCGTGACCGACTTCCATCAAGAGCAGCGCGGGCAAGTGGCGGTGACCCAGGTGACGAGTGAGCGTGCAGCGAGCAGCTCGGTTCGTTTCGACGAGCTGTCACTCGTGTCGACTGGACCCATCGCCAGGCGCATTCGGTGGGAAGTGATTCAGCTTCAGTAGGTCTGGTGAGGCAATACGCCTTCACGAAGCGCGGGCTTTTTGCTGATCAGGCTCTGCTCGACACCGACCAGGCCTCTCTGCACGCCGCTCCAGTCCGCGAGGCTGCACAATTCTTCGGCGAAGAGGAGGAGGCCCCGAGCCTTCCGAGTCACTCCGACCAAATGTCGGTCAGGACAGAAATGTCCCGGAAATCGCGGCAAGCCAGCCGCGCTTGAGGCCCAACGCGAGTGCGAACACGTCGAAAGTGGAGCGTCGCTGCACCGATTTCCACGCGTTTCCGACCCATTTTCACGCCCAAATGTCGGTCACCCGTGAATCGACCGACATTTGGTCGGAGTGGCCGAAGACACGTGCACCTCGCTCCCCGAGTGACGTGCGGAGAGGCCAGCTCGCTTGTCGCCCCGATCGGGATCAGAAACCACCACCCACCGTTCGAGCCCCGCTGAGCACGAACGGGAGACAGAGTTCCGCGCTCGCCCGAGCCAGTCGCGCTCCGGTTTCATCACCGGCGAGTGCACCCTCGACCTCGAGAAACCGGAACACCGCATGCGCAAACGGCAGCTGCTTCTTCGTGAGCCGCAACCACGTGCCGAGATACCGCATCAACCTCAACACCACATGGTGCGGCCACCCGCGTTCACCCGGCTCGCTCAACGCAACCGCCTGCGAGTAGCACCCGCGAATCGCGACGAACTCCCGCCATACCTCGGTCATCGGAGGCGCCGTGCCTTCGGAGCACCGGTCGGTCAGGCGATCGATGCGCGTGTACATGGTGTCGATCAACTGCTCGCGACGAGCGGAAGCCACGGTGCTCAAGAGAGGCTCATCGACGTGCGCCTTCAACGCACCACCGAGCGAAATCTCGAACACCTCGCGTAGGTCACGCAACGCTTCAACGGGAGAGCCACCACCAATCAAGGTGGACCGCTCCATCAGCCGGTCGCGAAGCCGCGAAGACTTCAGCACCGAACCCACCGCCTTCGCCGTCGCGCTGGGCCTTCCCGGCTTCAACTCGAGCAACTGCAAAAGCACGGAAGCGATCGGATCCTCCAGCTCGGGACGTGGAAGCACCGGCTCCACCGCCTTCGCACCGAACGCCTCGGAGAAGCGCCGCGCCTCCATGGGCAGCTGGTACCAATCGTCACGCGTCAGATTCGGCGCCGCGCCGTCGAGCGCCCGCCCCGCCAGATGCGCGAACAGCCGCAGGGTCGGCGTCTCGAGCGTCGCCGGAAGCAACGAACGAACCCGCGCCCAATCACCGTCCGCCGCGGCATCCGTCACCAGCCAACCCTGCGCGTACTCGCGCGTGCCTTCCGTGAGCGCACGTGGATCGAGCCACGCCATGCTCTCCATCAACTCGCGCGCGTGAGAGCGTTCACCGCGCGCCGACGCCAGCAATCCCATCGCCGCGATGGTCGAGCCCTGCAGCACGTCCTTCGACTGCTCCACGCGATGCTGGAGATCGCTCGTCAACCGCGCGGGCACCACGCCCTCTCGGGTGAGCGCACGTGCTTCAGCGAAGAGATGGGCGACCGACACGCTTCAGGGCTTCAGCACGCGCGTGCTGCGGGCGGGCACCAGCACGTTGGGCCCCGACACCGAGCTCTGATTGAGCAGGTCCTGCATCGACTGCGCAGGCAACCCGCTCACCGTCTGATCCGAGTCGCCGCGGTTGATCGCGATGTAGAGCGTCTCCGTGCCGTCGCTCATCGAGTACGCGTACGTGTCGACCGTCGCCGAGAGGTTCGTGCGTTTGCCACGGCGAAGCGCGGAGTGGCTCTTGCGCAGCTGCCCCAACGCCGCCACGCGCGAACGCAGCCACTGCTGATCAGCCGACAGATTGTTCCACTGCATGAAGCGCCGGTTGTCCGGGTCTCCGGCTCCCGGCAAGCCGATCTCGTCGCCGTAGTAGATCAACGGCACGCCCGGGCTGGTCATCAGGAACGCGAAGGCATTCGCCAGCCGCTCGAACGGACGCCGGTAGTTCGGCAGCGTGGGCTGATTGTTGAACGCCCGGTCCTTGCCATCCGAGTACGGGTCGCCCCACATGGGGGTGTCTTCAGCCATGTGGATGACGCGGCCGAGATCGTGATTGCCGATCCACGGGCTCATCAGCGAGTTCGGCCCGTAGAACGAGTCGTTGCTCGCCACGAGATCTCGCAGCGCGGTCATCGGCGTCTGGCGCATCACCACCGACTGCAGCAACGAGAGGCGCAACGGAAAGTCGAACTGCCCATCGAGCTTCGTCGCGGGGTCCACGAAGGACTTGAGGTAGTCGCGGTTGCCGAAGTCGTACGTCTCACCCACGAAGTACATGCGCGGGCGCGGCGTGCGCGTGGCCGCCAGCTTCTCCACCTCGGTGCGCAGCTGGAGCAACCACGAGTCGTCGACGTGCTTGATGGCGTCGAGGCGGAAGCCATCGGCCTTCGTGTCTTCGAGAATGCGGACCGCCTGCGCCACCGTGTAATCGCGCGCGGCCTGCACGGTGTAGTTCCAATGCGGCAGGTAGTCGGTGAACCAGCAGCGTTGACCATCGGTGTTCCAGTCGCAGCCGCCGCCGCACACGCACTGCCCCTTGAAGTCGAGCGACCAGAACCACTCGGGGTGTTGCGCGTAGAGGGTCGACTGCGAGTGCACGTGCACCATCGCGAAGTCGAACAGCACCTGAATGCCCTTCGCGTGCGCGGCCGTGACCAGGTCGATGAGGTCTTGTTTGCTGCCGAAACACGACTCGTATTGCTCGAGCTCGATGGGCCAGTACCCGTGAAACGCGGAGTACATGCCGTTGGTGCCCGCGCCCGCGACCGTGGCGTTCTTCACCGGCACCGTGAGCCAGAGCGTGTTGACCCCGAGCTCATCGAAGAAACCGGCGTTCAGCTTCTGGGTGACGCCCTTCCAGTCGCCGCCCTGGTACTGGCCTGCCGGCATCGCACCCGGCACGGTGCAGTTGTTCGTGGTGTCGGCATCGAAGAACCGATCGACGAACACGAAGGCCATCACTGAGTCGCGCCAGTCGAACGCGCCGACTTCAGGTGCGGCCGCAGGGCAGGTGAAGACCTCGCAGGTGACGTTCTCGCGCAGGCTGTTGCCGGCAGCCGACGTCTTCGGGTTCGCCGGGTCGTTCACCCAGAGCGTGTTGTTGATCAGGAACTTGTACTGAACGTCGCTCCCGAAGCCGACGGGCGCGCGCGCGACCCAGTCGGTGCCTTCCTTGCGCATGGGCACGCCGATGGTCCACCCATCAGGGCTGAAGTCACCGCGCAGGTGCACTGATTGTTCATCGAGCGCACGGAAGCGGAACTCGGTCGCACAGCGGCGGTAGGGCTCCTGGCAGTTGGTCGGGCCGCCGGCGTCGGGTGTGCCTGCGTCGGTGCCACCATCGGGTGACGGCATCGGGGGGCTGCAGGCCGCAAGCAACAGGGCCATCGTGAAATGGAGACGCATGACGGCCGGCAGCAGACCACGTTTTGGGTGGGTGTGCGGAGCCCTCGGGGGTCGGGTTCGACCGCCCGGCTGCATCACAAGCCGTCGGGATCAGAACGCTCGACACGGCGCTGATCATGCAACGGCCTGACGAAGAGATGAATCTGACTCCGAAGTCCGCCTGGGGCGTGTCGATGCTGGCCGGCCTCACGTTGGCTGTCGGGCTGCTGCTCACGGGTGCCATGGCCAACTCCGCCCGCACCCGCGTCGACGACCAGGCCCGTGCTCGTTTTCAGCGCTCCAATGACCTGCTCGCGATGGAGCTGAAACGCCGGCTCATGCTCCCGGGGTATGGGCTCAAGGGTGCCAAAGCCGCTTTCGCCGCCAGCCCCGAGATGGGGCGCGCCGGCTTTCAGGCCTACGTGGCCGCGCGAGACCTCGAGGTCGAGTTCCCCGGGCTGCAGGGGTTTGGGATCATCGAGCGCGGCCAACTCGAACCGTTGGAGAATGATCGCCCCGCGTGGGCCGCTGCTCCGGAGCACCGCGCCGCCATCGAACGCGCGGTCGACACCGGCCTCCTCACGCTCTCAGCCCCCCATGTGCTGGAGCGTTCGGGCTCGAACGACCTGTCGCGCCTGCTCCTCGCCGTCTACCGTCCTGGCCCTGCCTCGACCGTGGCGGAGCGGCGCGCGGCCCTCATCGCGCTCGTCTACGCCTCCTTCCATCCCGCGGAGCTTCTTCGGGGCACGAGCCCAGTCGGCGATGGAATGATCGACTTCGACGTCTACACCAGCACTCGCGGCGCGCCCGAAGAGCTCCTGTACGAGCCCCATTCGCTCGCGTCGGCCGCGGTGCCGCGCTTCACCTCGGAGCAGCAGCTCGAACTCGATGGTCGCGTGCTCCTGCTGCGCACCCGCTCCACCCAGCCCTTCGATGCCAGCATCGACCTCAGCATCGCCGTCACCCGGTTGGTGGCAGGGGCCGCCTTGAGCCTGCTCACCGCCACCGTGGTGTGGCTGCTCGGCCGGGGCCGCGCGCGCGCTCTCCAACTCGCGATCAAGATGACCCGAGAGGTCGATGAGGCGCGGAAGCAGGTCGATCTGGCCCAACGAGAACAGCGCTCGATGGACCTGCTCATTCATGAGCAGTTCATCGTCAGCGTCGCCGGGCCCGACGGACGCATCATCGGCGCCAACGACGCCATGTGCACCATCAGCGGCTTCACCCGCGAGGAGCTCTACGGC
>JANODF010000488.1:0-10497 GCA_031412555.1 Archangium sp. | reverse complement strand
GTCGATGCGGCGGCCGATGGGCGCGACGATGCGCTCGATGACGCCGAGCACCGCGCTGTTCGAAGAGAAGATCTTCTCCGAGAGCCGGATCTTGCCCTTCTTCTCGATGTAGATCTGGTTGGCGTGGTTCACCATGATCTCGCTGATGTCGTCGTCAGCGAGGAACGCCTCGAGGGGGCCCAGACCGAGCGCCTCGTTGAGCACGTCGGTGAGCAACATGTCGCGATCGATCTCGTCGGGGATCTCACCGTCCCCATCCATCTGCGCGAGGATGTCTTGAATCGCCTTCTCGGTGCGGCGCCAGAGCTCTTCGTCGCCGAGCCGGTCCATGTCGAGGCGGCGCAGGTCGAGGTACTCGATCAGGCGATCGTGAATGTCTTTCTGCAGCGTGGCGTAGGCCTCGATGCGCGGGTCGACGTGTTTGCCACGGCGTCGCATCGCGTTCGCCAGGGAGGCGGGCATGTTGCCCGGAGGAACCGGATCGCGTTCTTCTTCGGCAGGCGCCTCTTCTTCTTCCTGAGGCTCCTCCTCGTATTCTTCTTCGGCCTGCTCCTCCTGCGGCTCTTCTTCCTGCTGGGAGTCGTCGAAGCCTTCGCTCGATTCGCCCTCGTAGTCTTCGGGGGGCGCGTCGACGTTGATGATGTAGTCGCCGACGTAGATCTTGTCGGTGGGCCGCACCACCAACGGGCCCGCGATCTTCTTGCCGTTGACGAAGGTACCGTTCGTCGACTTGAGATCGACGACGATGTACTTGCCGTCTTTGAGAACGATCTTGGAGTGGTACTTCGAGACGTTGCCCTTGTTCAGGACGATGTCGTTGCCAGCGAGTCGGCCGATGGTGACTTCCTCTTTTTCAAAGAGGAGATCCCGGGCGTCTCCACCCTTCTCGGCCAGAGTGATGAAAAACATGAGGGAGACCTTACCACGGCGCGGCAACCCTACGGTTTAAGAACGAAAAACCCGCGGCCGGTCCAGATGACCGAGCCGCGGGTGGTGGTTGCTGGGCCTACCCGGGAGCGAAGCCGGTCCAGCGGAACGCTGGGCGAGCGCAGCTGGAGCGAAGCGGAAGATGCGCCGAGGCGCAGCGACCCAGAAAAACAGCTCAGTCGAAGATGCCGAAGGTCACTTCACCGCGCGCCTGCTTATAGCGGCTCTTCACGTCATCGATGATCGTGCGGATCTTGTCGGAGTCGGGGTTCACGATGCGCGGCGTGACGAAGATCACAAGCTCACGCTTGTTCGAGTCGAACGCACGGTTCTTGAAGAGCTCGCCGATGATCGGAATGTGACCCAGGCCGGGCAGCTTCGAGACCTGCTTCTGCTCGTCGTGCGCGAACACGCCTGACAGCACGATGGTCTCGCCGTGACGCACGGTGACGTTGGTCTTCACCTTGCGGCTGCGGAAGCCGGGCACCGTGGCGCCACCACCGACGGCGACGGCGACCGAGACGTCGACTTCCGACACCTCAGCCTCGATCTCCGTCTGGATGTTGCCGTTGCGGTCGGCCGTGGGGCGCAGCTTGAGAATCACGCCGTAGGGCTTGAACTCGACGGTGAACTGGTTGTTGGTGATGAGGGGAATCGGTATTTCGCCGCCGGCCAGGAACTCGGCCTTTTCACCACTGGCGCACACCAGCTTGGGCTGCGCGAGCAGACGGCCGTAACCGTCGTTCATCTGGAAGCCGACGTTGAACTGCGAGCCCCCAACGGCACGGGCCAGCAGCGCGCCTTCCGCGAAGTTGCCGGGGAAGAGCTCCTTGGTGATGTTGACGGCGGCCTGGGCGGTGCCGGTGATGTCGGTCGGGTAGCGGATGCCGTACCGATCGGTCGAGTTGCGGCGGATTTCGACGAACTGCACCTCGCTCAGAATCATGCGCTTGATGCCGACCACCAGCAGGTTCTCGACCTTCTCGCCGATGGCCTTGGTGATGAGCTCGGCCTTCTGAAGATCCTGCTGCGACTCCACCGAGCCCTCGAGGAAGATGGTCGAGCCGACCACGTTGGCCGCCACGTTCTTGAGGCCGGCCTTCTGGAAAGCAGCGTTGAGGTTCTGTGCAACGAGCTTCTTCGCGTTGGGGGCGATCTTCACGAAGCTCTTCACGTTGCCGTAGAGCCCCACCACCTGGTCGATGCGATCGGCGTCGGCCTGGGTGTACGCCTGGCCGTCGAGATAGATGCGATCGCCGACCATGCGCACGTTGACGCCTTCGATCTCACCCAGGAGCTTCTTGATCTCCGAGATGATCTCGTTGGGGTCCTGCTTGCGCACGGACACGAGGTAGCTGACGCGCTGGCCAGAGGTCTTCCAGACCAGCAAGGTCGTCTTGCCTTCGGTCGAGCCGATGATCAGCAGCTGGTTGTTCCCGATCGTCTTCACGTCGGCGACGTTGGGATCGCCGATGGCGACGCGCTGAAGACCCGGCACGTTGAGCACCTTCTGGGTGCCGACACCGAGGGCGAGGTTGCCACCATCCTGCGACGAGGCAGGCAAGGCGACGAGCATCACCGCGAGAACTGCAACACTGCGAACCAGACCCGAGCGCATCGGCACCACTTCGCGCATCGTCGAACTCCCCTCAAAAAGTGAAGCCAGTTATGTCAGTCCCACCACATCGCCCAGACGCTGCCCAGTGCGATCGCCACTCCGTACGGAATGTGCCTCTTAGTCGGGTTTGCGCTTTGGCCATCGACCTTTCGCGCCAACACGCCGCGAACGGTATCAGACAGTGCGCCCGCCCAGATCAAAGAGACGATGGCCTGAAAGGCCCCGACCACGCTCACGAACACCATGGCGGCCAGCGTCAAAGGCATGCCCAGCGCGGCGCCCATCACGCCGGCGAGCTTCACGTCGCCCCAGCCCATGCCCTTTTTCGAGAGCGCAAAAGCGCCGAACCAGACGACCGCGGCGCCCAGCCCCGCGAGCCCCGAGAGCAGACCCGAGGTCGCCTCGCCCACGCCCTCGAGCCAGAGACGCGCGGCGAGGCACAGCAGCATCGCAGGGTACGTCAGCAGGTCTGGAATGCGTCTGCTCCTCACGTCGGTGACCACCGCGATGACGGCGGTCACGGCCAGCAGGGAGAAGAGGATCGGCTTGAGCGTCGGCACAGAGCTCAGCGGTAGACGAACTTCACCTTCTCGGAGCAGATGAAGTACTCGTCGCCGTCTTCGATCTTGCGGCGCTTGATGCGCTGCTTGTTGAACCAGGTGCCGTTCGACGAGCCGAGATCTTCGAGGAAGAACTCGCCTGCATCCCGAACGATCACCGCGTGTTCACGCGAGACCTTGCCGGAGTTGATCACGAAGTCGCAGTGTTTGCCGCGCCCGATGACGAAGCGCTCCTTGGCGATGCGATCGAGCTCTCCGCCTTCGAGCATCATGTAGAGGGCCGGGGCGCCGCCTGCTTCTCCGCCCATGTCGACGTCGACTTCACCGTCGCCGCCGTCGTCGCTCTGATCCATCGACTGATCGGGCGCGGGCTGGTTGTTCTGGTTCTTCGACTTGATCAGGCGCTCAAGCTCGGCGGCCGTCTCCAGCACGCGCTCTTGCACCTCGCGGCGCACCGGATCGTCATCCATCGCGCCGCCACCCGAAGGCGGGGGCGGCTGCTGCACGGGCTTGAGCATCGGCGGCGCACCGCCACCAGCTGCTGCACGTGGAGGCGGCGCCGCACGGGGCGCTGCTGCGGGAGCGGGCGCGGGCTTGACCGCGGCCCCTGCTCCACCGGGAACACTCGCCCCACCTGCAGAGTCGAGGAACCCATTGAGACGGGCGAACATGAACATCGCCTGATTGATGAGCGCATCCCGATCAGACCCCATCTGAGACGCCATCTCTTCGAAGGCGCCCCAAATGTGATCGGCGATCTGCACTTTGCGCGCGGGCCGGCTGCTCGGATCCATCATGGGGGTAACGGTTTACCCTTTGTGCCAACGGGAGGCGTGAAAGATACCAGCCATTTCGGAGAGCACCAAACTACCGCCAACAAAAGGCACCCTGTGTGGTGCTCAAGGCGCCGAGCCGCGGGCCCGTAATGGCCCCCACCGCCTCCAGGGGGATCTCCACGATGCCGTTGCCGGAGGGCACCCCCGCCATCAGCGTCCACCGCAGACTGACCGCCCCACCACTGACCGTGGTGGGCACCTGGTCCATCACCATGTTGCCGATCACCACCTGCCCCGGGAGCTGCGCGTAGCAGCCGATGGTCAGGGTATCGATGGAGGACTGGTACGGGGCGATGTTGCCGTTCACCTGGAAGGTGGTCGAGGCCCCTTCATTCCGCGGCACGGATTGGGGAATGTTCACCGTCAGCGCCGTGCGCGACGAGGTGACGTCAGCCGACAAGAGCACATAGGGGCGGTTGTACGTGAGCGTCTCCCCGGGCGCCCATCGGCCCAGATAGCCCTCGAGGTCAGCCACCACCACCAGTGGCTTGGCGCCATCGGCCCGCACCGAGAAACGAACACGCGCGGAACAGGTGGCGGGGACTTCGGCCGCTTCGATGAAGCCCGCACCGATCGTGGCGATCGTGCTCCGGCCACACTCGAGGTACCCGAGGGTGTCGCTGCCGGTCTCGAACCGAACGATGTCACCCACCGCGGCGCGCGCTTCGAGCCCGCCGGTGTTGAGCCGCACGCCGTCAGCGGCCGTGGTGGGCAGCGAGACGAGACCGGGGATCTGGCCCTTGAACACGAAGGCGATCGCCTGGGTCTCCAGGTAGCCGTCGGAGATGTCGAAGGTCCACTGCTCCACGCCACCATCGGCGTTCTCCAGAGGCACATCGGACACCCGGTAGGTCGCCCCGCCGACATCCCGGAAGTTGACCGCCAGGGCAGCACTCGAGCCGATGGCCCCGCCATCTTCTCCGACCAGCGAGTCGCCGCCGTCAGGCAGCTGCCCGGGGATGCGCACGGAGGCCGCCGACATGAGCGAGCGGCGCGGGTCGTAGTCGATGACCGAACCGGCGAAGCCGCTGAAGAAGGTGATCAGCCCGGTGGAAGACGAGAATGCACCCAGCTCGTTGTACTGCTGGCGGTAGGAGGACCCGAGCCCACCGTCGTTGGGGTCTGAACCCGCCTGCATGATGGCGCCACCGCTGGCCACGGTGAGTCCGGTGATCAACCCGTCGCCCGCACGCAGGGGACGCCAGGGCAGACCGATCGCGTCGAGTGAGCCGGGGAAGCTCGCCCGAAACGGCGGCGTGGTGGCGCTCGTCGCCGTGACGATGTCGACGGCCACGATGCCGCCGCATGCGGGGCTCCCGCAGGCCTGCTCCTCGAGCACGCCGTACACGCGGCTGCCGTCGCCAGAGACGACCAGCTTGCGAACCGGGCCGCTGAACGAGAGCGTGGCCGACGCGCCCGAGTCGGGATCGAGGAGGTAGCTCTCGCCGCCCAGACCGCTGCTCTGGCGAGTGGCGATGGCAAGGCAGACATTCGTGGCGCAGAACGGGGCGCCATCGAGCGAGCGGCCAACCCGCGGAGCGACCACCACCATCGCAGCGACGGGCGTGGGGCCGACCAACAGCTCACGCTCCCAGGGGAGCGATTGCATCAGGTTGAGATCGTCGGGTTTGGTGGGGAGCGACGCGGAGAAGATCGAAGCGTTCTCGCCATCCCACGTCGCGGTGAAGAGGCGGGTCGTGGGGGGCAGCCTGGTCTCGAGCGCCGGGTCTGCCGGGTCGAGCATCATGAAGGCACCGATGGCCGTGACCGGGGCCGGCGTGGCCATGGGCCGGGTGACGCGGCTGCCTTCGACCGCTCCGCCGACCTGCCGTTGCTGCTCGACGCTGACCACGCTCACTTCGGCTCCACCCGGGCGCGCGGCGTAGACGTACCCGCCGGTGACCCGCAGGCCCTGCTTGTTCCGGCCTTCGTCGACCGCGAGCATGCTCGGCCGATCGAGCACGGGAATGGAGAGCGTCTCGAGCGGATTGGCGGCCCCCACGAACGAGCGGCCACCCAGCCTCTGTACGTTCTGGAGGATGTGCAGCTGGTTCAGGTCGGTCGAGGTGACGAACAAGAACCGGGAAGGAACGCCGTTGCTGCCCACAGTGACGCCGCCATCCTGAACCGTCTCAGCCAGAAACCCATTCGCAGGCTCACCGACGAGCACCAGGTCGTGCGTGCCCGCCAGGTTGGCGTTGCGCACGCCAGTGGGCGAGGTGCACCCCGCGGTGAGCAACACGAGACCCATCACACCAAAACGAAGCTTCACTGCGAGCCTTCCTTGCTGGCACGGCAACCGGGCGAACTCTCACCCTGCGTCAGACACACCTCGGTCTCACCGAGGGTCGCCACGATCCGCGCCGCCTGCGGCCGATCGAGCGAGGGCACGTCGATCACCGCGATGCGGCCATCACCGTAGGTGCTCACGAAGATGCGCGCGGCATTGCCTCGCACGTCGACGGCCAATGAATAGGGCTGAGCCCCCACGCCCGGGAGCTGCGCGACCAGGTCACCCACCTCGTCGTCGTAGAGCACCACGGTGCCCGCGGCGGTGCAGGTCACCGCGACCAGATCACCCCGCCCTGCCCGCGGAATCACCTTGGCGTCATTGGGCGCATCACACAGCGGAACGCCGCGCACGAAGTTGAGCGTAGGCACGGTGTTCTGGTTCGTGATGGTCGCCACCAACAAGGTGTCAGGCACGCGGCCGACGATGAACAGCCGCTGACCGTCCGACGAGACCGTGATCGAACGCGAATCAGACACGCGGAAGAGCGACTCGAGGGCGGTGGAGAGCACCACGCCTTCCCGATTGACCAGGCGCAGCAGGTTCGGCGCGGGGTTCAAGATGCGGCCGGTCACGTAGACCCACGAGCCGGCCACGGCGACCGAGTTCGAACCGCCGGGGCCAATCGGAATCAGGTTCTCGTTCTTGAACGTGAAGTCGTCGGAGTCGAGCCGCGCGATGTGGCCGATGAGCGGACGACCCACGGGCAGCAGCGTCGAAGCGTCGGAACGCGGGGCGTAGCTCACCCACACGTCGGCGAAGGGTGCGCCGTTCGCATCAAGACACCTGCCGGCCTCACATGTGCGCGAGCACTCGACGCCGGTCGGGCAACACTCCACCTGGGAGCCACAGGTGCGGTTCGCCGCGGCGATTCCAAACGGCGTCAGTGCCCACTGCGAGCCGGCGTCGGCGCCGTCGAACACCGTGGGGGTCATGCTGGTGCCCTTGCCGGAGCAGTCCTGGCCGGTGGCGTTGACGCAGGAGAGCACCGGCGTGGTGCCTTCGATGCGCGCGGTCACCTGGTGCGCGTTCATGCCCTCCGAGCGGGTGGGCACGTAGAGGCGGTATTCGGTCGCCGAGATCGGCTGCACCGCGAGCTCGCTGGCGAAGCTGGCGATCTGCACCGACTGCGTTGCGATCAGCTTGAGATCGGTCAGGCGCAAGATCGAGGGGGCGCCCGCGTCGACGCTCAGCTCAGGCAGCCCAATCAAATCGAGCGGCAGCGCCACCACGGAACCGGTGGCGTACCGTTTGTTGCTGTTCGCGTTGGCGACGAACAGCACCCCTTCGGTCGACCCCGCCACGTCGACGTGCGCGATGCCCACGGGGAAGTAGAGACGATCGATCGGAGGCGCATTGGCCCCCGTCGACTCAGGACAACCTGCCAACAGCAGCAATACGGGGATGATTTTGAGCTGAAGCTTCACGACTCCACCTGGATCTTCGAGAAGTCGGCCACGGTTCCGAAGAGCCCGCCGATCTCCATGAGCAACCGCACGCGGTTTTCCCGCAGCGCCTTGTCTTCCGCCATCACCATCACCTTGTCGAAGAACGCGTCGACGAAGGGCTTGAGTGGCACCACCTTCGCCATCGCGCCCGCGTAGTCGTCGGCCTTCACCGCAGCCGTGAACGCCGCGCTCACCTTCGAGACCTCGGCGTACAGCGCCTTCTCGGGCTCATCGGTGAGCTTCTTCGGGTCGACTGCTTCACGGGTGATGTCCTTGGCCTGCTTCTCCACGATGTTCGCCACGCGCTTGAAGGTCGCGGCGAGCGAGGAGAAGTCGGGGCGGCTCACGTAGGCCGAGATGGCCTCGAGCCGCAGTTGAGCGGCCGCCAGATCGTCGAAGCCGGCGCAGAGCACGGCCTCCACCACGTCGGCGCGGTGGTTCTCTTTCCAGGTCGACTCGAGCCGGCCTCGGAAGAACTCGACCAGCTGATCCTTCACTGTCGGATCGGTCGGCTTGCGCTTGGCGTCGACCAGCTTGGCCCCGAGCAGCGAGACCGACTCGTCGATCGCCTTGGAGAGCGAGAAGCGGTACCCGCGCGCGATCACGATGCGAATGAAGGTGATCGCCGCACGCCGCAGCGCGAAGTCGTCTTTCGCCCCGGTGGGCTTCTTGCCGATGCCGAAGAGTCCGCAGAGCGAGTCGAGACGATCGGCGAGGCCGATGATTGCGCCCGCGTCTTGCGTGGGCAGACCGTCGCCAGCGCCGCGCGGCAGGTAGTGCTCGAAGATCGCCAGCGCGACTTCCTTCGGCTCTTTGTCGTGGAGCGCGTATTCGCGGCCCATCACGCCCTGCAGCTCGGGGAACTCACCGACCATGCCGGTGTTCAAGTCGGCCTTGCAGAGGGTCGCCGCCCGCTCCACGGTCGCCATCGCAGCGTCCTGGCCCACGGCCTTGGCGAGGAACACGCCGAGCGCACGAATGCGATCGGTCTTCTCAGCCATGCTGCCGAGCTTGTCGATCCACGAACGTTTGTGGAGCTTGGGCAGGCGATCGATCAGCGGCATGCGGCGATCTTCGTCGAAGAAGAACCGGCCGTCGGTGAGCCGGGCGCGCAGCACACGCTCGTAGCCCTTGATCGACAGCTGCTCGTCTTTCACCGGCGTGTTGCTGACCGCGATGAACTTCGGGAGCAGCTTCCCATCGGCCGCGGTGAGGCTGAAGTAGCGCTGGTGGCTCTTCATCTCCTGAATGAGCACCTCAGGCGGCAGATCGAGGTGACGTTCTTCGAAGGTGCCCACGACGGGCGAGGGGAGCTCGACCAGGTTCACCACCTGATCGATCAGCGCCTCGTCGGGCAGCACGGTGCCGCCGGCCTTCTTCGCAGCAGCGGCGATGCGCTCGATCATCAGCGCGCGGCGTTTGGCCACGTCGGGGATGACGTTCGACTTCTCGAGCAGCGCTTCGTAGTCGGCGGGCTTCTCGACGGTGATGGGCGCCGGCGAGAGGAAACGGTGACCGCGGGTCACGCGGCCGCTCTTCACGTCGGAGTACGTCACCGGCACCACCTCGGTGCCCAGCAACGCGACGATCCACTGCAGCGGACGGCCGAAGCTCTGCTCCACGTCGCCCCAGCGCATCTGCTTGGCGAAGTTGATCTTCCGGGTGCACAGGTTGAGCACGTCCGAGAGCAGCTCGAAGCTGCGGCGGCCTTTTTCCTCCACCGTGGCCATCAGGTAGTCGCCCTTGGGCGTGCTGACCTTCTTCAGCTGATCCACCGGCAGCTTCACGCTCTCGGCGAACTTGATCGCCGGCTGCGTGGGTGCGCCCGCCGCGTCGAAAGCGGCCTTCACCGACGGGCCCTTCACTTCCTTCATCACGTCGTCGGTCTTCTCGGCGACGTCGACGACCAGCAGGGCGAGCCTGCGCGGCGTACCGAAGCGGCGAATCGCGCCGTGCTTGATGTTGAGCGCGATGCACTGCTCGGTGAAGGTCTTCTCGAGATCGTCGAGGGCCGGCACCACGAAACGCGCGGGCAGCTCTTCGGTTCCGAGTTCAAAAAGAAGCTCAGCCACGGGGGGCCTCCTTCTTCTCTTCCTTCTCTTCGAAGCTGACCGTCTTCCACGCGTCGCTGGCCGGTTTGCCTTCGTGCATGGGCAGCTGCTCACCCACCGTCCACTTCGTCTTGCAGAGCGGCCAATCGAGCTTCTGTCGCACCTTCAGGTAACCCTTCGCGCAGAGCGCCGCGTTGTCGCGCACGCGCTTGATGTAGCCGGCGCGGTCAGTGACGGAGATCGCTCCGCGGGCGTCGAGCAGGTTGAACGCGTGGCTGCATTTGAGCGCGTAGTCGTAGGCGGGCAACGGCAGGCCCAGATCGATGAGGCGTTTGCACTCGGTCTCGTAGCTCTTGAACAACATCTCGAGCTGCACCGGATCAGACTCGTGGAGCGCGTACTTCGACATCTCCACTTCGTTCTCGTGGAAGACCTCGCCGTACTTCACGCCCTTCACCCACTCGATGTCGTAGACGCTCTCGACGGCCTGCAGGTACATGCAGATGCGCTCGAGGCCGTAGGTCAGCTCGGCGGCGACGGGGCGGCACTCGTAGCTGCCGCACTTCTGGAAGTAGGTGAACTGGGTGATCTCCATGCCGTCGCACCAGACCTCCCAGCCGAGGCCTGCCGCGCCCAGCGTGGGCGATTCCCAGTCGTCCTCGACGAAGCGGATGTCGTGCGCCATCGGGTCGATGCCGAACGCTTTGATCGAGTCGAGGTAGAGCTCCTGCGTGTTCTTCGGCGCCGGCTTCAAGATCACCTGGAAC
>JANODF010000487.1:0-6848 GCA_031412555.1 Archangium sp. | reverse complement strand
CGAAGCCCAACGTCTCCTGGAAAAGTTCCATCCCCACTCGCTAACACACGGTTCACCGAGCGCGAGCGTTCCGCTGCCTGATCAGGTCAGCTTCGCGTGCGAGCCCAGACCGAAGTGGAGCCAGTCGTCGGTGGGTTCCCAACGATCATCCAGCTTCACCTCGAGCGCCTTCGCCAGCGCAGGGCCATTGGCGAGCCGCTCATCGGGGTGCACCAACACGAGCGTGCGTTTGCCCGCTGCGTTCCGCTGCAACGCCCAGCCCGTGCGTCCACCAGGGGACAGAACCCCAGCGCGCAGCACCATCTCTTCGGGCGCCAGTTCCTCCAGCGCCACCAACGCGGCGGCGAGCCCGCTGGCCACGTCGACGGTGGTGCTCGGCAACCACAGCTCCAGCTCGCGCAGCTTCGCGAACCACTTCGCCTTGAGCAGCGGCTTGAGCGAGAGCTCGGCGCTCCCTCGCAACGACAACCGCTCGAGCGGCAGCGTCAGCGCAGCGAGATCCTTGATGACCGTCGGCTTGTCGGCCACCACCTCGAGGCGACGCAGGTGCCAGCTGCCCTTCTTCAACGGCGCGAGCTGCGAGCCCTTGAGAGGACCGGCCTCGAGCACGTGCTGCATGGCCGGCGTGAGGCCTCCGTGTTCACCCACGAAGGTGATCGACTTCACCGTCGCCCAGTGCGGATCATTTCCCACGGCTTTGAAGGTCTTCGCGTTGGGAAAGTGCACCACCGCCTTCTCGAGAAACGGCCCCTCACCGAACAGCGCGCCCGAGAGCGGAACGACCTTCACGAGAGGGCCCATCCACGAGCGGCCGTGCTCGAGCACCAGGCTCGCCACCTGCGCGAGCACCTTGGGGTTTCGTTTGCCGGAGAAACACAACGCGCCGAACTCACCGCGCGGATCACCGCGCTGGGCCCAGAGATCACACAACACCTGGCGCGCCGCCTGACTCGACGGGTCCTCCAGCACCTGCGCATGGAGCCGAGGCTCGTCTCCCAGCAACGCCGCGGGCGCCGGATCGTCCACGAACTGGGGCGGAGTCTCCTCGAAGGACTCGTCGCGATTGCTCAGCGCCTGGGCGAAGTCGAGCCAGGGCCGGTGAGGAAAGCCGATCCAGGTGACCCGCACCTCGCCATCGATCAGCTGCGCGAGCGCGAGCGGGCTCTCGGTGGGTGAGGCGCCTTCCCAGGACTCCAGGTCGCTCTCGTCGAAGTCGATCGGCGGGCCCGCTCCTTCTTCGGAGCAGTGCGCCGAGAACGCGAACACCGCATCGCCGTTGCTGTCCCACTGCATCAACTTCCAACGCGCGTCATGGTCGGTGGGCGACTTCACCTCTCTGATGGGCAACAGCTGCTTCGAGACCGTGAGGGTATCGTGCACCGCGTCGGCGGCTTCGTCGGCGTAGTACTGCGAGCAGCACAGCAGCACCGACTTGAGCCCGCTCTTCTCGGTGAGCACGTGTGCGGCGTACCGCCCGAAGTTCGCCAGCAGCCTGGCCCGCAGGTGGCGCACGTCGATCTTCATCAGGTCGCTCATCGGGTTCTCCGTCGGGGGAATTCTCCGCGGGCGAGCGCGAGCTGGTGGCTGCGCTGATCCACGGTGAGGCGGTGAAAGTAGCACTCGAGTATCAGGGGCACGCCGGCGCGTTCACGCTCGTGCGCCCAGTCGAGGCCGAAGGTGTTCGTGGTGAGCGGCGCGTGCAGATCGCGGCGGCCGTCGTTGGCGGAGACATGCACCTCGTGCACGTGTTCGTAGTCGAACAGCCGGCGCAACGTGGCGGAGCCGAGCACGCCCTGGGTCTTCTGAATGAAGAGGTGACTCACGTCGACCGCGAGCGGGATCTCGAGCTTCATCGCCTGCTCGAGTTCTGCGCCGGTGCCCAGCGCGTACGAGGGGTACATGGTCTCGAGCACGAGCGGTGCTGAGAGGTAGTGAGCCGCCGCGGGTGAGGTACTGGCAGGTGGATGCACCGAGTCGCTCGAGGTGAGGCAGCGGCCGTCGTCGGCCCAGACGTCACGGGTGCGGAAGGCGGTGAAGGAGAAGCCGTGGTGCGTGCGGGTGGCGAGCTTCGACTTGATCAGCGCGCGCTGAAAACCAGGGGTGGGCATGTTGCCCGGTGTGAGCTGCACCCCGTCGGGCTTCAGCTCGGCCAGCGAGGCGAGCGCCGAATCCATCGGGCGGCCCTGCAGGCATGAGAGCGCGAGGAACACCATCGGGCGCGCACGATACTTGTCTCCCTCTCCCTTCGGGAGAGGGTTGGCGTGAGGGTCCTGGCCTCACCTTGGGCGCTCGAACGGCCCCTCACCCCGACCCTCTCCCCTCCCGAGGGGAGAGGGAGCGCCGCGGTCAGGCGTCGGTGAGCGGTTCGTCGACGGCGACTTCTTCTTCGCCCTGAGGCACCCCGTCGACGTAGATCACGGAGCGACCGAGCTGCGCCGACACGCGCTGACCAGGTGTCACCACGCCCGTCAGGTTGAGCGGGTCGACCGCGGCAACGCGCAGAATCTCTCCCGTCTTCGGAGCACGCCGCACGGCGCGAGCGACGTCGAGCGCTTCAGGCAACGCGAACTGCTCACCCGCAAAGCCGTGCAGGAACCGCCCACCCCGCACTTCACCGCGCGCCTCGAAGCGCCGGTACAGCTGCACCAGGTCACGCCACGGAGGGCTGAGCGACTCACGCGCGACCAGATCGCGAAACACGATCCCGTACCGTTGCAGGAACTGCCAGGCGAGCTTCTCCTCCAACACCGGCGGCTCCAGCTGCTCGTGCGGCTGCAAGATGAACCACCGCCCGGGGCCACCCCGCTGCAACGCCCGCTGCCGCTTGCGCAGTTTGGGCGACTGCAACACGCGCAGGTTCTGAACGGCGTCGGCGGTGATCAGCCCGCGCGAGAGCAGCTCCCACAACGCGTCCTCCACTTCGACCGGAAGGCGGCGCGAGCCCGACTGCAGCTCGTTGAAGAACGATGCACCTCTGCGCTCGAACACCTTCAAGACGTCAGCCGCCGCTTGCGAGAGATCGCCCGGCCAGGGCCGCGGACCATCTGAAAGCACCGCGCCAGGCCGGGCCGCCTGGAGCAACCACTCGAGATCCGCGCGCCGCGCGAAGGTGAGCGACGCAGCGCGGCCCTGCACGGAGCGGCGTGGTGTCTCGACGATCGGCGCGACCTCGACGCCACGCCGCGGTCCCGGCACGACTTGTTTCGTTTCTTTCAAGGTCAACCGGCCCCAGGCCACTTCACCGCTGAAGCACGCGTCTTCCAGCCACTCGCCCACGTACTGGCGCATGCGGGTGGGGAAGATCTCCCGCTCCCAGGCGGCCGCGGGCGCTTCCCACCCCTGAAGGAGCGAGACCAGCTTCGCCAG
Organism: Archangium sp.; assembly: GCA_031412555.1. GTDB lineage: Bacteria > Myxococcota > Myxococcia > Myxococcales > Myxococcaceae > Archangium_A. The sequence goes on along the minus strand of JANODF010000487.1, from coordinate 3,482 downwards.
ACCTCCGGGCCCCCGCAGCCGCGACTCGCTGTCTACGTGATGCCAGCGGAAGAGGAAGCGCATGAAGTCCTGCTGGGAGAGCGGCTCGATCTCCTTGCGCAGGCGCCCCACGGTCAGGCGGTGAATGCGTTGCAGCAGCCGGCGATCACACCACTCGATCTCTTCGGCGGTGGCCGTGGGGCGGAAGGTGCCTCGCAACACCTGGCCTTGCGACTCGAGCTTCGCGAGCGCGGAGTCGATGTCGTAGCGGGAGAGGCTCAGCCGCTGCATCAGCTCGGGCGCGGTGATGGGGCCGACGACTTCCATCCAGCCGCGGACGATCTGACGGGCTGCGGCCTCGCGATCGACGGGGAGATCTCCGGGGAGTGGTTCGAGCGCGAGTTTCGCGTCGGGGAAGAGGGCCTGGATCAGTGGCACTCGTTCGGCTGCGTACGCGTGGCCTGCGTGTTCGGCGGCTCTTCCGGCGGTTGCCAGCAACTGAAGCTTTTGGCCCTCACCCTGACCCTCTCCCAGAGGGAGAGGGAACCACACCAACTGCAGCAGCGCGTCGTGGAACTCTTCAGCGTCACGGAAGGTGGGCGCTGCCTCTGCGATGACTTGATCGATCGCGGCTTGATCCAGCGCACCGAAGGCGACTGCGTCGGCGGGCGGCAGTGTGCGGCGCAGCGAGACGTTGCGTGCGCGCCGTTCTTCCAGCGGCGCTTCATCGAGGAAGGTGTACGGCGCCGAGTTGAGCAGCGCGTGTGCGAACACCGAAGGCTCGGGCAGATCGACCGCCACCTTGCGGATCTCGCCCGACTTCATCTTCTTGAGCACCTCGACGAGCCCGTCGATGTCCATCAGATCGCGAAGACAGTCCTTCATCGTCTCCGTTACGAGCGGGTGATCCGGCGGCTCGAGCTCCATGCCGCCGTGGTTGTCCTGGCAACCGACCTGTTCGGGGAAGACCGAGGCGATCAGATCTTCGGCCCGCGCGCGCTGAATCGGCGGCGGCACCTTCTTGCCGTTCTGCAAGCGCGAGAGCGCCAGCGATCTGCCCGCAGCCCAGCGGAAGCGCGTGCCGAACATGGGCGCTTGAAGAACGGCCTGAGTCAGCACCTTCTCCGCCGTCTTGGGAGAGACGAAGTCGAAGATGTCCATCAGCGGAAACGAGTGCCCTTCACTGAGCGAGAGCAAGATGCCGTCATCACTCGCCGCCGCCTGCAGCTCGAAGTCGAACGTCTTGCAGAACGATTTCCGCAGCGCCATGCCCCACGCGCGGTTGATGCGCGCTCCGAACGGCGCGTGAATCAACAACTGCATGCCGCCCGCTTCATCGAAGAACCGCTCGGCGATGACCGTGTGCTGCGTGGGCGCCGCGGTGAGTGCAGCCGCACCAGCCTTCACGTAGCGGATCAGCAGATCAGCCGCGTGCGGCGGCAGCTTGAGTTCCCCTTCCAGCCACGCCTGGGCATCGGGCCGCGCGAGCACTTCGTCACGCAGCCTGGAGACCTCGAGCGACAGCTCCTCGGTGCGCGCCGGTGACTCGCCGTTCCAGAAGGGCACGTTGGGCGACTGTCCGTGCGCATTCTCGACGCGCACCTCTCCGCCGAACACCCGGCGCACCCGCCACGAGGTGGTGCCCAGCACGAAGACGTCGCCCGCTCTGGAGTCGATCGCGAAGTCTTCATCGAGCGTTCCGACGATCTTCTCTTCAGGCTCGACCTTCACCGCGTAGCTGAAGAGGTCCGGGATCGCGCCGCCGTTCTGCAGCGCCATCAACCGCGCGCCCGCCCGAGGCCGCAGCACGCCGTTGACCCGATCCCGATGCAGGTGCACGCGCGAACGGCCCCGCGTGGTGGTGACGCCCTCGCTCACCAGGTGCAGCACCTTCTCGTACTCCTCGCGGGTGAGCGACTCGTACGGCATCGCCTTGCGCAGCACCTCGAAGAGTTCTTCTTCGTTCCACTCGCGGGCAGCGACCTCAGCGACCACCTGCTGCGCGAGCACGTCGAGCGGCTTGTCGGGCATGCGCACGGCATCGAGGTGACCGCGTGAAATGGCGGCGAGCAGCGCCGTGCTCTCGACCAGCTCATCGCGCGTCATGGCGAACAACACGCCCTTCGAGATCGACGCCTTGTTGTGACCGCTGCGACCCAGGCGCTGCAACATGACCGCGATGCTGCGCGGGCTGCCGAGCTGCACCACCAGATCGATCGAGCCCACGTCCAACCCGAGCTCGAGGCTGGCGGTGGCCACCATCACCTTGAGCCCACCCGACTTGAGCCGCTGCTCCGCATGCAACCGAAGCTCGCGCGCCATGCTCCCGTGATGCGCCGCGACGTGTTGATGGCCGAGTCGTTCACCCAGGTCATGGGCCACGCGCTCGGCCAGCCTGCGGGTGTTCGAGAAGACCAGGATGGTGCGGTGCTCCGCGGTCAGCGCGGCCATGCGGTCGTAGAGCTGCCCCCACATCTCGTGCGTGGGCACGGCGGTCAGTTCATCTTCTGGCGTCTCCAGCCACAGCTCCCACGGGCGCACGTGACCGACCTGCACCACTTCACACGGCGCGCGCCCCTCACGCGGACTGCCGACCAGGAAATGCGCGAGCCGATCGAGCGGGCGGGTGGTGGCCGACAAGCCGATCATCTGCGGTGAACGGCCGGTGAGCGCTTTGAGCCGCTCCAACGAGAGCGCGAAGTGAGAGCCGCGTTTGTCGCGAGCCAGCGCGTGGATCTCGTCGACCACCACCGTGCGCACGCCCCGCAACGTCTCGCGGCTCTTGTGGGCGGTGAGGTAGAGGTAGAGCGACTCAGGGGTGGTGATGAGGATGTGCGGCGGCTTCTTCACCATCGCGGCGCGTTCGTGCGCAGGGGTGTCTCCGCTGCGCACCATCACGCGAATGTCGGGCAGAACGAAGCCCTGCTCTTTTGCACGCGCGCGGAGCTGCTCGAGCGGGAGCAGCAGGTTCTTCTGCACGTCGTTGCCCAGCGCCTTGAGCGGCGAGACGTAGAGCACCTGCGTCTCGTCGGTCAGCGTGCCTTCGGACGCCGCGCGATACAGGCCGTCGAGACAGGCAAGAAACGCGGTGAGCGTCTTGCCCGAGCCGGTGGGCGCGGCGATCAACACGTCGCGCCCCTCGCGGATCACCGGCCACCCGCGAATCTGCGGCTCGGTCGGCTCGCCCAGCGTCTCGTGAAACCAGTCACGAACGGCGGGGTGACAGGGCTGGAGCGCCTCGTGGACCTGGCTGGGCTGCATCGCCCGAACTGAACAGGAGTTCACCCATCGGATCAACTGCTCGATGAGGGAGCAGGCGCCAGGCTGCGCGGCGAATGCTCCTGGTCGTCATCGGCATGGTGTTGTGCACCACCCCGCCCCTCGTGCCTGCACCCTGTCAGCCCGATGCCCTTCGATCGTTCGTCGTACCTCGCGCCGATCAAACAGAAGCCGGTCAAACCGCCGCCCGCGCCGCTGCCCCCTGCGACCCTGGGGGTTGTTCT
>JANODF010000486.1:0-1650 GCA_031412555.1 Archangium sp. | reverse complement strand
GTGCCGCAAAGCCTATGTCGCACGGTCTTGAAAGAGCTGCTCGAACTCGGAGATCAATTCTTCATCCGCTTCGCGCACATTCAGGCCACTGAGCAGGTCGAAGGACGACAGCAAGAAGCCATCGCTCTGTGGATCTGGTCCTTCCGCTCGTTCCGCGGAGCGTGGACGCTTGAAGGGGGCTGTACTGTCGATCCATTCGCCACCGGGCCTTGAGCGCGTGGCCCGCCATTGCCACCTGTCAGCGGGATCGGAACGTCTGGCGTTCAACGCAACCTCCATCCATTGAGCGAGTGGATCCCAACAGGACTGACGAAACCGTGTCGAGGGGCCACGGAAGCGCCGCATCGATGTAGCGCCTGAGGTGTCGATGGTCTACGCCGCGTGAATCCACCGTATCGGCACAGTTGCCGTCGTCGTGTAGGAAACATCGCCGACCGCAGACGTTGCGCCGTAGTGCGCTCGGAGGCTGAGGCCAGCGGCTCACCTCGGCATATGGATTCCCAAGCCCCCGGATGGCGCCAGATGCCCCGGCGCATTCATAGGAGCCCAGCCATGCCAACCGCCAGGAAATCCAGTTCGTCCCAAAGCAAGTCATCGTCCAAATCGGGCGCCGACGCCATCGCGCTACTGAAAGCCGACCACGCTGACCGTCGAGCACACCAGCGCCAAGGACCTGATCGCTCAGATTCAGGCCATGACGCCCGCTGACGAGCTGTACGAAGCCAAGGCCAAAGTGCTCGGCGAGTACATCGACCACCACGTCAAGGAAGAAGAGTCGGAAATGTTCCCCAAGACCAAAAAGTCCGGGCTCGACCTCGTGGCTCCCGGCCAGGAACTGGCCGAGCGCAAGCAGGCGCTGATGGCCGAGTTGGGGATGGACACGGCGACAGAAGATGCTTGAGCTGCCTTGATGTCACCGCTGCTACATGCGGCCGGCGGCTGGGGCCGTCGGTCGCAGCTACGCGCGTTCGAGCTCAACGAGTACCAAGCCCAGCTGCTGCCGTTCGGCTCTTCGCCGCCTTTAGCGACGTTGGACGGATGTCCGAGTGATTGCTCCTCAGGCAGATGGCGCGCTATGGCGCTCCAGGGAGTGCTCTTGCCTTCCAGCCACGACAACGAAGGCCCCTCCCACGCATCAGTAACATGTCACTCATGGGATGAGCCAAGGCGGCTTGTAGATCGAACGCCGCAAAGACAGCGTGCTGTCGGCCAGCCGCTCGGCACCGCTCTTGGCGTCTGACTTGAACTCGAAGTACCGCGTCGTTCACCGTCCGAAGCTCATGGAGTCGGCAATCTGGCTGCGCTGCTCGACCTTGGCCCGTGCCGGCGAACGCTCAGAACTGACATCGACACGCGCTCGCGCCAGCAGCAGCCGAGCTTCCTCCAGCGTCACATCCATGCCGTAGGCCAGGTGAGAGCGCTGGGCGTGACGCGCCACCGGCTCGTGGCGGCCGATGGTCAGGGTCTCGCGCCGGCCACCCAGCCGGTAGTCATAGCGGAAGGACCGGCTGCCGCTGGGCGCGATGACGACGTAGAGGCCATTGCCTCCGTCGCTGACCTTGTACGCCCGCTCGCGGGCCGGCAGGTCGCGCAGCTTGGCGTCCGTCAAACCGTGTCGCGCCTTCCCGCTTGTTGGCCCGCCGCGAGCCC
>JANODF010000485.1:0-8581 GCA_031412555.1 Archangium sp. | reverse complement strand
GCGAAGCGGGGAGAGGGTCGGGGTGAGGGGCCGTTCGTGCTCTCAAGTGAGCCCCTCACCCGGCCTTCGGCCGACCTCTCCCCGCGAGCAGGGAGAGGTTTCACGCTACCGAAGTGCTGAGTACAAACTGGCCGTCTTCCGCGCAGCCCGGCTCCACGAAAACTCAGCCGCACGAGCGAGGCCCTTGCCCGCCCAGTACGCCCGCTCAGTCGCCGAGCCGAGCCACGCGTTGAGCAGTTCCGCGAGCCCGTTCACATCATCGGGCCCCACGCGAGCCGCCCCGTCTCCGCACACTTCCGGCAACGAGCCTTCGGTCGACACGATGGTCGGTACACCCAGCCGCATCGCCTCGAGCGGCGGCAATCCGAACCCCTCGTAGCGCGAAGGAAACACGAACACGCCCGCACGCTTCATCAGCGCATAGAACACCGGGTCGGCGAGGTACCCGAGCATGCGCACGTCGACGCCCCGCTCCTTCACCCGCCGCAGCTCTTCCTCGATCGGCCCCGAGCCGAACCAGCGTTGCCCCGCGAGCACGAGCGTCACGCGTTTCCCGCCGTCGTGCAGGCGCTCCACCGCGCGCAGCACCAGCTCCACGTTCTTCCGCGCGTCGAGTGCGCCTGCATACAGAATCCACGGTGACTCGAGGCCGAGCGCATCGAGCCACTTCACGGTGGTGCTGTCGGGGGGCGCCACGCGCTCGACGTGATCCACGCCGTGATGCACCACGGTCAGCTTCCGCGCGTCGACGGCGAAGCGCTCGAGCACGCTGGCGCGCGCGGTCTCGCTCACGCAGATGACCTGCTGCGCGACCTCGAGGCTGCGCGCGAGCCAGAGCCGGAACTGCCAGCGGAACCGCGCGGAGACCGAGTCGGGCAGGAGCAGCGGCACCAGGTCGTGCACCGTCAACACGTACGGCACGCCGCGGGTGCGTTTGAGCGGCAGGTTGAAGTTGGAGACCGCGTGGTACAGCGAGGGCGTTCGTTCGCTGAGCCAGCGGGGCAGGTGACCGAGCGTCCACCCGGTGCGGTTGAGATGACCGCGCGGCGCTTCACCGGTGTGCCGGGCACCCCACCGTTGAACCTCGAGGCCGGTCTCGCCGAGCGCGCGGTAGAGCTCACGCGTGTAGAGACCGATGCCGGTGATGGGCTCGTCCCAGAGGGTGGCATCGAAGGCGACGGGAGACACGGCGCGTGGCTCGTACCGTTCCTCCTGAGCGGAGTCGAGACCCACCGTTCCTCCCGAGCAGCGACCGGCTTCGTTGGCGATTTCTCTCCGAAGGAACAGACGCACACCGTTCGCATCGAGCGCAGTCGAGATGCCACCTCCGCTTCGCGCGGCAAGTGGCCCCTCGTCTCAACTCACTTCACGCGAAATCGCTGCTTCACCCAGGCCGCTCCGTCCGCGCGGATCCGCACCAGCTGTGTCCACCCGCCGACCCAGACGTCACCATTCGCCGGGTCGAGCAGCAGGTCGCGCATGTTCTCCAGCTCCGGCAGGTCGATGCGCTCGGGATCCTTGCCGTCGCGAATCAGCACCAGCCCCTGCGTGTAGTGCAGCAGCCACAACCGCTTCCGCTCGACGTCGTACGCCACGCCCGCACTCTTCTGCGCGAGGCCGGGCTGCTTCACGAAGCGGCCGTTCTTCCACCAAAACGCGCCCGACTCGAAGTCTTCGACCCAGAGTGTGCCGCGTGAATCGACCCTGAACGCGCGCGGATCGCTGCCCGGGTACTGCGCTGACTTGAGCGTGAACGTCGCCGGGCCCGCGTGCAGCGCACTGAGGAAGTCGATCCAATACGCCTGCCCCTCGAAGAAGAACGCGTCGTAGGGATCTCCGCTCCACGGCGCGTCGACAGGCGCGAAGCGGTGACCTGCTTCGTCGTACTCGAAGGTCTTCTTCCCCAGCCGAACCCAGAGATTCCCGTCCGGGCCCTCCATCGGCACGTAGTACTCCGACGAGCCCTTCTTCGAGCGCGGCAGGAACGAGGTGAACCTGGTGCCATCCCAGCGCACCACCTCGGCCTCACAGCCGAGCCACGCGGCGTTCTTCCACGTCAGACCACGGCAGATGAAGCCGGGCCGCTTCGCGATGGGCTTCTCCTGCGACGGATCCCACACCACCACGCCGCCTTGCGTGCCCACCACCACCTGCGCGCCCAGCCGCGAGAGTGAGTAGGTCTGATTGAGCTGCTCCACCTCGACGCGCGAGGCGGCCTTCGAATCTGCGCAGGATTCTTCGTAGCCCGCGAGGTAGCCCTGCGCCGACTCCACCGCGCCTGCTCGGAGGTTGCGTTGGGCCGCGGGGAAACGTTTGAGCACGTCGTTGGGGAGGCGGAACACCTCACACCAATTGCCCGACATCGCCTTCTGCGCCTTCACCAGCGCGCGCGTGTACTGCACCGTGAAGTCTTCTTTGAGCGAGCCCGCTGCGCGGTCGAGCAGGAACAGGCCCGTCTTGCCCCACACGCCCGAAGCGCCCGGCTTGAGTGGCTTGAGGTCGAGGTAGTCAGCCATCGCCACCAGGTACCCAGCCACGAATTGCTGCGAAGGGCTGAGGTCCTTCACGTCGAGTTGCTCCGGCTTCACGTCGCGTTGTTGCGCGAGGTGTTTGAAGAAGCCGGTGGCGAAGTCGCCTTGCCAGCCGAGCGCGTTGGCGACCGCGAGCTTCTGATCATTGCTCGCGGCACTGGCGAGAAACTCGTACGCGACGGCGAGCTCACCTTCTTTCGCGCGCTCCACCTGGGGCACGTCGCCATACGCGGTGGCGAAGTCGGTCGACGTGAGCGGCGAATCAGCCAGCGCAAACGATGCGCTGAGTACGAGACCAAAGGAGAGCGCGCGGACGAACATGGGGTGGGAGCAATGCTCACCTGCCCCCCCGTTGCAATGAAGAGTCGACCCCCACTATTCACCGCCGACCTATGCGCTTCCTCGTGCAGCACCAGGGCGGCATCGATGAAGCGTTCGACGTGGACTACGCGACCAACCTCTCGCACAGCGGGTTGTTCATCTCGACGCACAAGGCGTTGACGCCGCAGTCGACGCTGCACGTGCAGTTCGCACCGAAGAAAGACGCGCAGCTGGTGAGCGCCTTCTGTCTGATCACCGACGTGAGCGCTGAGGGCGTGAACGCGCGCTTCGTCTCATTGGACGCCGAGTCGGAACGGCTGATCGCACAAGCCCTGGCCTGAGAGCGACGCTCAGCTCTCGAGGCGGCAGGTGCAGACGCCGACCCACGCGCCCGACTTGCTCTTGGCGACCGTGAAGATCAACTTGCTCTCCTCGTCGTCGGCGCACAACACGCCACCGATCACCGTGCCCGTCTTCTCCAGCAGCCGGGCCGCTTTCCCGAGCGCCTTCTGCTCATCGGGCTCGAGGTACTCGTCGAGCCCCTCGAACTCCTCGTCGTCGAGGCCGGTCATCAGCTGCACCGTGGGCACGTTCTCTTCGCCCTCGGTGGGGCCGTAGTAGGTCGACAGTTTGCGCTGTTCGTCTCCGCCCACGGTGGCCAGCTCCTTCTGGCCGATGCCCAGCGCGCCGTAGAACGCGGCGTCGTCTTCGAGGCTCACTCCGGTCATCACGCAGGGGAAGTATTCGCAGTCGGCTTCACTGGAGTGCACCACCCCCTTGAGCGCCTCAGCCACCTGGGTGGCCTGCTCGAACTCCTTCACCGCGCTGGCATTTTCAGGCAGCGAGAACCGTTCGCTCAGGGCGGTCGCCACGCCCGGGAAGTCTTTCGAGATCGCCTTCCGCGCCTTGGGGGAGAGGTGCAACACGCATTCGACACGCCGTTTGGTGGCCATGGCGCATCTTGCCCGACTGGGGATTTTCCACCGCTGAAGGCGACGGTTTGAAGTACAGCCGACCGGCCGTGGCACAGGTTCATCAGCTCATTCCCTGTTTCACTCCCAACGACGCCATGGGTCAGGCGGCGGTGGCCTGGCAACGTGTGGTTCGCCACCTCGGCTTCAACGGAGAGGTCTACGCAGACGAGGTAGCCCCTCAGTGGCACTCGTTGGTGCGGCCTGCTTCGGCGTTGCGCCCGGGGCCCGACGATCTGGTGCTCTACCACCACGGCATCGCCTCTCCGCTCGCTGGCCGGGTGATGCACCTGCCTTGCCGCCGTGGGGTGGTGTTTCACAACGTCACGCCTTCGCGTTTCTACGCAGGCACCCGGTTGGAAGAGGCGCTGGTCTCCGGCCGCGCGCAGCTCACCGCCCTGGCTGATTTCGTCGAGCTCTCCATCGGCGTCTCGCAGTTCAATGCGCGTGAGCTGGAGGCCTCGGGTCACCGCAACGTGAAGGTGGTGCCACTCTTCATCGAGCCGGAACGTTTCACCCCGGCCTGTGCCGACGCCCGGCTCACCGCTCGGCTCTCGGGTGCAGGAAGACCCCGAGTGGTGAGCGTCAGCCGGGTGGTGCCCCACAAGCGCATGGAGGATCTGCTCTCGCTTCATGAAGAGCTGCGCCGCATCGCGCCCCGCGCTGAGCTCTGGGTGGTGGGTGGCTACGCCGCGGGCAACGCCGACTTCAAGGCGCTCCAGCGCAAGGCCGACCGCATCGGAGGGGTGACCTTTCTGGGGCGCGTCAGTCACGCGCAGCTGGTCGCCGCGTACCGCAGCGCTGACGTGTTCGTCTCGATGTCGGAGCACGAAGGTTTCGGCGTGCCGCTGATCGAGGCGATGGCGGCCGAGCTCCCGGTGCTCGCGTTCGGCGCGGCGGCGGTGCCCGAGACGATGGGCGGCCGCGGCATCGTCTTCGACGAGAAACACTTCGCTGCGCTCGCCGAGTTGGTGCAGCTGGTGACGACCGACGCCGAACTGCGCGCGAAGGTGATCGCAGGTCAACGCGAGCGGGTGGCCGAGCTCTCGTTCTCCGCCACGCGTGACGCGCTGGCGAAGTGTCTGCCGAAGGTCCCTCGCACGGCGACGAAGCGTGGTCCTCCTCGCGTGGCCCTGGTGGTGCAGCGCTACGGTGAAGCGCTCACGGGAGGCGCGGAGTCACTGGCCCGGCAGATCGCGCTGCGCCTCAAGCCGCACGCGAAGTTGGAGATCCTCACCACCTGCGCGACGGATCATCTCACCTGGGCCAACGAGCTCCCCGCGGGCCGCTCGATGGACGAGGGCATTCCGGTGCACCGTTTCCCGGTGCGGAGGCCGCGTCACCTGCGCCCGTTCAACCGGCTCTCCGATTCGCTGTTCGGCAAGCCGCTCGACTTCGTGAGCGAGTCGCACTGGTTGGCTGAGCAGGGCCCGCTGGCGCCCGGCCTGCTCGATGCGATCGCTGCGCGCTCGAATGACTTCGACGCGTTCCTCTTCATCACCTATCTCTATGCGCCCACCGCGTGGGGGGTACCCTTGGTGGCGCACAAGGCGATGGTGATGCCCACCGCGCACGACGAAGCGCCGTTCAAGTTCGAGGCCTTCGCCGACGTGTTCAACGCGCCGCAGATGCTGGTGTGCAACACGCCCGAAGAGGCCGCGCTGATCGAACGCCGTTTCCCTGAAGCGGCGCGGCGACGCGTGGTGGGTACGGGAATCGAGCCGATGCCGGCGAAGCCCGAGCGGTTCCGTGAGCAGTTCGGCATCACCGGGCCGTACCTGCTCTACCTGGGCCGGATGGAGGCGGGGAAGGGCGTGGTCGATCTGGTGCGCCGGCATCAAGCGCTGGTGAACGCGTTTCACGACGCGCCTTCGTTGGTGCTGGCCGGTGCCGGCAACGTGGCGCCGAAGGGCACGCGGGTCATCTGTGTGGGCCGCATCGACGAGCAGGCCAAGTGGGATGCGCTGGCCGGTGCGCTCGCGGTGGTGGTGCCCAGCCGCTACGAGAGCCTGTCGTTGCTCACCCTCGAGGCCTTCGCGGTGGGCACGCCGGTGATCGGCAACGCGGCCTCTGACGTGGTGGTGGGGCAGCTCGAGCGCAGCAAGGCCGGCGTGCCGTTCAACCTCGACGACGACGCCAGCTTCAGTGAAGCGGTGCGCCGCATCGGAGAAGAACGGGCGGCGATGGGCAAGGCAGGCAAGAAGTACGCGGCGAAGTCCCAATGGGACGTGGTCGTCCGCGCGTACCTGGAAGAGTTCGAGCAGATCCGGAGGAAGTCATGAAGCTCCTGGGAAAAGACATCACGCCGGCCAGGGTGATGGCGTTCGTGGGTGAACGGTTGCAAGCGCGCGGGCTCGCCGTCCCGAGTGAAGACGGGCTCAGCGAGCACGGCGTGGAGGCGCGCGTCGATCCCTTGAGCTTCAATCTGCAGTCGCTCGAGGCCAACGCCGACGCGACTCGAGGGCTGCCGCTCGAGACGCATCGCGACGGCCTCTCGGGGCGCGCGGTGGTGCTGGCCAAGCGGATCTTTCGCAAGGCAGGGCAGATCTTCATCAACGAAGCACTCGGGCGTCAGCGCGTGTTCAACGGCCACGTGCGCGACTCGTACGCTCAGATGTCGGCGGAGATGCTGCGGCTGCGCCGGCGCATCGACGAGCTGGAGAAGGAGGCCGCGGCCGTTGCTGCGCCGGTGCCACCCGCGGTGGTCGCGAAGCCGAAGACCCCGCCCACTCCGCCTTCCGCGGTGGTTGCTGCGCCCGTGGCGCCCGCGGCGATCATGAAGCCGAAGAAGCCGAGCACTCCGCCTTCCGCGGTGGTTGCTGCGCCCGTGCCGCCCGCCGTGGTCGCGAAGCCGAAGACGCAGCTGAAGAAGCCGGCTCCGCCTTCTGCGCCCCGGCCGCTCCCCCGCAATTCGCGTCGAGGTAAGTGAGCCATGGGCAAGCTGATGTTCGGTTGGGACGACAAGATCACCTGCATCGCGCCGGTGGGCGTGAAGGGCGAGAACGATGAACCGCTCTGCCTCGCCTACAGGACGAGCAAGCTGTTCGTCGGCGCGGGCGTGTACCTGAAAGACGAAGGGTACGTGCTCGGTGATCCCGGGAAGAAGGATCTCTATTACCCGTGGCCCGATGAGGCGCAGGTCACGAAGTGGCAGTCGGCGGAGCTGCTCCCAGACCCGCTGCCCGCGTATTCGATTCCCCTGGTGGAGTACGCCTTCGCCTATTCGTTGTGGATCATCATCGCGGCGATGGTGGCCTGGGCGGTGGCGAAGAGCGCGTTGAGCAAACGGCGCCAGCAGCGTGATGCGCTCATTCCCGTTCACTTCGGGCCGCCGACGGTGGTGACGGAAGGTGATCGTTTCATCAGCGAGACGGTGAAGGCGATGCTGCAGCCGCACGAGCAGCTGCAGCACCAGGCCTTCGCGTTGCGCGATGCCGAAGAGACCTCGCACATCTACTTCGTGGCGTTGACCAGCCAGCGGTTGATCCTGATCAGCTCGAAGCGGAAGTTCCGCGGGCTGGTGTTCGAGAACCAGGGCGTGGAAGAAGTGCCCCGCGCGCAGATCGCCGACGTGAAGGAGAGCTCGTACGAGCTGACCTTCACGCTGACCACCGGTGGCCAGTTCAACCTGGTGGTGCCGGCGAGCGAGAAGGACTTCAGCAATCAGAAGGCGTTCGTGCGTGACGTGCCGCGGTTGCTCGGTGCGGCCAGGGCGATCGGCCCGGTCGTGCAAGTCGCTTGAGTTCGCAGAGCAGGCGAGGCGGTTTCCTCAGCACACTCAACCACGAGTTCTTCAGAAGTCAGCGAGGTGGAGCTCTGTAGGAGAAGAAGAACGACGCTTCGCCCACGCGGTCGGAATACACGCCGCTGATCTTCCACGACTTGTCCTTCCACTCCCAATGGGAGATCCGGGAAGGCAGCGGGTCACGGGCGTCGGTCTGCTCGCTGTGACTCAGCCTCCAGCCGGCAAGGCAGCCGTTGAGCGTGCGCGCCACCCCGTCGAGTGCTCCCGCGATGCCGCCGCTCCGGGGAAGCCGCGGGACGACGCACCGGATCGTGTCGTGATTGACCTGGAGGTCGGGCTTCGAAACGTCGCTCGAGACGTAAAGACACTCCAGGTCCCAGAGGGCGGGCTTTTCCGGGCGGAGGAGGAGCGTCTTGAGCGTGGCGCACGTCTCGGGATTGGGCTGGAGCGCCTGCCAATCCGCGACCTCAGCGAGGGCCTTGCCGACGCCCTCCTTGCGATTCACGTGGAGGGTCAGCTGAGGTTTCGATGCGACGAAGAAGACGTCGAACTCCCAGTCGTCCCAGACTCGCACCAGGTTGGCCTGGATCAACGTGCCGGTCTCGTCGACTTGGCGCTCGACGCGACGCAGCGCTTTCTCTCCCCCGATGCAACCGTCCACGTCGCGCGCGGCATCAGACCAGAGCTGTCTGAGGGCACTCGCTTCCCCGCGTGCGACGCAGTTGATGCCATTCGCCTCGAGTTTGCACTGCGCGGTACCGATCACCGCGGTGGGGAGCGGCGCGGACTTGCCGGGTGCGAGCGAGGCTTGCAGCGCCGCGAGCTCGGCACAGAGCTTCGGAGGCGCGGCGAGTGCCGTGGAGTTGAGGAAAGCGAACACCACGAGGGGGAGCAGCCTGAGCGTCGACATGGAGCGCCATTGACGCTCAACGAACTCCGCTATTCAACCTCGGGGAGCGTCATGCGCCGCACACCCGCTCGGGGTCTTCACGGGGAACTCGAGCCCCGCCGCG
>JANODF010000484.1:0-47726 GCA_031412555.1 Archangium sp. | reverse complement strand
CCAGGCCCACCCGGGTGAGCCAGTCGAGCGCCGCGCCCAGGCCCACCGCGTCGGCGATGTTGCCGGTGCCCGCTTCGAACTTGTTGGGCGCCGGTTGGTAGACGGTCTTCTCGAACGTGACGTCGGCGATCATGTTGCCGCCGCCTTGCCAGGGAGGCATCGCTTCGAGCACGTCGCTCTTGCCGTACACCGCACCGATGCCGGTGGGGGCGAAGACCTTGTGGCCTGAGAAGACGAAGAAGTCGCAGTCGAGCGCCTGCACGTCGACGCGCAGGTGGGAGACGGCCTGGGCTCCGTCGACGAGCACCTTCGCGCCGTGACGGCGGGCGAGTGCGATCATCTCACGCAGCGGCGTGATGGTGCCCAGCGCGTTGCTGACCTGGGTGAGCGAGACCAGGCGCGTCTTCGGGCCGAGCAGCTTCTCGTACTCTTCGAGGATGATCTGGCCGCGATCATCGACGGGCGCCACGCGCAGCTTCGCGCCCTTCTCGGCGGCGAGCTGCTGCCAGGGAACGATGTTCGCGTGGTGCTCGAGCCAGGTGATGACGATCTCGTCACCCTGGTTCACGTTGCGGCGGCCCCAGCTCTGCGCGACGAGGTTGATGCCCTCGGTGGCGCCGCGCACGAAGACGATGTCTTTGACGGAGGGCGCGTTGATGAAGCGGCGCACGCTCTCGCGGGCGGCCTCGTAGGCATCACTCGCGCGGGCGGCCAGCGTGTGCGCCGCGCGGTGGATGTTGGAGTTCTCGTGCTCGTAGAAACGCTTGAGGCGATCGATGACCGCCTGCGGCTTTTGCGTGGTGGCGGCGTTGTCGAGCCAGACCAGCGGCTTGCCGTTCACCTTCTGGTCGAGAATGGGGAATTCACGGCGCAGCGCGTGCGGGTCGAAGACGCCGCGGGTGGGCTCGAGTTTGGGCACGCCGGTGTCGAGCTGCCAGGCGGGCGTGGGGCTCGGCTGCTCACGCGGTGCGGGAGGGGCCGGAGGCGTGTTCTCGAACAGCGGGATGGTGAAGAGGGGTGCGGGGTTGATCAGCAGCGCGTCGAAGCTGGGCACTGAATGAAACGGTGAACTGTGCTCCCTCTCCCCCGCGGGGGAGAGGGTCGGGGTGAGGGGGTGCGACTGTTGAGTCGGAATTGAATGTGGAACTTCAGGCTGGCCCCTCACCCCAACCCACTCCCCTTGAGGGGAGAGGGAGCCAGGGGGTGGCGGTGTCTGCGTCGAATTGAACGACGGCTGATCAACCACCGGAGGCGCGCGGAACATCTCCGTCGCCATGCGCGCCAACACCACATTCATCGACGCCGGATCCCCATCCGGCACCGTCGGCGCACCCGGCACCTTCATCACCGCCAACGCGAGCCCTGGCGTCGGCCCATGCTGCGCCGGCACGTTGAGCCCATTCGTCGGAGCAGGTGCATGACCCTGCACCGCGCTCACTTCACGCGGCACCGGCACGTCGTCAGGAGAACGCTCAGGCATACTCGTAGTAGTTGTCGATGGTGACGCCCTCGAGCACACCGAGCGCGTCGTGGGTGAGCACGGCCACGGAGCAGTACAACGAGAGCAAATACGAAGCCGCGCCCGCCTGGTTGATGCCCATCAAGCGCACCGACAAGCTGGGGCTCACTTCACCGGGAATGCCGGGCTGGAACAGACCGACCACGCCACGCTTGCGCTCACCGGCGCGGATCAGCAGCAGGTCGCTCTTGTTTCCCTTGATGGGCAGCTTGTCGCAGGGCACCAGCGGCAACCCACGCCAGGTGAGGAACGGCGCGCCGAACATCGTGATGGTCGGCGGCGGCACGCCCCGGCGGGTGCACTCCCGGCCGAACGCCGCGATGGTCTTGGGGTGGCCGAGGAAGAACGACGGCTCTTTCCACACGGTCGAGATGAGCTCGTCGAGATCATCCGGCGTGGGTGGGCCACGGCGCGGCTTGATGCGCATCTCGGGGTCTGCGTTGTTGAGCAGGCCGTACGCGCGGTTGTTGAGGATCTCGTTCTCCTGCTTCTCCTTGAGCTTCTCGACCGTGAGGCTGAGCTGCTCCTTGACCTGATCCATCGGGCTGCGGAACAGGTCGGAGATGCGCGTGTCGACTTCGATGGTGGTGGTGACCGAGGTCAGCACGTACTCGCGCGGCTGCGGGTCGTAGTCGCTGAAGGCGATGGGCAGCGGCTCACCGGGGGCCGGGCTGCACTTCACCGCGAAGTCATCATCGAGTGCCTGGTTGACCCGGTAGACGCCGGCTTCGACGGGCGTCCACGGAATCATCTGCGTCAGCCAACGCGGCGTGGCGCCCCGCCACAGCGGCGGCGTCTTGGTGGTGTTCGAGAGTTGGCGCGCGGCCTTCTCGGTAAGTACGCGGGGAGAGTCAGCCATGGGTGATTGATCCTCGGGGGAAAAGGAGGCCGCAAAGTAGTCGAGCCCGGCCCCGAAGCGTCAAGACAATCGAGCAACCGTCTTGACCACCTGGCGGAAGGCGTTGGCGGCGGGGTCCTGGTCGGTGCGCAGGTGCCAATGCATGGCCATCTCGAACCTGAGCGGAGGGGCAGGCCCGGTGAGCACTTCGATGCCCAACGACTTTCCCAGCGCCTTCGCCACCCGGAGCGGCATGCCGCTGATGAGGTCGGTGCGCGCCACCACGCAGGCCGCGGCGAAGAAGGTGGGCACGGTGACCGCGATGTTCCGCACCAGGCCCGCCCGGGCCAGCGCGTCTTCCACGAAGCGGTGACCCGCGCCCGCTTTGCCCAGCAGCAGGTGCATGTCGACGTGCCGCTCGGTGTTGAAGGCTTCTTTGCTCAGCTTCTTCTTCACCCGGGGGTGACCGCGGCGCGCGATGTAGATGCCCGCTTCGTCGTAGAGCTTCTCGCTCTTCACGCCTTCTTCGGGAATCGGAGGGCCGATGGTGAGGTCGACCGACTCGCCCGCCAGGCCGCCCGTGGCCATCAGCGTGTCGAGGCTCACCACGCGCAGCCGGGCCTGGGGCAGGCGTTTGGCGAACGCGGAGGCGAGCCGCGGGAGGAAAGCGACCTGATCAGCGTCGGACAAGGCGAGCGTGAACTCGCGCTCGCAGGTGCGGGCGTCGAACCCCGCGCCGCCTTGCAGAGACCGCTGGAGGTGTTGAAACGACTGCGCCAGCACCGGCTCCAACTCGAGCGCGCGGGGCGTGGGGACCAGCCCTCGTCCACTGCGCACGAAGAGGGGATCATTCAGCACCGCGCGCAATCGAGCGAGGCCGTTGCTCACCGCGGGGGCCGTGACGTTGAGCCGTTTCGCCGCGCCGGTCACGCTGCGTTCGGTCAGCACCGCGTGGAGCAGCCAGAGCAGGTTCAAGTCGATGCCCGATAGATTCATGGTGGTGAAGGTATCGCTCACGAATCATCAATGGTCGTGAATCGTCAGCGGCCGCATGGTTCGGGCATGAGCAAACGAACTGCATTGCTGGTGGGCGCTGGCATTGGTGGCCCGGTGTTGGCGATGTTCCTGAAGCGGCTGGGCATGGAGGTGGTGCTGGTCGAGTCGCGTGAGGCGGTCGCGCAGTCGGAGGGCGCGTTCCTGGGGGTCGCTCCGAACGGGATGAACGTGCTCGACGAGCTGGGGCTGCTGGGAAGTGGCCTGCCAGGTGGTCATGCGTGCACCCGTTTCGAGTTCCGCAACAGCGCTGACCAGAACATCGGGGCCATCGATCGTTCAGGCGATCGCGAGCAGTTCAAGTGGCCGCTCACCATGGTGCGCCGCGCAGACCTCCACACCTTCCTCGCAAAAGCCGCCGAAGAACGAGGCATCCACATCCGCCACGGGTTGCGGTTGATCAAACTGAAACAAGAACTCCCTCTCCCTTCGGGAGAGGGTCGGGGTGAGGGCCTCGAGGCGGTGTTCCAGGATGGAAGCATCGTCACCGCCGATTTCCTCATCGGCTGCGACGGCCTGCGCTCCACCACGCGCGCGCTGATCATGCCCGAAGCCCCGGCCCCCACCCCCAGCGGCCTGCTCGACTTCGGAGGCTTCGCAAAAGTCGAAATCCCCGGCCTCGAACCGGGCGTGAACCACATGGTCTTCGGCCGCCGCGCGTTCTTCGGCGCCTTCACCACCCCCGAAGGCGAGACGTGGTGGTTCCACAACGGCCCGCCCGGTGAAGACATGCTTGCGCTGCACGCGGAAGATCCGCCGTGGATCAACCAACTCATCCGCGCCACGCCGCAGGTGTTGGGCCCCTGGCCGCTCAACGAGCTCAAGGCGATGCCGCGGTGGACGAAGGGGCGCGTCTGTCTGCTCGGAGACGCCGCGCACGCGATGTCGCCCAGCGCAGGGCAGGGGGCTTCGCTCGCCATGGAAGACGCGATGGTGCTCGCTCAGTGCCTGCGAGATGTGGTCGACGTGCCGGCCGCCTTCGAACAGTTCGAGCGGCTGCGCCGGCCTCGCGTCGATGCGATCGCGAAACACGCGGCGCGGCAGAGCAACAACAAGGCGCCGAGCCGCATCGGTGAGTGGTTTCGCGATCGGTTGTTGCCGTACTTCATTCGTTTCGGGGCGAAGGCTCAGACCGAGAGCTATGGCTTTCGCATCGAGTGGGGAAAGGAAGTGAGGCCCTCGCCCTGACCCCGTCCCCCACTTCGGGAGCAAACGGAGGCCGCCCAGAGCCGAATTTCAGGTATTGGGCGTGAGATTCAAAATCCGAGGCACCCGCCCCCTGCCTCGCGGGTCGTGACGTCATGAGACAACATTCCTCCCCTCGCGTGGGACCGTTGGTGCGCGCTGGTGTCTTCGTGCTGGTCGGGTTGATGGGGGCGTGGAGCCCCTTCGCGGTGATGGCCGAAGAGGCGCGCCGCGCGAGCGAGATGCCCCGCCCAGGCGCGTTCTGGCCCGCGGTGTGGTTGACGGCGCTCTTCGTCGTCGTGCTTTGCGGCGTGATGGCGTGGCGCATCGCGCGCGAGGCGTTCCCCCCCGCGGGCACGACGGTCTTCCCGGTGATGCCGGTGGCGAACGTGACTATCGTCGACGTCCTCGTCTCACCGGTCGCGCTGCTGTTGATGCTGATGCTCGGCTTGATGCCGCGCATGTGGGCGAACCCGATGGGCGGCTTCGGGCCGCGCGCGATGGACGTGATGATGTTGCTCATCATCGTGCCGATGGGCGCAGCGCTGCTCTTGTGGAGGCCCTCGTACCACGTGGCCCGAGGGCAGCCGGTGGTGCGCTTCCCCGCAGGCGCGTGGCTGCCGTGGACGAAGGTGTTGCCGATGCGGCCGAGGCTCGTGTGGCGCGACTTCTGGGCGGGCAAACCGCGCCGGCAAATCGGCTGGGCGCTGTACGCAGAAATGGGGCGCTTCGAGATTTTTCTCGAGCTCGTCGACCTGAACGCGCAGCAGGAACTCAAAGACCAGGTGCACGCCGAGTGGGAGGCCTTCTTCTCTCAGGTGAAGGAAGGCACGCGCGAGGAGATCGCCGCGGCCCTCGCGAACGACAAGCCGGTGAAGCCCTGGCACATCATGGCGGCCATCTTCGGTTTGCCGGCGACCCCGCTCGCGCTCACTGCCTGCTTCCAGCGGCACTACGACGGCACGTCGATGGGCGTCGCGTTGCTCGCAGTGACGGTGGCGGGCGGGTTGGCGCTCTGGTTCCTCTCGCGCTTCGTGTCTGAGAAGGCGCTCACGGGGCTGATCGCGGTCTTGGCGGCGGTCAGCATCGCGGGCGTGTTGACGGGCCGACGCGACGCGCAGGCCCAGGCGTTGTCGAACCGCGTCGGGTACCAGATCGTCGACGTGTGCGGGGGGAAGCCGGGGCGCGAGCCCGTCTCGGCCACCGAGCCCATGCGCTTCGCGTTCGCCGATGGCAGTCGCTACCAGCTCTCGTCGCTCGAAGACACGCGCCTCACCGGCATGCCGCGCGCGGTCGGCTGCATCGTGTGGTCGCGCGGGGCTGATGTGTCGGCGACCGTGACGGTGCGCTCGTCAGCCACGGCAGAGGTCCTCGCCACGCGCACGTTTCCCGCCGGCACCAGGCTCGACGCGATGGCCAGCGCGCTCGCCGATTCGGTGCGCTGAGCGGGAGAGGGGAGTCCCGGCCCCGGTTTTGGGGACCGACAGCGCGATCGATGGGAGGGCGGTTGTTCGAAGGAACGCCGTCGCTTTTGTTCCCCGCAACATGAAAACCATCGTCGCGACTGCGCTCGCCACGGGCACCGAGGAACACATCAACTCGACCCTCATCACCCGGGTCGACGCCCGGCTCGAGGGCGCCACACCGGCGTTGGTGATGCTCTTCGCCTCTCCCGTACATCACCTCGGCCGGCTGACCGCGCGGCTGAAACAACGCTGGCCATCGGCCACGGTGCTCGGCGCCTCGACCGCCGGCGAGTTCACCGAGAAAGGTGACGCCAAACAGAGCGTCTCGCTCGTCGCCGTGGCCGGTGACTTCAAGGTGCATGCGGGGCTGGGCGTCGGGCTGGCCGCTTCGGCGGAGGCCGCGGTCGCTCAGGCGGTGGAGAGGCTGCCCCGGGCGGTGAAGGGGTACGCCCACTGCACCGGGCTGGTGCTGCTCGACCCGCTTTCGGGCAACGGCGAAGAGGCCTCGCTCCTCATCTCCGATGCGTTGGGGCCAGACGTGCCCCTGGCTGGCGGCGCCGCGGGCGACGATCTGGCGATGGCGAAGACCTTCGTGGCGCTCGACGGCGAGGCCGCCACCGACGCCGTGCTGGTGGCCGTCGTCCACTCCCACAGCGCGCTGGGCGTCGGGGTGGCGCACGGCCACACCGCGTATTCGGGGCCGCTCACGGTGACCCGGTCGGCGGGCAACGTGGTCCACGAGGTCGACGGCCGCCCGGCGTGGAACGTCTGGCGCGAGCTGACCTCCGAGCATGCGGCCGCTGCCGGCTACGGCAGAGAGCTCACCTCTGCGCAGGAGGGCGCCTTTCTTCTGCGCTTCGAGGCGGGGCTGGCCCTGGGGCTCGGCTACAAGATCCGCGCGCCGCTCTCGCGCAACGCCGACGGCTCGATCAACTTCGCCTGTGGCATCCCCCAGGGGTCGGTGATCCGCATTACCCAGAGCGCCCCCGAGGGCCAGATCAAGAGCGCGCGTACGGCGGCCCAACGGGCCCTGGCCTCGCTGGGCGGGCGCACGCCGGCCGGGGCGGTGATCTTCGACTGCATCTGCCGCAACCTGATCCTCGGCACCCGCTTCGGCTCGGCGGTGCAGCTGATGTCGGAGGCGTTGGGGAAGGTGCCGGTGGCCGGCTTCGAGACCTACGGGGAGATCGCGCTCGAGGTGGGCGAGATGAGCGGCTTCCACAACACCACCAGCGTCGTCCTGGCCTTCCCCGAAGCATGAGCGCGCCGGACGGCATGCAGTTCGAGCGCGAGGATCTGGTCGCGCTCTTCACCCCCGCGCTCGGGCGCGAGAAGAGTATCGAAAGCGTCAACGCAGCGGCCCGGGCGGTGCGCGCAGACGGGGGCAAGTGGTCCCTCGACCAGGCGCTCGCCATCGTCACCGAGATGGGCAAGACCCGGGGCCTGATCGGCATCGTCTCGCGGCTCGCCATCGCTCGGCTCCAGGCGGGCCAGGCCTACCGCTCCGCGGGCGGCAGCCACACCAACCTGAGCTGAACCTGCTCAAGCGGCGTCCCGGCTGCCTTCCACGAGCAGCCGTCTCAACATGCGCGCGAGTTTCTCGGGGCTCAGCGGCTTGGCCAGCATCGCATCGGCCCCCGCGCGCAGACTCGCCTCTTCGTGCTCGGGCAACGTGTTCGCCGTCACCATCAGAATCGGCAGATGCCGGTCTGTGCCCAGTTCATCGCGGCGGATGCGCGCCGTCGCCTCGAGCCCATCCATCTCGGGCATCTGCATGTCCATCAACACGATGTCGAAGCGCCGCACCGCCAGCTCGCGCAACGCCTCGACTCCGTTCTTCGCCACCACCGCGCGATGGCCGAGCTTGCCCAGCAGCCCCACCGCCACCCGCGCGTTGATGCTGTTGTCTTCCACCACCAGCGCGTCGAGTTGCTCCGCGTGCGTGACCGGCCCCGTCGAGCGCGCCATCGAGAACAGCTTGAGCCGATTGACCGCCACCTGAAGGTCCTGCACCGAATACGGCTTCTCCACCGTGATCAGCCCGTTGATCTGCTCGCCCGCGTGCGCCGCGCGTTGTTCTGGCGTGAGCAACGCCACCACCTGCACGTGCCCCGCGGCCTCCACCAGTTCGCTCCACCGGCCTTCAGGCCCGAGGTCGATCACCGCGAGACTGAAGCCGCCCCCCGGCAGCTCGCTCAAGGAACGCAGCTCGACCGTCTCTGCCCCGGCCTCGTCGAGCGTGCGCTTGACGAACTCCCGGGCATGACCTGCTCGAAACGCGGTGCGCCGACCCTGCAACCACCCGTCGATGGTCATCAACGGCGGCCGCTGCTCCACCACGCCCACCGGCATCAAGAACCGAAAGGTGCTGCCCACGCCCTCTTCGCTCTCCACCTGCAGCGTGCCGCCCATCAGCTCGATCAAATGCGAGGTGATGGCCAGCCCGAGGCCCGTGCCGCCGAAGCGCCGCGAGTGTGAATCATCGACCTGCACGAACGCTTCGAACACGCTCGTCAACCGTTCCTGCGGAATGCCGATGCCGGTGTCCACCACCTCGACGCACACAGAGCCGGGCTCGGGAAGAGACGAGACGCGCACCACCACCGAACCACGTTGAGTGAACTTGAGCGCGTTGCCCACCAGGTTGATCATCACCTGGCGGAACCGCAGCTCGTCGCCCCTCATCGAATCGGGCACGTCGGAGGCGAAGTCGAAGAGCAGCTCGAGCCCCTTCTGATGCGCCTGCGAGCTGATGCTGCGCACCGCCTCGCGGATGGCCCCCAGCGGCGAGAACACCGACGGCTTGAGCTCGAGCGTTCCCGACTTGCCCTTGGAGAACATCAGCACGTCGTTGACGATCTCCAACAGGCTCGTCGCGGAGACGTTGATGGTGTTCATGATGTCTTTCACTTCGGGCGAGACGTTCGGCGGGAGAAGCTCACCCATGCCGATGATGCCGCTGAGCGGCGTGCGCAGCTCGTGCGTCATGTTCGCGAGGAAACGCTCACGCGTCTTCACCGCTTCGTTCGCCAGCCCCAGCGCGGTCTGCGCTTCCTGGGTGGCCCTGATCGCGGCGCTCAGCGCGGCGCGGTGTTGTTCGGCCTTGAAGAACACCACCAGGCTGATGGTGAGGTGCATCACGCTGGCGATGATCGCAGCGCCAATGCCCCACGCCCCCGGATCCTGCGCGTGCGAGAGCACCCCGAACCCCAGCGCGCAGCAGGCCCATGAGATGAGCACCGAGCGTCGATCGTCGTGCAGCCCGCTGATGCCCGCGGGTCCCATCAACAAGGCGATGAACAACGCGGGTGAACCGGAGACCTCCGCGCCCGCCACACACGTGAGCAACGGAGCGACCCCCAACGGGTAGATCCACACCCACGCTTCTTCGCGGCGCACCACCAACAGAAAGACGACGGCAGAGACCGGCACCAACGAGCCGAGCAGCGAAGCCGCGGAGAACCCCCCGAGAATCCACAGCCACGCGATGAACGGCACACCGACCACGGTGTAGACGAGGGCGATCATCTTCTTTCGCCCGTCGTGACTCTCGGCCTGGAAGGAAGGGGGCAGCTGCACGCTCGCTGGATCAACGCAAGCGCTGCGCCAGCCCCCGGAGGTGGGTCAGGCGACTCTCAGCGCGGCTGAAATGATCAGCTGAGCCGGCGGCAGCATCTTCGGGTCGAAGTCCGACGCGAGGCTGGGGTCATACCGCCTGCAACGAATCGACCAGTCGTGATGGCCCTGCGACCACTCCCGAATCGCGCGCGCGAGATTGCGAACGGCGGGCGAGGTGGGGATGGCGTTGAGCTGGCTCTCCATCAGGAGCAGCTGGCCCAGCGCCTCGTCGTGCATCTGCCCCACCTGCGCACACGCGGCGTCGGCCGAGAGGCCCTGGTTCAGCTCGACCACCTTCACGATGTTGCACACGTCGCCCACCGCGTTCTCCTTCTCGTACGAATAGAGATCGTTCACGTAGGCCGAGATGTCCACGCCCAGCGTGCGCAGGCGGATCACCTGCGGCGAGTGACGCTCTTCATCGGTGAGGTACGTGCCGAAGATGAGCTCCATCAGATCGGCCATCGGCGCGTAGCCGAAGCTGGCGCGGCGCAGATCCATGTACTCGGCCACCGAGGGCACGGTGTTCGACTGGCGGAAGTGTGCCTCTCGAATGCAGCCCTGAAAGTAGTACCGAAGGCTCTGGGTAAAACGCGCGAGCCACGACGCCGGAGCGTGACGGCCCATGCGCTCGCGCAGGTCGAGCAACGCGGTGCCGAAGTGCGAGTGCGGCTTCGCGTTCGGGTACGTCTCCAACAGGTTGAGGTACTGCCCGCACGCCGTCTCGAGGCCATGCACGTCGAAGCGGTAGGTGCCTTCGGGGTACGCGTCATCGAAGAGGAAGAGCCACGAGATGAGATCGGCCGCGATGCCCACCACCTCGGGTGACGCGCTGAAGAAGCCGAAACGCGCCGCGGTGCCGCAGATGATCCGCTCGAAACCAACCACCTGCGCTTCGTTCACCAGCTTGAAACGTTTGACCCAGGCCAGGGTCATTTCATCGAAGCCCGCGGGTGCCACGTGACGCAGGGTCATGAAGGGATACGACAACCGCGCCAGCTTCACCGGGTGCTGCGTCAATTTCGACATGTGCGACCTCCTCCAACGTGTGGAAGAGGCGCACGTATCAACATGATTTCTCAGGTGAAACTGAGTGCCAGTCAACCCAGAGTCAAACGCTGTCGCCGGGGTGAAGTGGACCCCGGGGGCGGGACACCTGGGGCCGCGACAACACAGCATCGAGGCGCTGCTCCAACGTCGTCCGATACGTCGTCATCCACTTCGTGGCGTCATCCAGCTTCCTGGGGCCCAGGCGGCACTCGCGCACCCGGCCAACCTTCTCGGTGGTCACCAGGCCCGCGTCTTCGAGCACGTGCACGTGCTTCTTGAGGCCGGTGAGCGTCATCTCGAACCCCTGGGCCAGGTCGCTCAGCGTGCCGTTGCCCCTCCCCAGGCGCAGAAGAATGGCCCTCCTCGTGGCATCGGAGAGGGCAGCAAAGGTGCGATCGAGGTTTTCCCGACGTTGAACCATTTGGTTCAGTGATAGCGGCGTGGCGTTTCACCGTCAACTCGATAGAGGGAGAGCGGTGAGCAGCCGTTCGGATGACCAGGAAGATGGACCGCGCCGCCGGCGCAAGTGGTCCACTCTCGAGGGGCTCACGGTCGACGGCGTGTTGGGGCCCCACGGCGCGCTCTCGGCGGCGATGCCGGGGTACGAACACCGGCCCACGCAGCTCGAGATGGCGCGCTCGGTGGCGCACGCGCTCGACAAGAAACGGTTCCTGCTCGCCGAAGCAGGCACGGGCACCGGCAAGACATTGGCGTACCTGGTGCCCGCGGTGTTGTCGGGCAAACGTGTGATCGTCTCCACCGCGACGCGCACCCTGCAGGAGCAGATCTTCCTCAAAGACATTCCCCTGCTGCGCGATCAAGTCGGCCTGCCGGTGACCGCGGCGTTGCTCAAGGGGCGCAACAACTACCTCTGCGCGCAGCGGTTCGAGCGCTTCGAGAAGCAGCCGCTGTTCCCCACGCCGGAAGACGCGGTGCACTGGGATGAGTTTCGCGAGTGGGCGTACAGCACCGAGACGGGCGATCGCGGCGAGACGCAGCTGCCGGATCTCTGGTCGACGTGGTTCCAGGTCTCCACCACGTCTGAGAACTGCACCGGCGCGCGTTGCCCGCTCTACGAGTCGTGTTTCGTCACCCGCGCGCGCAGGGAGGCGGCGGAGTGTCAGATCATCGTGGTCAACCACGCGCTGTTCTTCGCCGACCTCTCGCTCAAGCTGCGCGGCGCGGGCGACCTCGAGCTGGGCGTATTGCCTGCGTACGACGCGGTCATCTTCGACGAAGCGCACGCGCTGGAAGACGTGGCCACCGAGTTCTTCGGCATCACCTCGAGCTCGGGCCGGCTGGCCACGCTCGCCACCGACGTGCTCACCAACCTGCCGCGCACCTCCGAGCACCACGCGACGCTCACCGCGATGGCCCTCGAGCTGCGCACCCGCTCGGAGCGTTTCTTCACCCGCGTCTCCGACGTGCTCTTCACCATGCCGGCGGTGGCCAATGACGCGTTCGGTGAAGGGCGCGCGCAGGTCGACCTGCGGCTGCTGCCCGAGTCGCTCGTCGACGCGCGGCCCCAGGCGGCGCTGGTGCAGGAGACGCTCAACGGCATCTCGGCCCTGTGTCCTGAAGATGATCCCGAGCTGGGCGCCTTCCACCGGCGCGCGGTGGAGTCGGCCTACGCGCTCGAGAGCACCATGAAGGCGGATGATCCGACGCAGGTGTACTGGGCGAGCACGCGTGGCCGCACGCTCTCACTTCGTGCGGCGCCCATCGACGTGGGCCAGTCGCTCTCGACGTTCCTCTACGATTCGGTCGACAGCGTGGTGTTCACCTCGGCCACGCTGCAGACCGCATCGTCGAAAGGTGGCGACTTCGAGTACGTGGTCGCGCGGCTGGGCCTGACCGAACGCAATTGGGATGCGATGAAGGTGGAGTCGCCGTTCGACTATCCGAAACAGGCGCTGCTCTACGTGCCCGGGTATTTGCCGGAGCCGTCGAGCCCTGAGTGGACGATTCAGTTCGCGCGCGAGGTGTACCGGTTGCTCGAGCTGTCGGGCGGGCGGGCTTTCGTTTTGTTCACCTCGCTCAAGCACATGGACGCGGTGCACGAGCTGGTGGCGAAACACCTGCAGGTGCCGGTGTTCAAGCAGGGTGACCTGCCGCGGCGCGCGTTGCTGGAGAAGTTCCTCGAGAAGCCCAGTGTGTTGTTCGCCTCGCAGAGTTTCTGGGAGGGTGTGGACGTGCCGGGTGATGCGCTGTCGATGGTGATCATTGATCGGTTGCCGTTCCATCCGCCCAACGAGCCGCTGCAGGCCGCGCGCATGGATGCGGTGAAGGAGGCGGGTGGTAAGCCGTTCGACGACTACCAGGTGCCGCAGGCGGCGCTGGCGTTGCGGCAGGGGTTTGGCCGGCTCATCCGCACGGCGAAGGATCGCGGCGTGGTGGCGCTGGGTGATGTGCGGGTGCTCAAGAAGCGTTACGGAGCGCGCTTTCTGGCGAGCTTGCCCGACGTGCCGAAAGTGCAGCGGTTCGAAGACGTGAAGACCTGGTGGGGTGCACGCTGAGGAGCAAAAGCCGAACGAACACAAACTCCCTCTCCCCGAGGGGGAGAGGGTCGGGGAGAGGGCTTACCGAAGCTGAGCCAGATACGTCGCACCCCGCCGCTCAGCGACGACATCGAACGCGAGCAACACGCCCGCGTTGATCACGAACGCGAGGGCGATGCCCGAAGCGGTGACGTTCTCCTTCATCCGCCACCCGATCAACGCACCACCGATGATCATCACCACCCACACCACCTCGATGATCACGAAGTTGCGCTGCACCTTCTCCATGCGCGGCACCTCGGTCGCCACCATCGCAGCACGCTCGGCTGCCTGGAGCGCCGCCACCTGCGAGTCGGTCTTCACGAACAGCCCAATCCCGATGCCCAGCTGAAGCAGGCTCCACACGCCAGCGGTGATGGCGAACGAGCGCAGCTCGAACTTCGCGGGGAAGAAGACGATCGCGGTGACCAACATCACCGCGCCGGCGATCGCCAGCACCAGCCCGCCACTCTTCTCACCACCAAAGTACGCCGCGATCGCTTCGTTCATGCCCCCAGCGTAGTGGCATCAGCACCCCGACGGGCGAAACGCGCACACCCAGCCGCCATCGACACAGCTCGGCGCACCGCAGCAGTCGCCTGGTTCGCCCCAGCAGGTCTCCGCGCTGCACATCGAGGTCGGTTGTGTCGGCCGCGCGCAGCTCCACTCGCCGTTCACGCACTCAGGTGAACCGAACGCATCCGAGCCGCAGAACTCCGCGCACTGAAACTCCTGCCGCTTGCCGGCGCAGGTGCAGAAGTCTCCGGTGCTGCACGCCCAGCCGTCGGCCACGCAGGAGGCCGAGCTGACCCGAAGGCCGCCTTCACAGCAGTCGGGCCCGAAAGGCAGCGTGCCGCAGCCTGATCCCGCATCGGGTCTGATACCGCCATCCAGCGTCACGCCCGTCGGCTGGATTGTGAAGGGGACACCTCGGCCGCAGCCGAGCACGAGTAACAGAATTGCGAGGATCAACGGACGCATGGCGCGCAGCAAAAGCATGCGCCGCGCCAGAGTCATCGGCGCAGAATCACGCACAGCGGCGCTCAGATTTCTGAGGACTCAACTTCTGGTTCCTCGCTTCAAAGTGAGTGCTTTGAGGCGTGCCGATGAGCGAGATCGTGGTGGAGATCTTCACGGACGGCGCCTGCAGCGGAAACCGCGGGCCGGGCGGCAGGGGTGCGCTCCTTCGGTACGGCAGCAAGGAGCGCGAGCTTTTCGGCGGCGAGAAGGAGAAGTAACCGAACATCAGGTCCTCCCCGAGCGAGTAGCCATCAATGGATGGTCGCTCAGCTGGAGCGAGTCTTGCTCGCTCGACCAGCGTAGGGAAGATGCGTATGTTGATGCGCATGCCACGTACACATCCGAGCGGCGCACGCATGCGCAAGGCCACGAACCTCTCCCTGAGCGTCGAGTTGGTGAAGGAAGCGCAGGCGCTCGGCCTCAACCTCTCCCGGATCGTCGAGGAGAGCCTGCGCGAAGCCGTGCGGACCGAGCGTGCGCGAAAGTGGCTGGAGGAGAATCGCGAAGGCTTCGAGTCGGCCAACCGTGCGATCGACAAGTACGGCATCTTCAACGCGGAAGATCGGGAGTGGTGATGCGGCAGTTCGAGGTGTACCGAAACGTTCGCGACCGCGAGGCGTTTCCCTACGTACTCGTGGTTCAACATGAACTGGTCGCGCACCTCAAGAGCCGGGTGGTGGTGCCTCTCATGCAGCGCAAGAAGTTCGGGACGCCCGTGGCGCGGCTGCACCCGACCTTCACCATCGAAGGGGTCGAGATGGTGATGGTCACGCACCTGCTCGGTGCCGTACCCACAGGCTCGATGCGAATTCCGGTTACCGATCTGAGCTCGCGTCGCACCGAAATCATTGGCGCCCTCGATGTCTTGATCACTGGCTTCTGATCAGCGCCCACAGCGCTTGAAGAAGGTCAGCTCGTTGTGCGCCCCGAGCGCTTCCTTCAAGTGCCGAGGCACTGTCTGCGCCTGCCTGGCGACCGAGGGTCAGTCCTTCCGCGGGCGAGCATCGTGCTTCTGACCGCGCGAGAAGGCGCGCGTGGAGTGCCCTGACGGAGGAGCGCTGCTGCAACTGGCCACCGGCATCTCTCCACCTGCGTCAGCGCTGCACATGTGCAGTGGCTTTCACACGAGACCGGGCGGCCCGCGAGCAACCGCTTGAATGCGTGACCGTTTCTGCTGGCCTGATGTCTGCTTCTGCTCCTCGCATGAGATCGCTTCCCCTCGTCGCAACGGCCTTCGCCTTCCTTGCCTGTCAGCCCCAGCAGTTGGTGGCAGGTGGGATCTCTTTCAAGGACGAGAACATCGTCGTCGTCATGGACGTCCCCTCCGACAGTCGGGCGTGCCCGGTGCTCGACACGAAATTGATCGCGACCGTGAACGGTGTTGCTGCGTCGTTCTCGGAAAGGGGTGGCGGCAAATGCGAAGAGATCGAGGTGACGGGAGGCTCGCTTCTCACGCTTGCGCCGAGCTCAGGTCCGCCGCCCAAAAAGTGGAGCTGCATTTGCCGGCCGGCCAAGTTGGAGCTGCCTTCGCCGACCGGAGCGCTCGTGGTGAAGATCTGCTCGGGTCAGGACTGTTCGATTGCTTCATGGCCGGCCGCCGGGCCGATGCCGACCGCTGAACTCGCACGACCTGTCATCGACGGTCAGCCGCTCGTGGTGAACTTCACGCCCGCGCTCCCGGCCGCCGAACTCTCGAGCCTGGTAAGCCTCAGCCGCCTTCAGGGTCCTGGCATCAGCCCTGAGGTGGTGGTGTGGGCCGACGGCTCAGCCACCGTGCCCAACGTCGCAAACAGCGGGGGACTTGAGGCCGTCATCGTCCGCAGTGAGACGCTCGAGCCGGTTGAATGCGACGGCTTCAATTTTTGCAGCGAGAAGAGGGTCTTTCAGCGCACCGCCTTCGAGCTCGTGCCGTAAGGCCCAGTCGAGGCGCTGCCGGCGCGTGCTGGCTACTTGACGCGGGCTGACTGCGTGAAGGCTCCCGACTGTTGCGGCAGGTGCGCGCGCTGCTGGCGGAGGTGGAAGAGCCCGACGAGTCGCACAAATCGGTGCGCAGTTTTCGGTTGGCGCCTGTCTGCACTGCATGAACCTTCGATTGGCGATTGTCTGGTGTGTGCTGAACCTTGGCTGTGGCCCCGCTCCGGAAACGGGAACTGGTGGGGGCTCGGGGTCGACGGGCGGCGGGAACGCGGCCGGTGGCGGGAATGCGGCCGGTGGCGGTGGCCAGGTCGCAGACACGGGTGTGCAGGGGTCGGTGTGCCCGTGTAGCTCGTCGGGGTTTTGCATCGCGCGGGGGAACGGCTCGGGCTGTGTGAGCGGGCTGGACTGCGTGGGCTCGAGCGCCAGCGCGAAGTGCAGCAAGACGTGTAACGCCTCAGCGGCCTCACCCTCGAGCGTTTGCACGGGCGGATCGTCGTGCACCATCGTCGCGTACAACCGCGTCGAGATGGGCGCCTGGTGTCAGTGACGGTGTTCGGCAACAACAGCCGTCCCTGCGAGCGCGATGACCACGATGGCGAACAGGGCAATCGCGAGGGTGACCCCTGAAGGCAGGGTAGCCAACTTCTGGTTCCGCACTTCGAACTGAAGTGCTTTGAGGCGTGCCGATGAGCGAGATCGTGGTGGAGATCTTCACGGACGGCGCCTGCAGCGGAAACCCCGGCCCGGGCGGCTGGGGTGCGCTCCTTCGCTACGGCAGCAAGGAGCGCGAGCTCTTCGGCGGCGAGAAGGAGAGCACCAACAACCGCATGGAGCTGACCGCCGTCATCAAGGCCCTCGACGCGCTCACCCGGTCGATGCAGGTGCACGTGCACACCGACTCCACCTACGTGATGCAGGGCATCACCAAGTGGATCCACGGCTGGAAGAAGAACGGCTGGCGCACCTCTTCCAAAGAGCCGGTGAAGAACGCCGACCTCTGGCAGCTGCTCGAGACTGCAACCCTGCGCCACGAGATCAAGTGGCATTGGGTGAAGGGCCACGCCGGTCACGAAGGCAACGAACGCGCTGACGAGCTGGCCAACAAGGGCGTCGAGTCGGTCCGCTGAGGCGACTCAAAATAAAGGGAACAGCAGGACAGGGCTCCGGGGTCTGAACCGACATGAGCTGGGGCGACCTCTTCCTTCTCCTTTCGCAGCACCCGGTGCTCGCGCTGGGTGCCCTGGTGTTCCTCTACGCGGCGCGCATCGCGCTGTACGCCAAGGCGGGGCACTCGTTCTTCTCCGCGGTGATCCCCCTCTACGCAGAGTGGACCTGGGCCCGCATCGCCGGTGCGCCCGGCGTGTTGGGCTTGCTGCTCTGGGTACCTGTGCTCAACCTGCTCGCCTGGTTCGCGCTCAACTTCGGAGTGGCCCGTAAGTTCGGCCGCTCTCCGTTGTTCGCGCTGGGCCTGTGTTTCGTGAACCCGATCTTCATGCCCGTGTTGGCGTTCGGGTCGAGCCGGTACCGCCTGACCGCGTGAGACCTGATCTCCCTCTCCCTTTGGGAGAGCGTTGAAGTAGGCGCCTCGACTGCCCATAACCGTTCGCCCCGAGAGCAGTCGAGGGGCTCCTTGCAGTGCGAGGCAAAAGTAAACCCACGACTGCTCTCGGGAGGACCGGTGGGTGCAGGCGGAGTCCCTTCTTCAACAGCCTCTTTGGGAGAGGGTCGGGGTGAGGGCCTCGCCGCGCTGACGCTGGCTCACCACTTCCGGCGCCCGTGTGGCCGTGCGGAATGAGCGAAGATGGCGCCCATGCTCCCGGTGCCTGAAGCACTGCTCGATGGCATCGCCGCTCAGCCCGACGAGGTGGGCGTGTGGGAGGTGCTCACCGACTATCTGCTCGAGCACGACGCACCCGGCGCCACGCTCGCGCGCTGCGACCTGGAGCTGTTTCGCGGCATCTCCAACCCCGAGCTGCTCGGTGCCCTGGCCGACGCGCGCGCCCAGCGGCCCAAACTTCCCTACGAGCCGTACGGCGGCTTCGAGGCGACGTGGCGCTGCGGCTTCGTGGTGAAGTTCTCCGCGTCGACCCGGCTGGCGGGAGCGCAGTTGGCGAAGGTGCTCGCGGCTCCGGCGCTCGCGGGCCTGCATCACCTCCGCTTCGAAGACACCACGCCGTGGGAGGGCCGCTACACCAGCCTGGACGAAGTGGCCGGCGGGGCGTTGTTGCCTCCGATTTCGCAGCGGCTGGCCGAGCTGTGTACGGCGGTGACTTCGCACCTGCGCCGCTTCTCGTTGCACCTCGAGCTGCGCACGGTGCCGCTGCTCGCCCCGGAGTTGACGCGTGCACTGGAGGCGCTCACCGCCGGTTTGCCGAAACAGGTGGAGCGGGTGGATCTCTCGTTGTCCGAACTGGGAGAAGCTTCGGTCGACGCGTTGGCTGCGCTGTCGAGGCGGGTGAAGCAGGTCAACCTCGACGGCACCACGCTGAGCGTCTTGCAGGAGACCTCGGTGCACCGGCTGCTCGACAGCGCGCCGCAGACCACCTTCTTCCTCGGCGGCACGGGTTTGTCATCGCGTCAGCTCTCCCATCCGCGCGTGGAGTGGCTGGCTCCGGATGTAGTGGCCTCGCTGGAGAATCAACACGGCGCGCTCACGCCGCTCTCGGCCGATCGACCGCACGACGGCTTCGAGTCACGGTCGTGGCCGGGGTTGGGTCAGTACTTGAAGCGCGAGCTGCTTGGTTGGTCGCGCGTCGACGGTTCGGCGATCGAAGACCGGGCCCTGCTGCTCATCGACGGCCAGGTCTGGAAGTTCACTTCCCGAGAACGTCGAACGCGGCGTTGACCACGCCGGAGTACTGCACCTGCCAGAGGTGGGCGAGGGGGGCACGTCGGCCTTCGCGCTTCAGACCAACAGTCAGCACCTTGCCCAATGGGTCGCAAATCAGCAGTTCAAGCGGCTCAAAGCCCTCGACTCGGGCCTGGCTGCGCGCGGAAGGGAAATCGAGGAAAGCATCAACAAGATCGAGCGTGCGGTGGAGGGCATTGTCGGTGTCGAGTTCAGGTTCCACACGACAGTCGACGATTTGAATGTTCGAGCGAAGCTCAACGGAACGGTGGTCGACTTCGGCCTGCTACCTGAGGGTGTGAAGTCCATCGTGAGTTGGATCGCCGATCTCCTGATGCGGATGGACCGCGTCTCGTGGGTCGACAACTTGCCCGTTCATCAGCGTGAGTTTCTGCTCCTCTTGGACGAGATCGATGTTCACCTTCATCCGGCGTGGCAGCGGAAGCTACTTCCGGTCGTCCAGGCGCTCTTCCCCAAAGCTCAAATCATTGCCTCGACTCATTCACCTTTCGTCGTCGCCTCGTTGGCGGACGGTGCAGTGATCGAACTCCGAATTGACGCAGCGGGATGGGCCTCGGCTCAGCCGCCGGTTCGGACACCATTGGAGATGAGCTATTCCTCAACGCTCCGTCGCCTTTTCGGTATCGATTCGGACTTCGATCTCGAAACCGAGAACGCGTTCCGCGCATTTCAGGAGCTTCGCAATCGGGTACTGCACGGCGAAGCGAGCGCGCAACAAGAACTCGATCGTTGCGCCGAGGCACTCAAGGGGCGCGGCGAGGAGGTCGCTCAACTCGTGCAGTTCGAACTCAATCAGTTGACTCGCGCCCGAAGTCGGCCCGCTGAGACATGACGCCGTTCTCGAGAGGTGACGCCCCGCTCCTGCAAGGGCGGCTGAAACGATCCGGGTGTTTGGGCTCCAACGCGGTGGGCTTTGCTCTGAGCGAAGGAGGGCGATTCGGACCCTTCGTCGTCTCGGTGGATCGGAGAACCCATTCCGGTTCCTTGACCCAACAGCTCCGTGAACCAGGGCCCTGCTGCTCATCGACGGCCAGGTCTGGAAGTCACTTCCCGAGAACGTCGAACGCGGCGTTGACCACGCCGGAGTACTGCACCTGCCAGAGGTGGGCGAGCGGGGTGTTGTGCGGGCCCTCCAGGCGCACCGTCTTCGCGCCGGGCAGGTCGAGCTGGGCCGAGGGCATGTAGCCATCGCCGTCTTCGAACACGCCCTTCTTGGGGCCGAGCGTGGGCGTGCCAGTGGTGCCGATGATGGTGACGCCACCCGCGACCTGGCTGCGCTGACGCTCCCAGTTCGTGTTGAGGTCGTTGATCATCTTCGAGCCGACCGCGAGTTCGCGTGAGGCGTCGTCGACGTTCTTGACCGGGTTGCCCACCACGCTGCCGATGTTGCCGAGGTAGGTGCCGTGCGAGGCGGGGCCGATCATCACGGCATGTTCGACCTTGGGGCCTTTCGAGGGATCGCGGCCGTCGAGATAGAGACGGAAGTCGGTGGCGCCGGCGCTGTGCGCGACCACGTCGACTCCGCCCTGGCCGGTGGCGGCGGCGATGCGATCCATCGCTTTGGCGATCTGCGGGGCCTTCAAGGTGGGGGACGCCCACGGGTCGCGGTACTCGACCTCGAAGAGCTTGGCGCCCTTGAGCTCGGCGGCGGTGGCTTCGCGGCCCTGCTGATCACCGATGCGGAACTTGTCCTGGCTGGCGACGTAGACGACCACCGGGCCGTTGGCCTTGTTGGTGGCGAGCTGATCGCCCATGCGGTCGAAGCTCTTGGCCGGCATGGTGAGCCCGGGGATCATCACCACCGGGCGCTTCAAGGTCGGCGGCGCCTGGAGTGGGCCGTACGCCACGCGTTGGGGGCCCTGCAGCTTCTCGCTGGGGCCGTTGGGCTGGAGCTTGTTGAACACGCGATCCGACATCCAATCTTTGCTCGCGTTGAAGGGATCGATCTTCGGGCCGGGGCCCTGGCGGAAGGTCTCGACGACGCGACTGACCACCGCTTTCGGAGCCCACCCAGTGGCCTTCGCAGCGGGAGCGGCCGCTTTCGGTGCAGCGACGGGCGCCTTCACGGGAGCGGCGACAGCGGGACGGGTGATTCGAGCGAGTGCCATGAAGCGATTGTCGGCGGAGGTGCGTTTCAGTTCATCGGCAGCAGGCGACAAAAGACGTGCAGATCACGACATGAAACACTCTTTCCCTCTCCCTCTGGGAGAGGGTCAGGGTGAGGGCCGTACGAAATGAATCAAGACGAGTTGCCAGAAGCAGTGAAGAGCACGGTCCTCCATGGCACCGGAGTCGATCAAGACATCGAAGTCGACGTGACGTTCGGCTGGCAGCTGCGCGCCACTGCCCCACTCATCCGCGTGTTCGTGAACGACGTGGAAGCGACCGAGCCCGCCGGTCCCCACAAGGGATTGACCGCAGCCATCGAGCTGATGGTCGGCCAGAAGCGGGCCTCGATGAAGAAGAAGGCGTTGTCCGGATTGGTCGCGATCGTTCGCGTGCGAATTCCGTACCCCCGGTTCGACGGGGCGAGGCTCGAAGACGACGCGGCGCGCCTCGCAGTGCGCAACGTCGTGCAGCAAACGATCAACGCAACCCCAGGCTGGTGGAGTTCTCTGCACGCAGTGATGCGCTGAAGAAGGAGGGCGGGATGGCGTGGTTCGAAGATCTGTCGCCGTGCACGGCGTTCCCCGGTGAGTGGAGCAATCTGCTCGCAGTCGGCTGGCTCGCGAAGAGTCACGAGTACACGCGAGGCGCTTTTAGCCGCGAGCTGATCAGAGCGCTGGGCGAGGTCAACCCCTGGGAGCCGCCCGCCGCACCGACGGCAACTCATCGCTGCGACATGTGTGCCCCTGAGAGCCCGATTCGCAGCGAGTCCGGCGCGCACTTCATTCCCGGCGACGGCGTTCTCTATGTGGCTCCGCGAATGATCAGTCACTACATGCGCGAGCACGGCTACGTGCCCCCGCCGTCTTTCACGAAGGCCCTGCTCGCGTGCCGCCTCGTCGAAGAGGCGACGTACCACGCCGCCATTGCTCGGCACCTGGCTGTCCCTCGACGCAGTCTTCCAGCGCCGGTTCGAGGCGAGGGACTGATGATCCTCGAGGGGATCGAGCCGGTTCGGCTTCGGCCCGGCATGTACATCGGTGGAACCGATGCGCGGGGGCTCGAGAACATGCTCTTCGAGTTCGTGGGGAACAGCCTCGATCAGCACCTCGCTGGCAGCGCGACGCGTCTCTCCATCGGGGTCGATTCCGATGGCTGGGTCACTGTCGAAGACGACGGCGCTGGAATTCCCACCGAGGTGCTCCCTTCGTATGGGAGCTCGGTGCTCGAGCTGATCTTCACGACGCTGCACGCGACTCCGACCTTCGATGGTCACTTTCCACATGTTCACGCGCGGGTGGGGTTGCACGGCGCGGGGGTGGGCGTGGGGTCTGCGCTGAGTGAGCGACTCGAGGTCGAGACGTGTTCTGCGGGTCACGTGTTTCGAGCCGCTTTCGAGCGCGGACGAATCGTGGAGCCGTTGAGGCTCCTCGGGTCGACGCCGGGTCAGGGCACGCGCATTCGCTATCTGCCTGATGACGTGATCTTCGCGGGCGGTCACGACCTCGAGCCGATCGAGCGTCGGCTTCGCCAACTCGCTGGACTCTGTCCCGGGCTGGCGCTCTCCTTTCAGGGAAAGTCGCTGCAGCGGCCTGAGGGACTTTCCGGCTGGGTGCGTGAGCTGGCGCCTGATGCAGTGAAGGAGACGCTGCTCTTCGCCTCTGGGACGCACGACGAGGTGAGCGTCGAAGCCGCCTTTGCGTGGAGTCCGACTGGCCAGGAGCCGCGCATTCTGTCGTTCGTGAATTGCTCTGAGACTCCGCGGGCGGGATCTCACGAGAGGGGTCTGCTGGCCGCGGTCAGCGCGGTGCCTCCCAATCCTGAGGCGAGCAAGAGGCTCCTCGAAGGCTTCGTTGCTGTGGTGCACGTGCAGATGTCCGGTCCGAAATTCGAAGGGCCGACCAAGACCCGACTCGACGCAATGCCCGCGCAAATTGCGGTGAACGAGGTCGTCAAGAGCGCACTCCTTGCGGCACCGTGGTGGTGGGATCGGCTTCACGAAGCGATCGGTTAGTCTCTCGCGCACCATGAAGGTCATTCTCAAACAGGGCAGTCTCACGGATGGTGATGAGTCGGTGCTGGTCAACGCGTCGAACACCAACGCGCAGCTCGGCACCGGCGTCTCGGCCGCCATCAGGCAGGCGTGTGGCAAGGGCTACCAGGAGAAGGTGCTCGCCGCGCTCGAGCATCACTTCAAGGGCCCCATGAAACCGGCCGAGGTGCTGCTCACGCACGCCGGTACGCATCCGCGCGCGGTGTGGGTCGCGCATGTGGCAGTGATGGATTACCGCGAGGGGTTCTCGGCGAAGAGTCACCCGACGGTCGACACCATTCGTACGGCGTGTGAGCGGCTCTGGGATGTCGTCGAGACGATTCCGGGTGCGGGTGCGCAGTCGGTGGCCATGGTCGCGCTCGGGGCAGGCACGGGAAATCTCGGTGTCGCTGAGCCCACTCGCATCGCCGCCCAGACGCTCAAGGCGCATGTCGCGATTCACAAGAACACGCGCATCGAACGGGTCGCGTTCTATGGGTTTCAGCCGCCGGACTACATCGCGATGGCCCACGTGCTCGCGGCGGAGTTTCCTGAGGTGAAGGCGCAGTTGCCTCCCGAGGTGCTCAAGTTCGTCGAGGAGGAGCTGAAGCAATAGGCCTTGGGGAAGGCAGGGTTTCGGATCTTCATCGAGGTCGCATCGGGCAGGCCCCTCACCCCGACCCTCTCCCCAGTTCCTAGGGAGAGGGAGAGTCTCGGTATTTGCCGGGAGTCGTGCCCGTCCACGAGCGGAAGGCTCTGACGAACGCTCCGGTGTCTGCGTAGCCGACCTGCTCTGCAACTTCGGCGAGTGATGCGTCTGAGCGGGCGAGCAGACGTTCTGCCTGCGTGCGGCGCACTTCGGTGAGCAGTCCACCGAACGACACACCTTCTTCCGTGAGCCGGCGCTGCAGTGTTCGTGCGGTCACGTGCAGGCGCTTGGCTGTCTTGGCGAGCGTCGCGTCGCCCTTCGGCAAGAGGGAGAGCACTGCTCCGCGTGCTTGTTCGTAGAGCGCATCGGGGTCTCCACAGGCGGCGAGCACGGCGGCTCCGTGCAGCTCGAGGGCGCGGTTGAGATCCGCGTCTGCACCGAGTGGCTTGCGGTCGAGATCCTTCGCGCTGAAGGTCAGTCCGTTCGAGGTGCGACCGAACGCGATGTCCTTCGTGCCGAGGTGCGCGGCGAGCTCGGGCGGACAGGACTTTTCTTCATGCGCGAACCAGGCGCGAACAGGCTTGAGATCGTCGCCCATCATCTCTCGCGCGATCTGAAGGATCCGGGCGACGGTGAACATGTTGCCCTGCCGCCCCACGCCGCCTTTCTGCGGTGCGCGGTGGTGGAGGGAGAGTTCATCTCCGTCGGGCTCGGTGCTCCAACGCACGAGTGGATTGATCAGCGCGCCGTAGGTGCCGAGTTGTTCCATCGCGATGCGCAGGGTCGGTGCGCTGCGCAGTCCGAACTCGAGCAGGCCGTACGAGCCGCGCGTCATTGCCTGGGCGCAGTGAAGTCCGAAGAGGGGATCTCCGAGTTCCTTCGAGACGTCGGCGAGCAGTGATCCGAGCTCAGGCAGGCTCACTTCAGGCACGAGTGTCGGCAGGTACTTCTTCTCGAGCTTGCTGGGGTCTTTCCCGGCACGGCGCACGAGCGCCAATACGAAGGGGACGAGGGCGGAGTTGAAGCGCCTGGTCTTGAGGGTCCTGGCCATGGGCGCGCAGCGTGCCACGAGTGAGCCGAAGCTCGTCATGTTACGGATACTGCATCGAGACGAGATTTCTCGCGGTCTCCGTACGCAAGGGCGCCGAAAGTCGATCTCGATGCAGTATCCGCAACATGATCAGCGGGCCGAAGCCTGCATCAGCGTGTCACGTGAGTGTCGTGCTGAGAGGCCAGGCCGTGACCAGCATCTGAGCGAGGAACAAAACCAGCACGCTCTTCGAGGCCCCACGGCCCTCACCCCGACCCTGCTCCCGAAGGGCCCGAAGGGAGAGGGGGTCACTGCTTGGTGAGCGTCGCGGTCCCCGGCTCGTGCGTCGCCGTACCCGCATCGGTTTCTCGCGTGGAGAACGTCGACCCGTTGAGGCACGTCTCGAACGTCTGCCCGCTGCTGGTGATGGTCAGCGAGGTCGCTCCCACCGAATACGCGATGCCGCTGTTGTCGATGTTGATCGTCCGGCTCACCAGGCAGTCACACGCGCCTGCATCGACGTAGCAGCTGCCGGTGTAGCCGCCCTGCGAGATGCCGCTGCTCACCAGGCCACACAACGTCGGATTCGCGCAGGTGCCGGTGATGGTGGCCGAGACCGTCACGCCCCCTCGCACCACCCGGCAGACGTTCGTGCCCGAGAACGTCGCGTAGCCCGAGAGACCGCCGTCGTAACCATTCACCCGCACCGAGCCCGTTCCGCAGCCCGCGCCTTCGATGCGGGTGATCACCGCGTCGAACTCGTCCTGCGAGATGCACGCGGCTGAATAAAAGAAGGTGCCCGTCGGACTGCCGCCACACGCCGTCGGTGAAGGGCAGGTCTGCGGGAAGGTGATGGGGATCGTCGGAGGCGACATCGACTGACAGCCTCCGTTCCCGCCACCACCTGATCCGCCGCCCATGGCACCGCCGCCGCCGCCGGTCATTCCTCCACCTGATCCCCCGCCCGTCGCGCCGCCGCCGGATCCACCACCCGTCGCGCCACCACCACCGCCGACTGATCCGCCTCCGCCGCCTCCTGCGGCTGAGCGCACGCAGACCTTCGCCTGGCAGTTGAAGCCCAGGTCGCAGGCAGAACACGTGGAGCCAGCTGCGCCACAGGCTGCGGCGGTCTCACCGGTCTGACAGGCGCCCGTCGCGTCGCAGCAGCCGGCACAGTTCGCGGCAGAACATGAAGCGGGCGGCGGGCTGCAGGCCAGCGCGAAGAGAGCCGATACCGAGAGACCACCTGCCATGAGAAGTGCTCGCATCAAGGCCCTCACCCTAACCCTCTCCCAGAGGGAGAGGGGACTCCCGACTCACGGCAGCGGATCTCTTGCGAACAGCAACGGCACCAACGACGGCAGGCGGAACCGGAGATCGATTCGCCCTTCCAGCCGCGGCGCGTCGACGAACCCCGCGTTCACCGTCGCGCCCAACTCGAACACCTCGGTGATCAACACCCCTGCCCGCAGCCCCACCACCACCGGCTTGTCGTTGCGCTGCCACCCGATGTACCCGCGCGCCTCCACCCCCAACGAGAGCCGCTCGACCGGCTGCACCTGCACCGATACCGCCCAGTGCATCGCGTCGTTCTGTCCCGTCTCCTGCTGCTGCCAGATCCAGTACGCCACCGAGGAGCACACATCGATCGTCACCCCGTGCTTCGCGTGAATGCGTTGCCCCAGCAGCACCTCCAGCAGGTACGCCGGCCCATCCACGAAACGGCGCGACTCGAGATCCTTGCCCGTGGTCGATTTGGTGATCGCCCGGAACGCGAGCTTGGGCAGATCCTCACCCGCATCGGCCAGCAGCACCTTGAACCCGAAGCGGATATCGGCCTTCGCCACCCCCTGCGTGCGGGTCAGGCCCCAGTCGCGGCGGGTCTGCTCCGACGACCACCACGCTTCCACGAACGCGCCTTCGAAGATCGCCTCGGCCCACTTGCCGAACGGGGTGATCAACCGGAAGGTCGGCAGCAGCGAGACGTCGCCCAGCTTCCCGTACTGCGCCGCGCCCCCCAGCTGCACCAGGGTGTACGGCTCCATCCACGGCGGCTCGAGAGGGAACGACGGCAGCGCGTTGGCCCCCATGGTGCCCGGGTTCATCCAATGTTCCTTCGCCCAGGCCGCGGGCGCGAACACGAGGAGGAGCAGGACGAGGGGCAGGGGGACGGGCCGCACGGCGGCTGCGGATATCAGTAAAAGGAATTTCTGATCGGACACACAACGTCACACCCTTCGTGGCCGACAATGACTTCAGGAGTTTACGGAGCCCCCAAATGACCAAGATTCAACGAGTTGCGAAGCCCCTGGTGAAGTCAGTCTCTGCGAAGGCGCTCCCCAAGGAGGTGCAGAACCTCGCGAAGGCGAAGAACGCGCAAGTCACCAAGAACGCTGACGGCTCCGTCACCCGCCGCCGCACGACGGCGAAGACCTCCAAGGAGCTCACCACCTCCACGGGCAAGCTCGCCGAGTCGACCCTCGAGTTCAAGAAGACCGCCACCACCAAGCGCGGCACCCAGAGCGAGAGCACCTTCACCGCCAAGACCGACATGCTCGGCCGCGCCTCCACCAACGCCAACCGCGAGACCGTCAACGCCCGGGGCGACACCAGCACCTTCGGCCGCAGCGCCGACGTGTTCGGCGTCGAGAAGCAAACCACCGAGAAGAACACCACCCGCGAGCGTGGCAACACCACCGTCACCTCGACGCGCAACACCTCGAAGGACTCCGTCGGCAACGCCGCGCGTTCCTCCGACGTGACCCAGGTCACCGAGACCGGCAAGACCGTCGTCACCACCAACGACAAACGCGCCACGGGCACCAACCTCGATACGCGCTCCAGCACCACCTACGAGAACGGCAAGTTCACGCTCTCCGACGGCGCCGACTGGCAGAAGACCAACAGCTTCGACAAGAGCTACCTCAAGGAGACGGAAGTCGACGCCTCCGGTGTGCTCAAGAAAGCCGACAAGGTCACCAACGTCGTCGGTAAAATCTTCAAGGCGCTCGGCCTCGAGGGCGAGTGGGAGAAGGCGCTCTCGGCCGACCTGATGAAGACCAACACCCTGCTCGAGAGCGACCACGGTTCGGTCACCACGCAGGTCGGTGTCAGCGGCAACCAGCGTTTCGCCATCAATGGTGACGGCGTGCAGGCCAGCTTCGATCGCACGGCCCGCGCCGGCGTCTACGCGAAGTCGCACGGCGAGGTCGAAGGCCGCTACGGCACCGCCTCCTACGACGCGACCGCGCAGGCTGAAGCCATCGCCACCATCGACGCCCAGGGCAAGATCGACAGCAACGGGCTCGACGCGGTGGTCAACGCGCGGGTCGCCGTCTCCATCGAGGCCGAAATCACCGCGCGGGCGCAGAGCCAGAGCGTCACCTTCATGGGCACGCAGCTCAACGCGGCCGTCGAAGGTCACGTCAAGGTCGCCGCCGAAGCCTCTGCCGAAGTGACCGGCCGGGTCTCGGTGACCCGCAACCCGCCCCGCGCGATCGCCCAGGGCACCGCTGGTGCCTCCGCCGTGGCGAAGGCCGAAGCCGACCTCAAGCTCTCCGCAGGTCCCTTCTCGGTGGTGGGCAACGCCTACGCCAGCGCCGGTGCCGAAGCGCGCGCCTCGGGCGTCATCGGGTACGAAGACGGCAAGTTCAAGATTGGCGGCAGCATCGGCGCAGCCCTCGGTCTGGGCGCCGGCGCGGGCGTCACCGTGGAGGTCGACGTGGCGCAGATCGGCGAGATGGCCAAGAACGCCGCTGACGTCAACGGCGACGGCAAGCTGGGCCTGGATGACGCGGGCGCAGCGGTCACCAAGTCGGCCCGCCGCGTGGCCAGCTGGTTCGGTTTCTGAGTTTCTGATGAGGGCGGTTGCTCTCCGCCCTCACGTTTCCACCTTGAACGGCTGAAAATCGGGTCTGTTCCCCCATGGGCGTCGGCTGCATGATGCCGGCCCGGGGGAGCACTCGTGCAAACGACTGCGCAGGTTCTCAAAGCGCTTTTCGCTCAAGGCCGTCACGTCACGGACGCCAGCGGTGTGTTCGGCCATGGGCTGAGCGCGTTGGTGGCCTTGCCCGGCGTCACCCGCGCCGCCGTCTTCCTTCACCAGGTCGCCGCGCCGCAGCAGGTGCGCCTGCGTGCGGGGCACGGGTTCTCCGACGAAGCGCTCGACGCGCTCAACCGCACCTCCACCCTCGCTCCCGGTCTGCGCGCGAGCTCCGTGCCGCTCTCGGCCAGGGCCGAGCAGGTGACCGTGGTGTGCGACGGCCAGGCCGAGCCCGAGACGTTGTTGATGGTGGCCACCTTCCTCGCCCTGGTGCTGGAGCGAGATCAGGCGCTCTCCGAAACGTTGCGGCTGGGTGAGCTGTTCAGCGCGGGGCCGGTGGTGGTCTTTCGCTGGCGCAACACCGCGGGCTGGCCGGTGGAATACGTGTCGAGCAACGTGACCCGCGAGCTGGGGTACCCCCTCGAGCAGCTGCTGGAGCAACCCTTCGCGCCGCTGCTGCACCCGGAAGACCTTCAGCGCGTGGCCACCGAGGTGGAGGAGGCCCTCTCGCGGGGGGTCGAGTACTTCGCCCAGCAGTACCGCATGTTCGATGGCCGGGCCGAGCTGCGCGAGGTCTTCGACTTCACCCACGTCATTCGCGACGCGGCGGGCGTGGTCACTCATTTCCACGGTTACGTGTTCGACGACGGCGAGCAGGCCCGCACCGTGCGCGCGAAGAACGACCTGATGGGCCGGCAGCAGCAGTCGCACAAGCTGCAGGCGATGGGCACGCTGGCCAGCGGCATCGCGCACGACTTCAACAACGTGCTGGCGGCGATCCTCGCGCACCTCGAGCTCGCGCGCCTCGACCCCTCGATGGCCGAAAATGCCGACCTGGTGGCCGCCATGCAGTCGGCCATGCGTGGGCGCGACATCGTGCGGCAGCTGCTGGTGTTCGGGCGTGGCCGGGCCGAAGAACGCGTGCCGCACCGGCTGCAGCGGATCATCGAAGACTCGATGGGCATGATGCGCTCGACCATGCCGGAGAGCATCGGGCTGCGCTTCTCCCTCGACCCGCGCACGCCGTCGGTGCTGGCTGATCCGACGCAGCTGCAGCAGGTGCTGGTCAACCTCGTCACGCTCGTCGCGCAGGCGATGCCCCGCAGCGGGACGGTCGACATCACGCTGTCCGTGCGGCCGGGAACGCCGCCGGGGGCCGAGCTGGCCGTGAAGAGTGAAGGCGAGACGCGCGAGCGGGAAGAGCGGGGTCTGGGCCTCTCGGTGGTGCGCACCATCATCAAGACCCACGGCGGCACCCTGGAGCTCACCCGCGCGGGGGCGGTGGTGCTGCTGCCCGGCGTGGTGGAGACCAATGGCCTGGGCGGACCGCTGGAGAACGCCTCGGGCAAAGCGCCGCGCATCGCGTTGGTCGACGACGAGCCGTTGGTGGCGCGTGCGACCGAGCGGCTGGTGGCGCAGTTCGGGTACCAGGTGACCACGTTCACCAGCGCCGACGAGGTGCTGCGGGCGTTCGATGCGAAGCCTGATGCGTTCGAGCTGGTGCTGACTGATCAGACCATGCCCGAGATGACCGGGCTCGACCTGACCCACGCCCTGCGCGCGAAGGGAATTCGGGTGCCGGTGATGCTGGTGACCGGGTTGCCCACGGAGATCGACGTGCCCTCCGTCGCGCCGCCGTTCACCGTGCTCGGCAAGCCCTACCGCTCGGAAGAGTTGGCGAACGCGCTGGCCGAGTTGCTGCGTCGGTAAAATTGTTCTCCCTCTCCCCACCGGGGAGAGGGTCGGGGTGAGGGGCCGTGCCTCCGCTTGATCAAGGAAGCGGAACGCGACGGCCCACGTAGCTGCTGTCGTTCAAGAACTTGCTCGCGTCGCTCACGCGCACGCTGCCGTTGCCCAGCCCGTCACCATCGGGATCACCCGACGAGGCCGACTCGAGCACCTTGCCGCCACCGAGGTAGATCACCACGTGGCCGTTCTTCACCAGCAGGTCACCCGGCTGCAGCTCATTCTTGGGCACCGCGGGCAACCCGTTCTTCATGGTCGAGCTGCTCGCCATGTTCTGCGCCGCGAGATCCACGCCCGCCTTGCGGAACATCGCCACCACGAAGCCCGAGCAGTCGAACCCGATGACGCCCGCGGGCGAGCGGTACGGCTTCTGACCCTGCATCTGGTACACGCGCCCGTCGCCGGGCCGGGTGCCGAAGCGGAAGGGGCTGCCACC
The DNA here is from genome assembly GCA_031412555.1 of Archangium sp. GTDB lineage: Bacteria > Myxococcota > Myxococcia > Myxococcales > Myxococcaceae > Archangium_A. The sequence continues at coordinate 16,613 of JANODF010000484.1, read as the reverse complement.
GCCCACGTACGGCGCGCCGAGGTTGCTCATGCCGAAGTCGATCGCCGCCTGAATGCGCGCGTCATTGGACGCCGGCGTCGAAGGGGTGACCGGCGCGGTGGGCGTCGGCGCCGAGGTACCGCGCAGTTTGGCCATCGTCTGCGGGCCCGCCCAGCCGTCCACGGTCATCCCGTTCGCGCGCTGGAAGGCCTTCACCGCGGCCTCGGTACCGGGGCCGAAGTTGCCGCCCACGTTGCCGTTGTAGAACCCCTGGGCCTTCAGGCGCAGCTGCAGCTCCTTCACCTCGGGGCCGGTGGCGCCCAGGGCGAGTTTACCGCCGGAGGAGGCGACGGGGGGCGCGGCCGGTGCCGGAGGGGGCCTGGGCGCGGCGACCTGGCGGAGTTTGGCCATCGTCTGCGGTCCGGCCCAGCCGTCGGCCGTCAGGCCGTACTTGCGCTGGAAGGCCTTCACCGCGGCCGTGGTGACCGGGCCGAACTTCCCGTCGGCATTCTTGCCGTACAGGCCGATCGACTTGAGAAGCAGCTGAAGTTCTTTGACCGCCGCCCCCGAAGCGCCCTCTTGCAGGCGGCCAGAAGCCGAAGAACTCGACGACGTACGGCGGGCTGCGGAGGTGCTGGAGACGTTGGAGGGCATGCCGGGTTGTCGCGGCCGCCCCGTCACTGTTCAGCCGACGCTTTGTAAAGCACCTTCGTCGGGGGTTCTACCGGCCAGGAAACCAGCTGCCCCTGCACGACGAAGCCGGTGCGTTTCGGCGCCGCTGGCCTGTACGCTAGGGACCTTCCGTGAGTGCCACCGTCTCCTTCCAGGGTATTGGCGCCAGCCCCGGCGTCGCCGTCGGCCATGCCTTCGTGCTGGACGCGCGCCGGGTGCGTACGCCCAAGGTCAAGTTGATGAAGTCGGAGCTGGAAGGCGAAGTGCTCCGCTTCAAGACGGCCATCGAGTTGTCCGACCGCCAGCTGGAGGAGCTCAAGACCCGGCTCGACAGCGACGGCCAGGAACACGGGATGATCCTCGAGGCGCACCGGATGATGCTCCACGACCCCATGTTTCTGGTCGAGGTCACCCGGCTGATCAAAGAAGATCTGATCAACGCCGAGTGGGCCGTGCGTCGCGTGGGCAAGCGCCTGCGTCACCAGTTCGACAACCTCGAAGACGAGTACTTCCGCGAGCGGAAGAGCGACATCGAGTTCGTGGCCGACCGGCTGGTGCGCAACCTCATGGGCGAGGTGGTCGATCAAGAGCTCGAGGTTCCGCCCCACGCCATCGTCTGCGCGCACGACATCTCGCCGGCCGACGCGGCCATGTTGGTGCGTTCGGGCAGCATCGGCGCGTTCGTCACCGACCTCGGTGGTCACACCAGCCACACCGCCATCGTGGCGCGCGCGCGTGAAGTGCCCGCCGTGGTGGGCCTGGGAAAAGCGTGCGAGTCGATCCGCAACGGCGACATGGTGGCCGTCGATGGCCGCCGCGGGTTGGTGCTGCTCAACCCCACCGAAGAGCAGCTGGCGCTCTTCCGCGAGACGATGCGCCGGCAGCTGCAGACCGAGCAGCTCGCGCTCAAGACCGCCGAGCTGCCGGCCGTCACCTCCGATGGAATTCGCGTTCGCCTCAACGGCAACATGGAGTTCCCCGAGGAGATCCCCTCGCTGCTCGCGCACGGCGCCGAAGGCATCGGGCTCTACCGCACCGAATTTCTCTTCCTCAACCGCGCGCTGCCGCCCACCGAAGAAGAACACTTCGAGTCGTACAAGCAGGTGCTCCAGGCGATGGGCGATCGGCCCGTCACCATTCGCACGCTCGATCTCGGCGGCGACAAGGTGCCCGGCAAGAAGCCCGACAAAGAGACCAACCCGGCGATGGGGCTGCGCGCCATCCGTTACTGCCTGGCGCACCGCGAGCTGTTCCGCGTGCAGTTGAGGGCGCTGCTTCGCGCGTCGGCGTACGGAAACCTGCGCGTGATGTTTCCGCTCGTCTCCTCCATCTCGGAGCTTCGGGAAGCGCGCAGTGAGCTCGAGGCCTGCCGCAGTGAGCTCTCGCGCCAGGGCGTGCCGGTCGGCAAACGGTTCCCCATCGGCATCATGTGGAGACGCCATCGGCCGCGTTGATCGCCGACCGCCTCGCGCAAGAGGCCGACTTCTTCAGCATCGGCACCAACGACCTCATTCAATACTCGTTGGCGATCGACCGGCAGAACCGCGACGTGGCGTACCTGTATCGGCCGCTCCACCTGGCCATCCTGCGTTCGTTGGAGATGATCATCAGAGCCGCCAAGGGGGCCAACATCCCCGTGGCCATGTGCGGCGAGATGGCCGGTGATGCGGGCCTCACCATGGTGCTTCTCGCGCTGGGCCTGGAGGAGTTCTCCATGACGGCCGGCCAGATTCCCATGGTGAAGAACGTGATTCGCCAGATGAGCCGCGTCGACGCGATGGTGGTGTTGGAGCAGGCGATGAAGTTCTCTTCGGCCGAAGAGATCGAACGGTTCATCAAGGCCGACGTGGAGCGCCGCTTCAATCAAGGCGAGCTGATGGGCACCACCGTGCCGCGCGAAGGCGAAAGCTGAAGATGCAGGGCGAGGTCGCGTTCGAACGCGCCGTGAGAGCAGACCCCACCCGGGTGCTGCAGCGCGTGGAGAAGTGGCTCATCGGCCACGGCTACGAAGTCGCGGTGCGTTCGAACCACGAGCTCAACCTGGTGGGCATGACCACCAGCGGGCGGCATCGGTTGAGCGTGCGCGCAGATGGGCAGTCGGTGCGTTTCGTGTTCGCTCGCGGTTCTCCGGGAGTCACCCTGCCCGCGGCCTCTGAACTGGAGCGGCGGGTCGATTCAGCGCTGCAGGAGCTCACCGTTACCGGCAGCGCCCCGGTTCCATCGGCGACGGAGCAGCTCCGCGCCTCAGGCACCCAACGTTGCGGAATTTGCGCGACGGTGCTCGAGGCCGGGGCGCGCGTGTGCCCCATGTGCGGGATGGCTACTGGGTGACTGACCGGATTACTCCGGTGGTTCGGCCCAGAGCGCGTTGACGGCTTTTTGACCCGGGGCTACCCCTTCAGCTTCCGCGAAAGGGACATTCCATGAGCCTCGAACTCGAAGCCGCTCGGCAGCAGCTTCCGCAGCGACTGTCGTACTGGCAGGGGCAGGTCGATGAGGTGGTGGGGAAGGGCGTCGAGCTCGAAGTCGATCCCGTGGGGTTGCCGCACGACGCGGGAAAACTCGAGCAGTTCACCTTCACCGCGCTGGGCGCCTTGCGTGACGTGCTCAGCGATGCCGCGCTGCGAGACCCTCATTTCCCCGAGTTCTTCCGCTCACGGGTGGCGAAGGTGTTGGTGCGCAACGACTCGACCGCGTCGACTTCACGCTTCGACTTCGAAACGAATCGGAGGTTGTTGGTGGTGATCACCACGCCCGAGTTGCGGCACTGGCTCGACTTCCTGGCGCTGCAGGAGTTCCTCCAACGAGAGCTGTAGATGATCATCGACGCGTGGATTCAGCACCCGACGCGGCGGCTGCTCGAACAGGAGATGTTCACCTCGTTGCTCAAGTGGATGGGCATCACCGAGGTGCCCAATGAGCTGCCGCTCGAGTTCACCCTGGGCGCGATGGATGCCGCGGGGGTCGATCGAGCGGTGATCACCGCGTGGCACGGGCCGCAGGGCGTGTTGATCAGCAACGACGAGGTGGCGGCGTTGGTGCGGGGTGCGCCGGGGCGGTTGATCGGCGCGGCGTCGGTGGATCTGAACCGGCCGATGACCGCGGTGAAAGAGCTGCGGCGCGCGGTCACCGAGCTGGGCCTGCGCGCGTTGCGCATGCTGCCGTGGTTGTGGAACGCGCCGCCGGATGATCGAAGGTACTACCCGCTCTACGCGCAGTGCGTGGAGCTGGGTGTTCCGTTCTGCACCCAGGTGGGCCACACCGGGCCGTTGGGTCCTTCCGAGCCGGGGCGGCCGATTCCGTATCTCGACCGGGTCGCGCTCGATTTTCCCGAGATGACCATCGTGGCGGGGCACATCGGCTATCCGTGGACGGATGAGATGGTGGCGTTGGCCACCAAGTACGAGAACGTGTTCATCGATACGTCGGCGTACAAACCACGCCGGTATCCGGCGTCACTGCGCGAGTACCTGCGGGGTCCGGGGCGCACCAAGGTGTTGTTCGGGAGCAACTTCCCCATGGTGATGCCGGCCGACTGCATGACCGAGATGGGTGAGCTGGGCCTCGACGATGAAGGCCTGTCACTCTTCCTCGGGGGAAACGCCGCCAGGGTGTTCAAACTCTGAGTTCCCTCTCCCTTCGGGAGAGGGTCAGGGTGAGGGCATCAACTGTCTGATCTCTTCGAGCGTGTACCGAGGCGTGATCCCCTGGGGACAATTCCAGTCGACCGCCTCGATCCGCACCTTGAAGAACCGCTCGATGATTCGTTCGTCAGTCGCCGGCATCTGATTCGCAGGGATCTTCTGCACGATCTCCGCGCGGCCGAGCACCTTGAGCCGGGTCTGATTCGGATAGTCCATGAAGATGATCGACACGCGATCATCGCCCATCACGTTGCCCACCGAGATGAACTGCTTGTTCCCGCGCACGTCGGCGAACACCATCGTCTTCTCATCGAGCACCCGAACGAACCCTTTCGGACCACCGCGGTGCTGCACGTACGGCCAACCGGTCTCTGAGACGGTGGCCATGTAGAAACTGTCGCGCGCCGAGATGAACTCAGCCTCATCGGGCCCGAGACGATCGTTGCTGTCAGGCCCGTGCTCGCGTTTCGCGTACGCGCGCCGGCTGCCCTGCGCTTCCTGCATGGCTTTGACGCGCTCGGTGAAGGTGAGCGCTCCGAAACGGTTGCCCATGCAGGGCACATAACAACGAACAGCCTTCGGGGTGCGTGGGCTTCAGGGATTCCAGGCGTTGCTCATCGCGCAGGCCTCTCGGCTTCGGGCGAGGGCGTTCACGGTCGCAATTTTCTGCGTTCAGTCGACGTCGGTCGCCACCGTACAGGGCTGTACGCCTGCGTCCGAGGTCGATCACCTGCCCATCGCTGAGTGCAATTCGTGACCAGAGGCCGCGCGCTGAGGGCCCGTCGCGAGCCAAGCGCCCCCTTCACCCGCATTCACCGCCTCTCATGCAGGCCGCTTGCGCACCACCTGAAGCACCCGTACTCACGCACCCATGAGTGACCTCACGGGCAAGACCGTACTGGTGACAGGCGCAACCGCGGGCATCGGCCGCGAGACCGCGCTCGGAGTCGCGAAGCTCGGCGCTCACGTCGTGCTCGTCGGCCGCAACCCCGAGAAGACCCAGCGCGTGGTCGACGAACTCAAGGCCGCCACCCACAATCAGAACATCGACTTCCTGCTCGCAGACTTGTCGCTGCTCTCCGAAGTTCGGAAGGTCGCCGCCGAGTTCCTCGCGCGGTTCGGCAAGCTGCACGTGTTGATCAACAACGTGGGCGCGATCAACCTGAAGCGCGAAGTCACCAAAGAAGGCTTCGAGCTCACCTTCGTGATGAACCACCTCGGCCTCTTCCTGCTCACCGAGTTGCTGCTGCCCGCGCTGCAGAAGGCCGCGCCCGCGCGCATCATCAACCTCTCCTCCGACGCGCACCGGAGCACCGGCCTCGACTTCGATGATCTCCAGGCCGAACGCAGCTACTCGAGCTTCAAGGTCTACTCGCGCTCGAAGCTGATGAACGTGCTCTTCACCCTCGAGCTGGCCCACCGCGTGGCGCCCCTGCGCATCACGGCGAACGCAGTGCACCCCGGCATGGTGGCCTCGGACTTCACCAACAAGCCCGGCACGCTCGGCCGCATCGCCAACGCTTTCGTCGGCATGTTCGGGCTCAGCCCCGAAGCCGGCGCGCGCACCAGCGTGTTCCTCGCCGCGTCACCGGAAGTGGAAGGCATGACCGGCCGCTACTTCGTCAAATCGAAGTCGGTCACCCCGTCGCGCAAGGCGCAAGACGACGCCGTCGCCAAACGCCTCTGGGAAGTCAGCGAGCGCCTCACCCGCGGCTGATCAGAACGACGACCGATCCTCCGGGCGCGGCCGGGCCTCGGAGTCAGGCCGCTGCTCCAGGGCCCTCACGTGAACCCACCAGTACTCCGGGTCGCGGTGATTGCTCACCCGCACCAGCGCCCGGGTGCGCCGCGCTTCGGCCGATTCACCGGCGGCCTCCTGGGCTTCAGCCAGGTGCAGCTTGCACGCATCGAACGTGATGGAGCACTTCGAGAACGCCTCGATGGCCGCCGCTGAGTCCTTCTTCTGCAGCGAGATCAGCCCCTGCGCGTGCGCCAGCAGGTCGAGCCCCTGCAGGTCCTCGGGCCGCTGAGCGAAGAGTGACCGCAGGTGGCCCAGGGTCTTCTCTGCGTCTTTGATGTTGCCCACGCGCGCCCGTGCTTCGACCAGCCCGTGCAGCCGCCGCGCCTCGATGGAGCGACGCTGCACCTCGTTCAACGTGGGGAACTTCTGCGCACCCAGCACGATCAACCCCGTCATCGCGTCACGGAAGCGGCCCTGCGTGGTGAACAACCGCGCTCGCAACAAGCGCGCCTCCGCGAGGTGAAGTTCCAGACCCAGCCGGCCGGCGTCCTGCTCGAGTTCATCGACTGCGCGGTACGCCTCACCGGGTTGTTCATCGGCGACGTAGCTCCACGCGGTCCACTCCATCAACTTCAGACGATCCTCGATCCGCGGAGCACTCCGGCGCGCCTTCTCGATGGCCGCACGCGCGCAAAACCAATCACCCTGGATCGCGCAGACGGTGGCGACTCCGTGATTCGAGGCCCACAAGGTTCCGCCCGAGCCATCGAGCGCGTGTTGATACGCGACCCGCGCCGCCTCGAGTTGGTTGTTCGCCAGCAGGGCGTCGCCGAGCGCGTCGTTCGCGTTCGACTCCAGCGGAGCCACCTCGGCGTACCGGCGAAACGCGGTGATGGCGAGGTCCTTGCGCCCGATGCGCAGGTACGCGCCGCCGAGCTGATTCCACGCTTCGCCGCGGTCGGGCCCCAGCTCGGCTGCGCGCTGCGCAGCGGGGACCATTTCAGACCAGCGCTGCAGGGTGCCGGCGCGTTGAGCGAGGGCGAAGTTGAGCCAGTACGAGCCTGGATCATAGATGAGCGCAGAGCGGGTCAACGTGAGCGCCTGCTCGTGATCGCCCCGCTGCTGCGCGGCCAACGCTCTGACTTGCAGCTTCTCCTGCTCCTTGATGGCGGCGCTGCCCGCGATGGCGTCTTCCAGCATGCGGCGGCCATTTTCTCCGGGCGTCAGCGCGCCGAGGTGCGCCCAGGCCAGCGTGCAGGAAGGATCGAGCGTGACGGTCTGGGTGTAGAGCTTGCGCGCTTCGTCGAGGTGGTCGTTCGCTTCCGCAGCCCACGCCTTGTGGAAGAACGGTTTCGCGGCCGGCAGACAGGAGAGCTTCTCTTCGTACTTCGGTGCGTCGGTCGGCTCAGCGCGCGGTGCAGCTGCGAGCGAAAGAGCCGAGCTGCACACGGCACACAGCGCCACGGTGCGAGCCAGGGTCTTCATGAAACTCCCCCACATCCGATATTCCGGCAGGTCGTACCGGAGCGGTGCCGGCGGAGGCGTCGGCGCATCCCAGATGTAGTGCTGGGAGTGACGCCGCGAAACCCTGTCTGCGGTGAGCTACGGCGTTCCCGCGTCGACGGCCGCGGGCGGCGGCGTCTGCAGCACCCGGCACCGTTCGCGCACCGGCGCAGGAACTCCTTCGAGGAGCGCGAGCGCCTCACACGCCTGCACGTCGCGCAAGAGCGTCACAGTGTCGCGCGCGGTCGGATCAGCGAAGAGCAGATCATCATTCGACCAGAAGAGCCCTTCGGCGAACGCATCTTCGTCGAAGTTCGCCTTGAGCGACTCCAGGTGCACGTCGTCGCGCACCAGGCGGGCCTGCCACTGCGTCACGAAGCCCTGACCGCGCAACGTGTGCAGGAAGAGCGCGCCCGTCTCGGCATCACCCATGCGCGTCAGCCACACCCGCGGCGCGAGCCGTGCATCGACCACGTGCCCCTGGCCCGCATTCAGCTTGCCCACGGTGAGCGCGCCGTTGTCGAGCAGCAGCGCCCACGACGCGCCCTGCTCGGGATCCGGGCACCACACGCTGTCGTCGTCGATGGGCGTGCAGGTCAACGAACGTTTCGTGGGGCAGACCTTCGGCGCCGCTTCGGCCTCTTCTTCCTGGGGCTGGAGCGCGAGCCAGTTCGACTCCCAGTACTCCAGCAGCGGCGCGATGCTGTTCGGGTCTTTCGCGGTCATGGCGCGCGCGAACCGTTTCTCCAGGGTCTCACCGCCCGCCACCGACTGCGCGAGGTCGAGCGCGTCGGAGAGGCTCTTCGGCATCTTCACCGAATCCTTCCGCATCTTGAGCGTGGCCGCTTCGCCCTTCCACGTCTCCACCATGCTCACCTGGTACGCGCGCAACCCAGCGCTGTTGGTCTTCGCGCGGTTCTCCTCGGCCTGCGTGCTGGCCCGCAGGCTGGTGAGGTTTCGGGTGAGCAGGTTGAGCTGCGCGGCGAGGTGCGCTTCGTCACGTTGCACCGCGGCGAGCTCGGCTTCACGCTCGGGCAACGCACGGTTGCAGGCCGCGAACAGCGTGAGCATCAGCAGCATCGAGCGCTTCACGGGCTCACCCCCGCATCCACGCCCGCATCGAGGCTGGCCTGGTACTTCGCGGCGGCTCTGGCCGCGGCCTTCACCTTGTCTTCTTCACGTTGGGCTTTGGCCACCACGCAACGCTCCTGCATCTTCGTGTTCTTCACTTCGACCGCGAAGGCGCAGACCTCGTCGAGGTCGAGCGTGAGGGGCGCCGTCTTTCCGTCCATGGAGATCTGCACACCGACCGGCAGCCCCTGCAGGGTGAGCCCCGCGAGGATGCGCTGGCCGTCGTTCACCTTGCCTTCGATGATCTTCACCACGTCGAGCTCGGTGCTCAGGTCGTGCACGGTGTCTTGATCGTCGGCCACCGCGGTGCCCGCGAGCTCGGCGTGCAGCGCGGGGAAGCTGATCAGCAGCGTGTGCGCGGGCACCCCGCCGTCGTCTTCGGGCTGCAGCACGTCGAACTGAAAGAGGCCGGGCGCGGGCGCACGTTGGTACTTCAGCGAGATGCGCGCGTTGGGCGGTGGCTCGGCGTAGCGCACGGCGGTGTCGCACTGGGCGAGGCACTCCTGGTAGCTCACCTCGTCACGCGCTTCCGCGGCGTCGCGTTCGGCCTGGGCCGCGGCTTCCCGTGCGGTCCGCAGTTCAGCGGGCTCTTCACTCTCGTCGCCGCCTTCACCGTCGTAGCTGTCACCCGCCCAGTCGTCGCAACCCCCGTGCAGCCGCCCGTGGCGCTCGTCACAGCTGCGGATGCATTGGGCGTTGCCGTTTTCCCACTCGCAGCTTTGCAGCTCGGACCAGTTGGCAGGCGTGTAGAGCGCGAGGCTCGGCGGCGGCCAGTCGGCGACCACCAGCCGGCCCGCCTTCTCGAAGGCCAGCCGCACCACGTCTGCGTCGAGGTGGTCGGTGGGTCCGTCGAGTGGATAGGCCGACTCTTCCACCTCCGCGCTCGAGAGACAGACCGCGGTGGGCGGTGTTTTGCCGGAGCTCACGAGGTCCTGACACGACCAGCTGAAGGACTGCGTGGTGCGAGCGGCCACGCCTTCGCAGGAATCGTCGAGCGGTGGCGGGGAGCAGTCAGGGCCCGTCGCGTCGTCATCTTTCGGCTCTTCGCAGGGCAGCTGCCGTTGAACGATGGTGGCGGCGAGCTCGCCCAGCGTCGCGCTCTTCGCTCGCAGCGCTTCGTCGAGCAACACCCCGTCTGGAATCGGTTGGCCCTGGAGCGCGAAGCCCGCCGCCACGAGGCGTTCTTTGGCGAGCGCCGCTTCATCGGCCTGGTGCGTGAAGGTCTTGCGTTCGACCTGCAGCTTTCGGCTCTCGGCGGTGAGCTCCTGGCGGCGCTTCTCCAGCGTGGCGATGCGCGCTTTGGCGGCGGCGACCTCGGTCTCGACGGAAATGACCTTCTGCGACTTACAACCGGCGGCCGTCAGCACCACCACCGTCATCGCGAGCATCGTTCGCATGGAGCGCGACTCTGTCGGATCGCCGCTACGCCTCCCACTCAATTTCGAAGGTGGCCGTGTGACCGTCGGTGGAGAGGGTGCGCACCCGCACCGAACGTGCGCCGCCGATGGTCATCACCGTCGCGATGGCGCCGCAGATGTAGCTGGGGGCGCCGAGGGTTTCGTTGATCCAGAACTCCGCCCGGCGCGGGCCGGTGAAGGTGGCCCGGGTGTCGCTGTAGTTGTTGCCTGACCGCAGGCTCTTGGTCATTCGCTCGAGGGTTCGTCGGGGGCCGATGATCTTGAGCACGGCGGCCACGGCGCGGCCCAGGAACGTCTGGGCGTAGGCGGTCAGCAGGTCAGTGCCGAGCTGCTCGAGGCGCGACTCCATGGTGCCTTCGAAGAGCTCCTCGGCGGAGGTGAAGATGAAGTGCCGCCACTGTTCTTTGGTGTACGCGGTGGCCAGGGGCTTCTCGAGGTCGAGCCCGTGTGCGCGCATCTTCTCGATCCACCTCGGCGTCGCGCGGGGTTTGGCGCAACGCACCAGCCCTTCGACCGTGTGACCCCAGACGAGCGGTTCTTCCGTGGTGTTCGACATGAGCCGGTTGCGAGCCTAGTTCAGCTCGGTGCACGCGAGGGGGAAGCCGTCGAACACGCAGCGCAACGTCTGTGTGACGCCGTGGGCGGAGACGGTGTCGAGGCCGACCGCGCCGTCGAGCGCGAAAAGCCGGGTGATCTCTCGCGAGCTGAAACCGGAGCCGAGAAAGCGGGGGACCAGTCGGCCGTCGATGAGGCGGTAGATGAAGACGCGGCTGCGGATGTGTTTCTCGAAACGGTGCGGCGCTTCGACTCGCAGCGCGATGAAGGGTTCGTCGTCGAGTCGAACGCGCACGACTTCGTGGATGCAGAACTCGGTGGGACCGCCGAGGAGGGGTTTGCCGTCGAGGATGACGGTGTTCGCGCAGTCGTTCGTGGCGAGCAGCAACGCGAGGAGTCCGAGCACGAGGGCGTTGTATCAGGCGGCCCCTCACCCCAACCCTCTCCCCAGAGGGGAGAGGGGGTAAAGTCCTCCCCGATGTCTCGCGTCAGCATTCTCCTCCCCGCACGAAACGCTTCCGGCACCATCGATCTCGCCGTGCGGAGCCTGCTCACCCAGACCTTCACCGACTTCGAGCTCATCGCCATCGACGACGGTTCCTCTGACGACACCGGCGCTCGTCTGCGCGCCCACGCGAAAACCGACGCGCGCATGCAGGTCCTCACCGGCCCTGGAAAAGGCCTCATCGCTGCGCTCGATCTCGGTCTGCCGCTCTGCAGGGGCGAGCTGTTCGCGCGAATGGACGCCGACGACGAGAGCCTCTCGCAGCGCCTGGAGAAGAGCATCGCCGCGCTCGATGCCGATGCCACCCTGGCCGGCGTAGGAACCGGCGTGGAGATCTTCCGCGAAGATCAACCGCCCAGCCCCAACCTCATCGGCTACGGCCAGTGGCTCTCTTCACTCACCACACCCGAGCGGCTGTTCAACGAGTCTCTGGTCGAGTCACCGCTGTGCAACCCCTCCACCCTCGTCCGTCGAAGCGTGCTCGATGACGTCGGCCGCTGGCACGAAGGCGACTTCCCCGAAGACTGGCAGATGTGGTTGCGCTTCCTGGAAAAGGGGCACCGCCTCACCTGCCTGCCCGAAGTGCTGCACCGTTGGCGCGACAGCGACACCCGGCTCACCCGCACCGACGCGCGGTATCGCCGCGAAGCGCACCTCTCCATCAAGTCTGAGTTCCTCTCTCGCCGCCTCGGCCTGGAGCAGGGCCTCATTCTCTGGGGCGCCGGCGAAGTGGGCCTCAAGGTCTCGCGGCTGCTGCGCGCGAAAGGCCATCGCATCGAGCAGTTCGTCGAGCTCCACCCGCGGAAGATCGGCAAGAAGCTCGAGGGCATTCCCGCCATCTCACCTGATCAACTGCAAGGCCCCGCCTCGGGTACGCACCTGCTGGCCACCGTCGGTGCGAAGGGGGCGCGCGCGGAGATCCGCGAATGGTTGCTCACGCGCGGCTGGGTCGAGGGCCGAGACTTCACCTGCCTGGCGTGATCACTTGATCGACCCGGTGAAGGGCATCGCCTCGTACGGCGGCTTGGCCGAGCAGTTCATGCCCGAGCCCTTGAGCTTCTTGCCTTCGATGGTGCCCTGCAGCTGAACACAGCCCACCTTGGGGGCCGCTGCGCTCTGCGCCGTCTCCATCGCGGCCTGCTGCATGCCCATCAACTCCTGCAGCTCGCCGGAGTACTTCTGAATGCACGCCGCCATCTGCGACGCGCCCATCTGCGCGCAGCCCTGCATCTTCTCGGTGAGCTCGTGCTGGCGGTTGGTCAACGCGGCGCCGGTGAGCGGCTCCTGCGCCTTCTTCACGCGTTCGCGATCCTCCGAGCTCTCCTGCTGGGAGACCGTGAAGGTCTTCGCGTCGGCGATGACCTGAAAGGTGCGCGCCTCGACGGACTTGTTCGCGCGGAACCACTCGCCCGGCGCGCGGCTCTCGCCGTCGATCACCTTGAGCACCAGCTTGTCGCCGTTCTTCAAGTCGATGACCCAGTCGTGCGGACAGCCGATGGGCAGCTCGATGCTGCTGGTGATGCCGCTGACTGGCGCGATCAACTGCAGGATGATGGGCCCTTTGGTGCCGGGCTTCACCTTGAGGGTCGCCTGCCAGCCTTTGGGGGTGACCTCTTCTTTGACGATCTCCACGGCGTCGCTGCTGGTGCCGACCAGCGTGCCGGGCGAAAGTTTTCCTTCGAGCAGCAGGGTGGTCGCTTCACCGGGGCAGGCCCAGCTGGTGGCGTTGCCGAAGCGCACCTCGGGCGTGGGGTACGCCTTCTTCGCCTTGGCGCTGTCCAGACCGAGGCGCTTCCGCTCTTCGGCCTGCTTCTGGTGGAACGCCGAGACGCGGGGAGTCCAGCCTTCTGCGAGGCCAGTGGAGGCAACGACGAGGGAGGTGAGGACGAGGACCTTTTTCATGCGCGGGAACCTACAGGAGTACAGTCGCCCACTCGAACGATGATCAACAACGACGTCATGCGCAGTGTGCGGTTCATGTTGAAGCTCGATGACGCGCGGATCGCGGCCCTCATCAAGCTCGGCGGCCTGGAGATCTCCCGGCCGCAGGTGACCGACTTTCTCAAACGCGACGACGAGCCCGGCTACGTGCTCTGCGACAACACCGTGATGGCCCACTTCCTCGACGGGTTGATCATTCACCTGCGAGGGCGCGACGAGTCGGCGCCGCCCCGGCCCGTGGAGAGGTCCATCACCAACAACACCGTGCTGAAGAAGTTGCGCGTCGCGTTCGAATTGAAAGAACAAGACGTGCTCGCGCTGATGGCGGCTACCGGCTTTCAGGTGTCCAAGCCCGAGCTCAGCGCGCTCTTTCGCAACGCCGATCACCACAATTTCCGACCGTGCGGCGATCAGTTCCTCCGCAATTTCCTCAAAGGGCTGACGGAACGGGTGCGCGGTCCAGCGTGATCAACACGTTGCGCGAACCACTACGTCGTCGGCACAACCAGCGCGCTGGACGCTGAATCAGGCATGAGGCATGGGCGTTGCTGACTCGTGCGGCCCTTTCTCCTTCTCCTCTGCTTCTCCCTGGTGGGATGTGCGACGACGGCTTCGGTGCTCGTGGCGACCGAGGAACCGGAGTGGTTGATGAGCTGGCCCGTCGAGGCGCCGCTCTCCGAGCCGCCGCTCGAGTCGTTGCCGATGGCCGAACGGCCGCGGCCCCCGAAGCGGCTGGTGACCAGAGCGCGCAAGCTGGTGGGCCTGAGCACGTTGCGCGTGACCGTGCCGCACCTGCCCGACGACTGCACGGGCCTGGCGCGCGCCGTCTATGAAGATTCGGGCATCGAGCTGATGGGCTCGGGCGTGCGCGGCGACAACGGCGTGACGGCGATGTACCGCCTGGCCTTCGAACGCAGCGCGCTGCACACCAGCGAACCCGAGCCGGGCGACCTGGTGTTCTTCCGCGAGACGTACGACCGCAACCGCGATGGCAAACTCAACGACGGGCTGACGCACGTGGGCGTGGTCGAGTCGGTGGAAGAAGACGGCACCGTTCAGTTCGTGCATCGCATTCACGGTGGGGTGAAGCGCAGCAAGTTGAACGTGTCGGCGCCGCTCGACAAGACGCGCAATGACTACCTGCGCCCCGCGAAAAAGAAGGCAGCCGCCGCGCTCACCGGTGAACTCTTCGTCACCTTCGCTTCCGCTTCGCGCCTGGCCAACGCCCTGCGCGCCGAGTCCCCTCTCCCTCTGGGAGAGGGTCAGGGTGAGGGAAGAGTTCGCTAACCCCCGCTTTCGGTCGTTCGCGGTGCACTGTACGTCGTGGCGTGACGCCCCGAGGTGCAGCCATTGCGCCGAGCCCGGGTACGACGAAGGGGGGAAGGGTGGCACCTCCTTTGCTCCGAAGGTGGCCATGGCTCAGACGCTGCTGGTTCAGGATCTCATGACGCGATCGCCGCTCACCATCGATGCTTCGAGCTCGGTGGCCGACGCCCGACAGCTGATGGAGACCAACGACGTGCGGCATCTTCCCGTGACCGATGAAGGTCAGCTGGTGGGGTTGATCAGTGATCGCGACGTGAAGTTGATCGAAGCGCACTCCAAGACCGACGCTGCAGAGATTTCCCTGGCGCAGGCGATGAGCCGCGCGCCGTGGACCGTGGCCCCTTCGACCCCGCTCGAGGTGGCAGTTCGCCACATGGCCAGGCACAAGCTGGGCAGCTCGGTGGTGGTGGAGAATGAAGAGGTGGTGGGCATCTTCACCTCGCAAGACGGGCTGAGGGCACTGGCCGAGGTGCTGGCCAATTCACGCACCAGTTCGCGCTGACGGTGTGCTCGGGAGGACCGGTGAACAAAAAGGCGGGAGCGGCATTTCGCCACTCCCGCCTCAAACCTGCGTCAGCTGATCAGCCTGTTACGGCGCGCAGCCGGTATCGAAGCCGTTGGGCACCGCGATCTCCGCGGTGGTGGCGTCGATCGACCAGATGAACTGCACCAGATCGTTGCGCCCGGTCGGCAGCGCGTCGAGCTCGATGCTGAAGTTCGCGTTGCCCGAGTTGAGGTGGCTGTTGAACTTCGGGTCGGTCAGCAGCTCGGTGAGGCTGCCTGCCTGGCCGTGGTGCAGCAGCGGTGCTCCGACCTGCATGCCGTAGAGCGAAGGCACGTTGTACCCACCGCGCCCCTGCGCCCGGCCGTTCGCGCCCGGCTTGAGCTCGAGCGCGTCGGTGGCCGCCATGTCGTTGAACACGCCGAAGGTGCCGATGTTGCGAATCGCACAGGCGGCCTGCGGAGGCGCGATCGCCGCCGTGTTGTTCGGGGCAATCTCCGCCCCGACCGGCTGCGCGGCGATCTGCGTGGTGTTGTGGAACGTCCACGAGGTGGGCCACATCGAGGGCTTGGCGAACGCGGTGCCGCTGACCGTGGTCACCGTGGCGTTGGTGGGCGTGTAGAAGCGGCGCGAGACCGTCCACCCCGGGCCACCGTGGCACTGCGCGCAAGCACCCTGGATGAAGAGGTTGCGGCCGTTGTTGACCGCCGTCGTCTGAAGCGAAGGGCCACGGCCCTTGGGGGGGCGAATGGTCTTGGCGTAGTTGTCGACGTCGTCCCACTGATTGGCCGCGCACTTGATGGCGAGGCCGTCGGCGATGTCCTTCACCGGTGCACCCAGGCCCGCGGGCAACGCAGCACCCACCACGCCACCTGCACCGACCTGCTGCTCGAGCGCGAGGTCACCGCAGTTGCCCTGCGTGGGCGCGGTGGTGACGGCACCCTTGCCGCCCTGCACGCCGCGCGTGTTGCCTTCGAAGTCGTGCATCTCGTCGATGATGCCGGTCCAGTTGAAGATGCGCTGCTTCTGCGCACCCGGGCCGTGGGAGAAGCTGCCGTCCATCGAGGTGGCCTGGCGCGGGCCGGCCGCGAAGATCCACGTCATGTTGTCGCTGAGCCCGTCGGGGTGGCACGAGGCGCACGACGACCAGGCGTTGTTGCTCCAGCGGCCGCGGCCGGTGAAGAAGAAGTGCCGCCCGCGGTTGACGCTCAGCTCAGGTGCTCCGGCCGGCGCAGGCACCGAGACCACCGTCTCGGCGAGCGTCTGGCTGCCCAACGCGACGATGCCCAGGCGCTGGCTGCCCCAGCAGTTCACGAAGGCCGTGGTGCGCGCGGCCGAGACCACCACGCCGGTGGGGTTGAAGCAGTTGCCCACCGTGCCGCCGGGGGTGAGGTCGATCTGGTTGTTCTGCGTCGAGCCCAACGCGAGCGCGCCCGCCGCCATGTCGTAGTTCATGCGCTGCATCACCTCGCCACCACGCGCGACGGCGTAGGCGACGTTGCTGTTTCCCAGGAACGAGATGTCGACCAGGTCTGCGAGGAAGAACTTCGGCGCGGGGAACGCAGAGACCAGCGGGGCCAGCGACTGCGAGCCGAGCGCGTTGGTCACTTCGGTCTTGGTGCTCAACGCACCGACCAGCACCACCGGGTTGACGTTCTTGTCGAACGCCGGCGGGCCCGCGGGCGAGGCCGCGATG
>JANODF010000483.1:0-6956 GCA_031412555.1 Archangium sp. | reverse complement strand
TGCGCGCGAGAAGTATTTGGCCTTGAGCGAGGCCGAGAGCCGGCTGTTCGCCCTTGGGTTGTGGGGCAAGCGCTACTTCTCCGCGACCGTTGACCAATTCCTCAGCGCCATGGAGCACCGATACGAGGCCCTGTGTCTGCTCCCTGCGCTCGCTGATGCTGTGGTGATCATCGATGAAGTGCACAGCTTTGATCGGCGGATGTTCGACTCCCTGGTGGCCTTTCTTGCCGAGTTTGATGTGCCCACGTTGTGCATGACGGCCACCTTGCCGATGGCCCGACGTCAGGAACTCGAGGCCGTGGGCCTGGTCTCCTTCCCCTCGCGTGAGCACGCCTCCGAGCTGGCAGACCTCGAGGCGAAGGAGCGCGCTCCCCGCTACCGCCTGCAAAGAGTCGCCGGTGCAGAGGCCGCGTTTGACTTGGCGAGGCGCGGGTACGAGGCCGGCAAGCGTGTGTTGTGGGTGGTGAATCAAGTCGCGCGTGCACAGGCCCTCACCCAGCGCCTGCGTGAGGCACTTGCTGCCGAGGTGGTCTGCTACCACTCACGGTTTCGGCTGGTGGATCGCCAGGCTGCGCACGCCAGTACCGTCGCCGCCTTTCAGCAGAGCGCCATGCCAGTGATCGCAGTGACCACGCAGGTGTGCGAGATGAGCCTCGACCTCGACGCAGATGTGCTCATCACCGAAGAGTGCCCCGTCACCAGCCTGGTGCAGCGGTTCGGTCGAGCCAATCGGCACTTGCGAACGCCTGGGGTGCTCGCAGAGCTCATCACCTATCCGCCCGATCGGGCGCTTCCCTACGGCGCCGCCGATCTCGCTGGCGTCGACCCCTTCCTCGCCTCCATCGCCGGCAAAGAGATCTGCCAGGCCGAGTTGGCGGCTCAGATCGAGCTGCTCGAAACCAACGAGGCCGCGGCCACAGGCGCCTCATCACTCTTCGAGAGCGGCTACTACGCGGTGCCGCGCGACTTTCGCGACATCGACGAGTTCGCACGCGCCTCCGTTCTTTCGAGCGACGTCGAGGTGGCCCTCGCGAACCTGAAAGCGAAGAAGTCCATCGACGGGTTCGTGGTGCCTGTGCCCCGCCGCTTCGTTGGGCCGGCTCACCCCGGGCTCCCATCGTGGCTCGGAGTCGCCGATGCGCAGCACTACCAGCCGGCGCTCGGCTTCATCGCGCCAGAACGAGAGGTCTCCTGATGGCCGCCAAGAAAAAGGTCGCGACGAAGCCGACGAAGCCGACGAAGCCGAAGAAGACGAAGACCACGAAGGTCGCTGGCAAAGCGCCTTCAGTGTCGACTGAGGCACCGATCGAGCTGACGTGGACCCTCGATGAATTGCCTTCGTCTCAACACAAGACAGGGCTGGCAGGCCTCGTGCTGTTGATCCGATGGCTCAAGCGCAAGGCGAAAGCTCGTTGGCGCGGGATGCTGGACGTGGACGTCGACGCTTCGGGGGCGACCGTCAGGCTCGACCGCGAAGGGCTCGCATGGCTGTTCGACGAGGCCTACGCAGCCGCCACGATCGAGAGCGAGCGCGACGCTCCCTTCAAGGGGGTTGAGCCTGAGCGAATCGTCGAGCGCTCGGTGACCGACAAGAAGAAGGTCGACCCGAAGACTGGGAAGCCTTTGGTGAAGCTGCAGAAGAAGTACGTCTACAAGCTGGTGCAGCCCCATGGTGCGTTTCTCGTCGACGCCGACCCAAAGGGCGAGCAGGGCGCGTGGATCAAGCTCTGGCGGGACTTCGTGTGGAGCCTGCTGCGTGCGGTCCCTGCGACCCGAGCGCCGTACAACAGCAGGGCCGATTGGGAACCATCCGCCGATGCCGCTGATGCGTGGACCGCACTCACCCGGCCAACTCCACGGTCCGTCGATCTGCCGAGCACGTACTTCGTAGGCGCTCAGGCTGCGACCGCTGAGAACGTGGCCTTTCGCGACCACGAGCGGTTTCAGATTCTTCTCCACTTCTGGCCCTTCGCGGTCGGCCTGACGGTGCCGATGGTCCTGGATCGGGAAGGGAAGAGCAGCTTCATCGGCTTCGTCTTGTCCTTCAGCGACATCGCCGACCTGGAGGCGTTTTGCGACGAGTACGCCGGCCTGTTGAACAGCCGGAGTCCCGACGTGTTGGCCTATCTGCCGCGCCAGGCGGTGGTCGACCTGCCCGCAGAAGGCGGCCTTCAGTTCCTCAGCAGCCTTCGGCACCGTCTCTCTGCTTCGGAAGGAAGGAAGCGAACGGCGGATCTCGTATTGGGCGTCGACACGTTCCACCTCGTTCGTGAAGGCAACAACGTCAGGACCCGCTCTACCCTGCGCATCGAGCCCTCGGAGGCATTGCAGGACGAGTACGACCGACTTCGCCAGAGCTGCAAGGATCCGCTCTTCCGGCGACAGCGCCTCCTCAACCTGATCGAAGGCCGTCACTGGACAGATGGATTCGACCGGCTGTTCGCCACCATGCCCTCAGCGACCTTCTTGAGGGGCCGCGCCAGCGAGGGCCGGTTCCCCTCGCAGTTCGCATCCGATGTGCAGCAGGAGTTCAAACACCATCACCACCAGGAGGTCGCCGATGCCTGAAGAACAGAAGCCGCTCGAGGCCATCGTGCTCGGGGTCGTCGGGCAGTACCTGAGCCGAAAGCTGGAGTCGAAGTACGGAATCAAATGGGAGGCAGCCAAGAACTCGGATGCCGGGAAGCGCGAGTACGAGGAGAAGAAGGGCAAGCTGGCGAAGGAGGCTTTTCTCGCCAGCCGGGCACGCACGGGGAGCGACTTCGTCGAGTACTTCGTGGGGAGCCTCTGCTCGGTGCCTCAGTTCCTCCCCGACGCGAACTTCCTCTTCCTGTCATCGCAGCTGTACGCCCAGACCGAACGCGTTCGCACCCTCACCCTCTTGGCGCTGAGCGCCCGCAGCTGAACCCCGGAGACCACATGAGCGACCTCAACCTGTTTGCAACCGTTCTGACTCAAACCGCGCCCAGCTCGAACTATCGAGGGGAGAGCGAGGAGAACCGCACCGTTCTCCAGAAGATCTCGAAGGGCGGTCACGAGTACACGGTGATCAGCCCCGAATCGATGCGAAACGCCCTCCGCGAGATGCTCGCGGGCAAGGGTCTGCCGATGAATCGCACCCGGCTTCACGATCAAGACCAGCTGGCCGTGAGATTCGAGTCCTTCCCGGAGTCAGCGAAGTACGCCGACGACTTCTTGTTCGGATTCATGGTCGCGGACAACAAGGCCATCGAGAAGAACAAGGGCAAGCCCGCCAAGCGAGACAGCGTGCTGCGCATGAACCTGGCACTGGCGTTGACGCCCTACCGGTTCAACGCCACCTTTCATCAGTCGCCGCAGCAGGTCGACAGCCCGTTCAAGAACTCAGAGAACTCGGCGCTGTTGCATCGTGAGGTGTCACACACCGCCTACCAATACCCGTTCGCGTTGGCGCTCGGCGATTGTCGCGAAGGAGACGCACCGAAGTGGACCCGGGCGCTGCTCGGTTGCATCGGAGAACTGTCCAACGTCGCTGGCGGCCACGCGCGCAGCCTGTACGAGATGGCGCCGCGCAGCATCGTGCTCCGGCTCTCGAAGTCTTTGGTTGCGGGTTACGACGGCTATGGCTTTCAGGAAGGAGGAGGGTTCGCCGACCTCTCGCGCATCAACGAGAAAGATCTGCCCGGCAATGAGTTCTGGCTGGGTGGTGAGTTGGTTCGCTCGATGCCCCCTGAAGAGCGCAAGCGGCTCGAGGGGCAGGGTGTCCACCTCTTCGAGAACCCGCAGCGGCTGCTGGCGGCGGTCGCAGACGAAGCCAAGCTCGGAAAGGCGTGACCCGATGGCGCTGCTCTGGCTCCGGCTGAAGGCACCATTCGCAGCGTTCCGGTGGATGCAGGCCGGTGTCTGGCGCGGCACGAGCCCCGTCATTCCCCCGTCGGCAGCCTGGGGGTTGGTGCTCAACCTGGCTGGCATCGAGACCCGCGATGCGGCGCCGGGAGTGACCACGCTGGTGCGCGATGACGCCCCGCGGTTCGAACTGGCCATCGCCAGCAACAGCGCGACCGAGCGCGGTTCTCTCTACCAGCAGCTGCACTCGTACCCGGTTGGCAATTCGGGCAAGGACCTCCAGGCTCTCGCGCACGGCCAGAAGTTCTGGATTGTCCCGGTGCGGCGGGAACTCCTGGTTGGTTTTGACGCCGTGCTCGGTGTTCGCGCCGATGATGAGCTTCTGAGTCGGGTGGTCGATGGCCTGGCCGGACGGCATTCAGGAAACCGGTACGGTCTGCCGTTTGCGGGAGACAACAATCTCCTCTTCGATCGAATCGAAGTGCTTCCCATCCCGCCGTCGGTGCGCTGGTACACGCCGGTGAAGCGCACTGAGGCACGACGGCAGGGAAGCTGTCGGCTCACGATCGGGATCGACCGTAAGGATGCGAGTCGCACGACCAGTGCGTTGTTCGCGCCGATCACCAATCCAGAGTCGGAGCCACCTGAAGATGCCTGGGTCTTCGTGCCTCGGGCTGCATGAGCACCGTCGTCACGCCACCCGAAAGGTGACGGGCCCCAATGGAGGTTCCTATGTCGAGCCCACTCGCGCCGCTGCGCGTGCAGGCGTTGCATGCCCTTTTGTACTGCGAGCGGCTCTTCTTCCTCGAGGAGGTCGAAGAGGTTCGTGTCGCCGATGCCGCGATGTTCGCGGGGCGACGGCTCCATCTCGAGCTCGATGAAGGGGAGCGATTGAGCCTCGAGCTCGGCAGCGAGGCGCTCGGGCTGATGGGTAAGGTCGACGCGCTGCGCCGAAAAGACGGGGTGCTCGTCGTCACTGAGCAGAAGCGTGGGCGGCCGGCTTCGGGTCCCAACGGGTTTGAGGCGTGGGAGACGGATCGCGTTCAGGTCGCGGCGTACGGTCTGCTCGTCGAGGAGGCCTTCCCAGGTGAACCCATTGAGTGCCGCGTGCGCTACCACCAGCCCGCCGCGAGCATCGTCGTGGCGCTCGACACGGCAATGCGCGCTCAGGTGCAGGCAGCCAGCGACCGGGCTCGGCTGCTTCGTGACGCCGGCGAGCGACCACCGGTCACGACTGAGGAGCGCAGGTGCACCCGGTGTTCGCTCGCACCGGTATGTCTGCCTCACGAAGAAAGGGGGCTTGAGGCTGCACCGCGCCTCTTCCCTGAGGACGATGTCCGCCAGGTGCTGCACGTGACCACTCCCGGCGCTCGCGTTGGGCGCAGCAGACAGGAACTGCGCGTGTCGGTGGAGGATCAAGAAGACGTGAAGCTGGGCGTCAAGGGCGTTTCTGCCGTGGTCCTCCACGGCAACGTGCAGATCAGCGCACAGGCGCTCGCGATGTGTGTCGACGAGTCGATTGGCGTGCACTGGTTTACCGGCGGCGGTCAATTCGTGGGCGGCCTCGCGACGCAGTCAGGCAGCATTCACCGGCGGCTCAGGCAGTTCGAGGCGCTCCGCGATGCGGGCACCCGGCTCTCCCTCGCGCGTCGGCTGGTGGCGGCAAAGGTCGAAGGGCAGCTCCGGTTTGTGCTTCGTGCCTCACGAGAGCGGCCCGAAGCGCGCGAAAAGCTGGGCGCACAGGTCCGCGATCTGCGTTCGGTGCTCAGGAAGGTGCACCATGCGGCGTCAGTGGAGTCTTTGCTCGGGCTCGAAGGCGCCGCCGCGGTGCGCTACTTCGCGTGTTTTTCCGAGTTGTTGATTTCGAGCGTTCCCGCCGAGCTGCAGTGGACGAAACGCTCACGGCATCCTCCGCTTGATCGACTGAACGCCCTTCTTTCATTCTTCTATGGGCTGGTTCACCGCGAAGTCGAGGCGGGGCTGATGGCGGTGGGCCTCGATACGGCGTTCGGGTTCTACCATCGGCCACGCGGGTCGGCCGGGCCGCTCGGGCTCGACGTGATGGAACTCTTTCGGGTGCCGCTTGCAGACATGCCGGTGATCGCCTCGGTCAACCGCGCGACCTGGGACATCGAGGCAGACTTCGACGTGGCGACGCGTGCGGGTGTAGTGACGCGGGTCTGGCTGAGCAATGCGGGGCGGAAGAAGGCGCTGCAGATCTACGAGCGGCGACGGCACGAGACGTGGAAGCACAACGTGCTCGGGTATTCGCTGAGCTATGCGCGCCTGGTCGAGCTTGAAGCGCGCTTGCTCGAGAAAGAGTGGACCGGCAAATCGGGCCTCTTCGCGACCTTCAGGTTGAGGTGACCCATGGCCGAAGCGCGCAGATGGTACTTGATCATGTATGACATACGAGATGACCGGCGCTGGCGCGACGCGTATGCGATCATTCGCGCGTGGGGGCAGCGGCTGCAGTACTCGGTTTTCCGCGCGTGCTTGACCGACCGTGATCGCGAGAAGCTGCGCTGGGAACTCAGCCGCGTTCTGGTTGCGGAAGATTCGCTCTTGGTCATTGGGGTGTGCGATTCATGTGTCGAGCGGGTCAGGGCGATGAACCCGCGCAATGATTGGCCGGATCCACCGGGGCCACTGGTGGTGCTGTGATCACGTATGTGAAGTGGTCGGGTTGCCTTGCTGTGGATCCGCAGAATTTCGCCTGGAAAACCGGCTGCTTGTCTCTTTGGCAATCGAATAGGGTGCATGATCATGAAAGTCGGAGGGGTTTGCGGGGTTTGGTGGCCCAGCCGAGAAGAAGTGAAGGGCGAAAGCTTGTCGCTGCGGAGGTCCTTGAACGAGGTGGTAGCAAGCAGTTGAAATACCTGTGGAATCTAATGTGACGGTGCGGTTCGCCGTGATGCCGAGAGGCGTTGAGCACATGTACCCGGTGGCGTAGTCCGCCATGCGGAAGAACAGGTGCGGTTCGCCGTGATGCCGAGAGGCGTTGAGCACACGAAGCGCTGATGACCCTTCGCGATGCGTGCGAGGTGCGGTTCGCCGTGATGCCGAGAGGCGTTGAGCACTCGAAAGCCCCTCTGAGAGCGCCCTAGACGGTGCGGTTCGCCGTGATGCCG
>JANODF010000482.1:0-9267 GCA_031412555.1 Archangium sp. | reverse complement strand
GGCCGCCCTTCCGCCCAGAACCACCGCGAGTCCACCAACCGCGGCGCCACGAACAACACGAGTGAACTGCGAGTGCCGTAGTTCATCTCGGGCCAATCCACACAAACGCCCCTTGCGGGATCCGCGGGATTGGGCCGGGCCAGAAGCCCCTGCAGAGCACCCGCAGTGGGAACCCCGTCCACCCGATCCAGCGAAGGCCACGCCGAGCCGATCACCTTCGATCGTCCGTGATCA
This sequence comes from Archangium sp., assembly GCA_031412555.1. GTDB lineage: Bacteria > Myxococcota > Myxococcia > Myxococcales > Myxococcaceae > Archangium_A. The sequence goes on along the minus strand of JANODF010000482.1, from coordinate 9,033 downwards.
TCCCCGCCCAGACTGCGCTCCGTCACCACGTGCAGACCCGGCGCAAGTGGGTCGTGGTGCACCTGCGCCCCATCACTCCACGTGACGAAGGCCGCGTGCTGATCGGCATAGAGCAGGTGAAACGTATTGAACCGTTTCGCCGACAGCCCCTCGAGGGAAGCCCTCAGCGCGCTGGCCGAAGGCGCCTTCAATGCCTCGATCACCAGCGCCCCCCTCGACTCGCGATCGAGAAACCGCTCGGAAGGAAAGCGGTTGGTGACGCCCACGAACAGGCCCGTCGCGGTCAGGCCCAGCCAACTGCCGCCTGCCTGGTCATCACGCGGTGCGACGAACGATTCCCCCGCCCAACGGCGGGGCGGAGAGGCAGGCCGCCCCCTCAATTCATCCCGGTTGGCCGCGACGATCAGGGGTGCTGACTGATGCTGCTGGAAGCTGACGATCAGGGTACACATGGGTTCGTGCGCGACAAACAGCGGGAAGAAACGCGAAAGAAGCTCTACCACGCAGCGATCGAGATCTTCTGCCGTGACGGCGTAGCGAACTGCCGCATCGAAGACATCGCACTCAAGGCCGAAGTGAGCCGGGCTGCGTTCTACTTCCACTTCCCTTCCAAGGACGACGTGCTCCTGGAGCTGCTGCGGGAAGCGGAGAGCCCCTCGCTCGAGGCGCTCAACGCGCTGCCGCCCGACGCGCCGCTGCAGTCGGTGTTCGACGCGTTGATCAAGAACACCGCCGCGTTCTGGGCGGCCGAGAACCGCAACCGCCTGCTGGTGGACATGTTCGGCGTCTCGATGCGCCGCACCACCATCCTGGCCGATCGGGAGGCCGAGGTGATCCGCGCCGCGGTGAGCAAACGTTTCGAGTTCGCCGCCAGCAAGGGTGAGCTCTCGCCGGTGATCCCGCCCGAGGTGCTCGCCGATTTCTACCTGCTCAACATCTTCGCCGCGATGGCGTCGTGGTGCGTGCAGCCGATCATGCCGCTGGCCGACATGCTCTCCGGCGTGACCGTGCTGTTCATGAACGGCGCGAGCAACCCGGCCGGTTCTCCGTTTCAGAAAGCCTGAGCCACCATGTCTGACGTCTTCAAGCCCGGCCTCTACGCCGGCAAGAACGTGTTCGTCACCGGTGGTTCGAGCGGCATCAACCTGCGCATCGCCGAAGCGTTCGGAGAGATGGGCGCGAAGGTGGCCATCAACGGCCGCAAGGTCGAGAAGCTCGAAGCGGCCGTGGCTCAACTGCGCGGGAAGGGCATCACCGCCGAGGGCTATCCCGCCGACGTTCGTGACTACGCCGCGGTCGAAGGCGCGATCGAAGCGGCCGTGAAGGCGTTCGGCGGGCCCATCGACGTGCTGGTGTGCGGCGCCGCGGGCAACTTCCCCGCGCCCGTGGCCATGATGTCGTCGAACGGCTTCAAGGCCGTGATGGACATCGACGTGCTCGGCAGCTTCAACGCCTGCCGCGCGGTGTTCGAGCGGATGAGCAAGCCTGGTGGGGTGATCATCGCGATCTCCGCTCCGCAGGCGCAGGTGCCGTACCCGATGCAGGCACACGTCTGCGCGGCGAAGGCGGGCGTCGACATGCTGATGAAGACGCTGGCCATGGAGTGGGGCCCCGTCGGAATTCGCGTGATGTCGATCTGGCCTGGGCCCATCGACGACACCGAAGGCATGCAGCGGCTGGCCGGCGATCCCGACGTGAAGGCGAAGGTCGAGAAGGCGTTGCCGCTGCAGCGGTTCGGCACCAAGGACGAGGTCGCGCAGCTGGCGTTGTTCCTCGCGTCGCCGGCGGCGAAGTACATCACTGGCAGTGTGCACAACGTCGATGGCGGCATGTCGCTCATCGGCGGCAATTTGCTGAGCATGTGAAACGTGATCCCCTCTCCCTTCGGGAGAGGGTCAGGGTGAGGGTCTCGAGCCGAGCAACGGGCCGCGACTCATCACCATCGCCATCGGGGCAAACCCTCTCCCCGACCCTCTCCCCCGCGGGGGAGAGGGAGGCACTTGAGGGAAGAGTCGACCGCACGTGAGGGGGACAGTCCTCACCACTCCCTTCCAGCCAACTCCGCAACAACTGCAAGGTCGCAGGAGGTGCAGAGCGATCCGCCCTGTTTCCGCAGCGTGTTCCCTCTGAAACAGGGGCGCCGTGCAGGGCACACCGCTTGCTCACATGGCGCGCCATGTCTCCGGCCAGACCTCCACTTCGTTTCGGTCTGTCTCGCACAGCGTTCCGCTGCTACCGGCGACGCTCTCTGCTGCGACACCTTCCCCTCCTGGCGTTGGTGCTCGCGAGCTGTACCCCGTCGCCTTCCGAGCCGAGCGCCTCGAGCCGCACGGCCGGGCTCACCTCGACCGACACCTTCGAACAATGGAAGGAGCGTTACCTCGCCTCCGACCAGCTCACCCGCACCGAGCTGGAAACCACCGGCGTGGCGCTGGCTGAAGCGCGCCGAGCGTCTTTCCGCGAGCTGCTGCTGACCGACCCTGAACGTGCGCTGGAGCTCGCGGTCACTCCGGTGGAACGCACCGCCCTGCCCGCCTCCGTCACCCGCCACCTCGAGTCCTGGCGCGATGGCATCGGCACCCTCCACGTGGTCGGTGGAACCGAAGGCTCGCTGGAGCGCTTCGTCACCTTCAGCGGCATCGACGAAGTGCTGCGCGCCGGGGTGTTCGGTCAGCGCCTCCTGAGCGTGACGAGAGAGAACGTCCGCCTGCACGGCGTCGCACTCGACGGGGCCATCGCGGTCACCGATCGCCGCCTGCGCCGCATCTTCCCGGGAGAAGCGCGGCCCGATTTCCCTATCGAGCGGCCGCGGGCCTGCCCCATCTCGCGCAAGAAGACCGAGCCCGATCTGCTCTTCCACGGCGGCGACACGCTCTACGGCTTCTGCGTACCCACGCACGCCGAGCAGTACGACGGCACGCTGGCGCTCGGTGAAGAGCAGACGGCCGCCGACGAAGGTCTGCCGCCGGCGAGCGCGTGGACGGAAGGCGCCAAGACGGTGCTCTACGTGCGCGTCGACTTCTCCGATCGCGTCGGCGATCCCCTCTCGCTGGCCACCGCGCAGTCCGCGATCGACACCACCACCAACCAGTTCTTCCAATCGAACTCGTACGGCAAGACCTCGCTCAGCACGACGGTGACGCCGACGCTGCGGCTCCCGCTCACCCAGGCCGAATACAAGACCGGCGATCAGTACCTGCGCTTGCGCAACGACGCGCTGGGCGCGGCGCGTGACGCCGGCATCGATCCGAACATGTACAGCTTCGACGTGATCGCCTTCGCCTCGACCTTTTCGGGCTGGGCGGGCCGCGGCTACGTGGGCAGCAAAGGTACCTGGCTCAACGGCAACTTCAGCCTGCGGGTCACCGCGCACGAGCTCGGCCACAACTACGGCGTCTTCCACGCGAACTACTGGAACTCGACGGGCATGACGGTGATCGGGCCGGGCACCAGCACCGAGTACGGCAACCCCTACGACGTGATGGGCGGCGGCGGTGGCCAGGGCAATCACTTCAACGCGTGGTTCAAGAAACGTTTCGACTGGGTGCTGCCCGGCGAGATCGCCACCGTCACCACCAGCGGCACCTACCGGATTCAAGAGCTGGAGAAGCCGATCACCGCGGGCCTGCACACCGCGAAGGTGACCCGCGACGCATCGAAGGACTACTGGGTCGAGTACCGCCCCGCGATCAACACGCCCCACACCAAAGACGGCGTCTCGATCAACTGGGGCTACGCGGGGAACACGGCGAGCAACCTGCTCGACCTCACGCCGGGCGACGGCTCGCGAAACAACTCCACGTTGATCATCGGGCGCACGTTCTCCGATTCGCTGGCGGGCATTCACTTCACGCCGGTGGCCAAGGCCGGAACGATGCCCGAGGCGATCGACGTGGTGATCAACCTGGGCACCTTCCCCGGCAATCGCGCGCCCACGCTGTCGCTGGCGGCCAGCACCCAGACCGCGACGGTGGGCCAGATGGTCACCTTCACCGCCACCGCGAGCGATCCCGACGGCGACACCCTCGCCTATGCGTGGGAGTTCGACGACGACACCTGGGGCGCGAACGCCGCGGTGGTGAGCCGGGCCTTCACGGCCGCGCGCGCCCACAACGTGCGGCTCACGGTGAGCGACATGAAGGGCGGCACGGCGACTCGCTCGATCCTGGTCACCGTCGGCGCGCCTGCGACCTTCACGCTCTCCGGAGTGGTGCTCTCCGGTGCAACGCCCGTCTCGGGCGTGCGGATCAGCGACGGCACCCGCGCCACCGTGACGGCAGACGACGGCACGTACGTGCTCACCAACGTTCCCGCGGGCAGCTTCACGATCAACGCGGCGAAGACCGGCTTCACCTTCACGCGTTCGTTCGCCGCACCGTTGACGGTCAGCGGCAGCCAGAGCGCGCTCGACTTCACGGCCACCGCGGTGGCGGGCTACACCCTGCGCGGCAAGGTCACCTTCGGCGCGGTCAACGTTGCCGGCGTGACGGTGAGCGATGGCACGCGCGCGGCGACCACCAACGCCAGCGGCGACTACGTGCTCTCCGGTGTTCCGACCGGCCGTTACACGCTGACCGCCACCAAACCCGGCTGGGAGTTCCGGCCGGTGGGTTTCACCAATCCCCTCGAAGTGTTCGGCGGCGATGTCTCGGCGCTCAACTACTCGGCGACTGGCCAGTCGTTGTACGGAACCATTCCCAATGCAGGCGTGAGCACCGCGCCGATCGTCACCGACGGAGTCCGCACGGTGACCGCGACCGCGGGTGGCTCGAACTGGAACTACTTCATCTCGGCGGTTCCCAACGGCACGTGGAACCTGGTGGCCACGAGCCCCGGCGTCACGCTCACGCCGGGCAGCTTCACCAATCCGATCGTCGTGCAGGGCCAGAGCCGCGGCAACTTGAACTTCCAGGTCACCAGCGGCGCCACCTTCCAGGTGCAGGGCACCGCGCGCACCGGCGGTTCTCCGCTGCCCAATGTGGTCATCAGCGACGGCACCCGCAGCGCGACCACCGACTCGCTGGGCAACTACACGCTCGTGGGTGTGCCCGCGGGCTCGTACACGCTGACGCCCACGTTGTCGGGCTACGCCTTCGTACCGGCCACGCTGGCGGTCACCGTGAGCACCACGAACCTCACCGGCAGGGACTTCTCCACCACGGTGGTGAACGTGCCTCCGAGCGTGATGACCGCTGCGTCCGCGACGCCCAGCCCGGTGACCGCCACCACCACGCAGCTCTCCGTGCTCGGTGCGGATGACTCGGGTGAGCCCTCAGTCATCTACTCGTGGAACGTGGTCGGCTCGTATCCCGTCTCGTTCTCGGCGAACGCGACCAACGCGGCGAAGACCAGCACGGTCACCTTCACGGGCGCCGGCACGTACACCTTCGAGTGTCTGATCCAGGATCCCGGTGGCTTGACCGCGCGCAGCTCGGTGGTGGTGCAGGTGCAACAGACCTCGACCGGCCTCGACATCACGCCTGCGAACGCGACGGTGATGACCGGGGCGATGCAGAACTTCCAGGCCACGCAGCGCGATCAATTCAATCGCGCGATGTTCGTGGGCACGCCGGGGTGGAGCGTCTCCGGCGGCGGCACCATCAGCCCTTCCGGCACGGTGGCCCCCTTTACCGCGGGTGCGACGCCGGGTGGACCCTTCGTGGTCACCGCCACCGTCGGCGCGCGCACGGCCACGGCGATGGTCACCGTCACGGGCGCAGGAACGCCGACCCTGCTGGGTGCGGCCAGCGCGACGCCCAACCCGGTCGCGGGCACCACCACCCAACTCGCCGTTCGCGCCACGGACGACACGGGCGAACCGTCGCTGGTCTACCGCTGGTCGACGTCACTGGCGCCTTCACCGGTGACCTTCTCCACCAACGACGACAACGCCTCGAAGACCGTGGTGGCCACCTTCAGCGAAGCGGGTGACTACGAGTTCCTCGTCACGGTGGTCGATCCCGCGGGGAACACGGTGACGAGCCGGGTCTCCGTCACGGTGCAGGCCACGCCCACGGTGCTCGACGTGCAACCCAGCGTGGTCGATCTGCAGGCCGGCCAGACGCAGTCATTCTCGGCGAGCGTGAATGATCAATTCGGTGCGCCGCTCGTGCCGCAGCCCACCTTCACCTGGAGCATCGCCGGAGGCGGCGCGGTGGATGGTGCAGGCCAGTTCGTGGCGGGAACCACCCCGGGTGGACCGCACCTGCTCACCGTCTCGTCGGGGGCGCTCTCGGCTTCGGCGCAGATCACCATCAACGCGACGCCCGACACGCAGGCGCCCGCGGTCTCGCTCACCCAACCGCTCGGAGGAACCCGGCTCATCGGCGCCACCGCGCTGTCGGCCACGGCGACCGACGACGTCGGCGTGGTGCAGGTGGAGTTCGTCGCTGATGGCACCACCTCGCTCGGCTCCGTCACGGCGCCTCCGTGGGAGACGTCCTTCAACGCCTCCACGCTCACGGATGGCTCGCACGTGCTGACGGCGCGCGCGGTCGATGCGGCGGGTAACGCCACCACGAGCGCGGGGGTCTCCGTGGTGGTGGGCGAGTTGCCGAGCGACACGACGCCGCCCCTCGTGCAGGTGCTCACGCCTTCTGCAGACGCGCTCACCGGTCTGTCCGTCGCGGTCACGATCGAAGCGTCCGATGACGTGGCGGTCACCCAGGTTCAGCTCGAGCTCGATGGTGCGGTCGTGGCCACGCTCGCCGCTGTGCCGTGGGGCCAGAACCTCGAGGTGGCTGCCGGCCCGCACACGGTGGTGGCGGTCGCCTTCGATGCCGCAGGCAACTCGACCCGGAGCACGGCGGTGACCTTCATCGCGGGCGAAGCGCCCGTCACTCCGCCCGAACCCGAGAAGGTGCTGGGCGGCTGTGGCTGCACCGCGGTCGACCCGGGGCCCTTCAACCTCGCGCTCTTGCTGCTCGGTCTGGCCCTGCGCGCGCGACGGCGCTGAGTCACACAACCGTCACGCAGATGTAACCGGGTGGATCTGCCGAGTTTGCTCAATGGGCCCATGGCCTCACTTCAGGGACTCGTCCGCTTCCTCCTGCCTCGTGAACAGCACTGGTACGACATGTTGGAGGAGCTGGGCCGCCTCGGGCTGGAAGCCAGCAAGGCGTTGCACACCTTCAAGGATCAGCCGGCCTCCAAGGTGCGCGAGGCGGTGCAGGCCATCGAACACCGGGCCGACGACGTGGTGCGCAAGATGGAAGACGCGCTCGCGCGCACCTTCGTCACCCCGCTCGATCGTGAAGACCTGCACCGGCTGACCAGCGAGCTCGACGACATCATCGACTTCTGCAACCTCTCGGCGCGCTGCTTCAACCTGTACCACCTCGAGCGGCCCACGCCGGCGATGGTGCAGCTGATGGAGAAGCTCGAGGCCTGCACCGCCATCATCGCGGAGACGGTGCCGCTCCTGCGCACGCACGAGTACCACAACCTCCTGGAGGGCGGCCGCAAGGTGCGCTCACTCGAGAAGGAAGCCGACTCGATCTACCGGCAGGCGATCTCTCAGCTGTTCTCGGATTCACACCCCGACTTCCGCGAGCTGCTCAAGCAGAAGGAAGCGCTCGACGATCTCGAGGCCGCGGTCGACTACTGCGACAACGTGGCCGACCTGCTCGCCAACCTGGCCGTGAAGCATGGTTAGCCTTTTGATCGCGGTGGTCTTGATGGCCATCGTCTTCGACTACATCAACGGCTTTCACGACGCGGCCAACGCGATCGCGACCGTGGTGTCGACGGGCGTGCTGCCGATTCGCACGGCAGTGTTCCTCGCGGGCATCTTGAACTTCGTCGGCGCGATCACCGGCACGGCGGTCGCCAAGACCATCGCGACGGGCTTCGCTGATCCCAGCACCGTCACGCAGGCGGTGGTGCTGGCCGCGCTCATCGGCGCCTCGACGTGGAACATCATCACCTGGTGGTTCGGCATTCCCTCGAGCAGCTCGCACGCGCTGGTCGGCGGGCTGGCGGGAGCGGTGGTGGCGCACTCGGGGTTGAGTGCCTTCAAGTGGGGCGCGCTGGTGCAGAAGGTGTTGGTGCCGCTGGTCGCCTCGCCCACCATCGGCTTCGTGGTGGCGTTCTTCACCATGCTCGGCCTGGTGTGGATCGCGCGCGGGCATTGGAAGCGCCCGGTGTTGATGGGGTTGTGGGCGGTGGCCTTCGCGGTGCTGATCTGGGCGCTGTGGAATGGCCCGGCCATCGGCCTGGCGCTGTCGAGGTCGACGCTCGAGACGCGCATCGTGCTGGGCCTGGGTGTCGCGTTCTTGATCGCGGTGCCGGTGTTGTACGGCGCGCGCCCGAGCATCGTGCACGCCCACTCACGGCGGCTGCAGTTGCTCTCGGCGGCGATGATGGCGTTCGGTCACGGGAGCAACGATGCCCAGAAGTCGATGGGCATCATCACGCTGGCGCTGGTGGCGTTCATGACCACTGGCCACGCGCAGCCCGAGTGGATGCCTTCGTGGGTGATGCCGGCGGATGCGGATCACGTTCCGACGTGGGTGATCATCTCGTGTGCGCTCGCGATCGCGGCAGGTACTGCGGCGGGCGGCACGCGCATCATCAAGACGATGGGCACGAAGATCATTCGCATCACGCCGATTCAGGGTTTCGCGGCCGAGACCGCGGGGGCGTTGACGATTCTCGGTGCGAGCCACCTGGGCATTCCGGTGTCGACCACGCACGTGATCAACGCGTCGATCATGGGCGTCGGCGCATCACGGCGAGTCTCTGCAGTTCGCTGGGGCGTGGCCGGCAACATCCTGATCGCATGGGTGGTGACCCTGCCGTTCTCCGCAGGGCTCGCCTTCCTGACGATGAAGATCCTCGCCTTCTTCGGAGCCTGATGTGCTCCCTCTCCCTGCGCCAGCGGGGAGAGGGTCGGGGAGGGGCCAATTCGAGCACCGAGGCCCCGCACCCCGCGCGGCGCGCCCCCCACACCCCCCGCGCCCGGGGGGGTTTTTAAAATCGTCATGTTGGCGACCCCGCAGAGCCGCGCGTCAGGCGGGCCCCGCCACGGCCCGG
>JANODF010000481.1:0-4118 GCA_031412555.1 Archangium sp. | reverse complement strand
CGGGGTGAGGGGCTAGTCTGAATGCATCAGCCGCTCGAAGAGCAAGTCCTCGAGGTTCCGGCGTGCATCCACCAGGGCAACGATCTCAACGCGCTTTTTGTCGACTCTGGAGATGAGTCGCCAGGGCGCCTCGGTCACCTGACGCCATTCGTTGATGCCGTGGCGCTCCAACTCGGGAACGACCCTTCCGCGGTTCGGCAGCGTGTGAAGGCTCTCTGCCAACTCTTCGATGCGATCAGCGGCAGCGAGGGCGTTCTTGACGCTGGTCAGGGCAATGTAGCTGACGATTCGTTCCAGGTCGTCTCGAGCCACTGATGCCCAACGGACCGAGAACCGCTTCACTTCGCGCTCAGTCGCCTGCGCAGATCGCGGAAGACGGCAGCGTTCGATACCGACTTTCCTCGAGCCAGGTCGCGTTCTCCCTGCGCGACCAACTTCAGCATCGCGAGAGACCGGCGCGTGGCCTCGTATGAGGCAAGATCCTGCAGCACCGCCGTGCCCTCGCCGTTCTGCGTAATGATCACGGCCTCACCCGTTTCGCGGGCCGTTTCGATCACTTCAGAGAGTCGAGCCTTGACCTGAGAAACCGGGAGCGTGGACATGGTCCATTCATAGCACCGGATTCTGACCTACGCAGTCCGAGGAGGTGAGGCCCTCACCCGGACCCTCTCCCAGTGGTAGAGGGAAAGAGTTTCTCTAGTTCTCGACGACCGGTGCGCCTGGCTTCACCAGGAACTGAGGGTGTGCGCGTACGGCCTGCGCGAGTTCGGTGGTGAGTTCGCCACCGTGCGGACCCGGCGCGGAAGAGCGCTGCCACCGCTCGAGCCAGCGCTGCCCCAGCGCCTGCTGCACGATGCCGGGCGCCGTCGCCGCGATGGTCGTCTCGCCCTTGGTGCCCGTCGACATGCCGTGACCGACGAAGAATCCCGCGAGAAGAAGTGAGACTCGCGTCGGCGTCGCAGCGCTGTACGTCGCCAGCACCCCGCCCTCGCGCGGCGTGCGTGAACGCACCTCACGCAAGAAGTCGATCGTCCACATCGTCGGGTTCGAATCAGGGCTGAACGGGTCGAAGAAGATCACGTCGAACACGCCATCCAACTCGCCCACCAGCTTCACCGCGTCGCCCTCGAGCAGCCGCCAGCTCAAGCTCGGCGAGTCCCAACGGCCTTCCGTCAGCAGCGCTTCCACCGCGTGCTTCCAGGGCTGCAAGAACGGGAAACCCTCCGCATCAGCCGCGGCCAGACGGAGCGGCGCGAGGTCGATCTCCAGGCTCACGATCTCCAGCGGACGCTTGCGGTTGCTGCCCATCTTCTCGGCGCGGGTGAGCGCAGCGATCGCGTTGGTGCCTGCCCCCAGCCCGACATCCAGAATGCGCAGCGGATCTTCCGACGGGATCGACAGCCGGCGCTCGAGCTCGAGCTGATCGACGTAGAGCCGGTTGGCCTCATCCCACGGCCCCACCGGGTGCATGATCTCGCCGTGCCCCGTGTGCCGCACCGCGCGATGCCCCTGCCGCGTGGTCACCAACTCGAACACACCTTCCTTCGCGCCCGTCGAGCGGTACATGCCCTTCTTCGGAGCGAGCAGCTCACGCAGCACCGCGTACTCCTGCGCCCAGCGCCCTTCGATGATCGCCTCACGCATGCGGCGCATCAGCGCCTGGTAGTGCCAGAGGTTGTGCACCGACAGCAGCCGTGACGCGAGGTAGTGATTGCCGTGCGCGAGGTGCCGCAGGTAGCTGCGCGTGTAGCGCTTGCACACCGGGCACAGGCAGGTCGGGTCGAGCGGCTCGTCGCCCAGGCGAAACTCGTTGCGGCTCATGCGCAACATGCCCTCGAACGTGTACGCGTAGCCCTGCTGCGCCATCTTCGGCGGCACGATGCAGTCGAACATGTCGACGCCCGCGTTGACCGCCTCGACCAGATCGATCGGCGTACCGACGCCCATCAGGTAACGCGGCCGATCTGCCGGGAGCAGCGGCGCCGTGTGCTGCGTCATCGAATAGAGCAGCTCACGCGACTCGCCGACCGCCAGGCCGCCGATCGCGAACCCATCGAACGGATGCTGCGTGAGGAAGCCCGCGCTCTCCGTGCGCAGCTTGGGGAACACCCCGCCCTGCACGATCGCGAAGACCGCCTGACCGGTGTCCTTCGCATTGCGCGCGGCGAGCGAACGGAGCGCCCAACGGTGCGTGCGCTCCATGGCCTCGATCGTCTCGGGCTCGGCCGACGTCGACGGAATGCACACGTCGAGCACCATCATGATGTCCGAGCCGATCGCCTGCTGCGTCTCGATGCTGGTCTCAGGCGAGAGCAGGTGCGCGTGGTTGTCGTACGGGCTGCGGAAGTGCGCGCCCTTTTCGCCAATCTCACGCGAGCCCGGCAAGCTGAAGATCTGGAAGCCGCCCGAATCGGTCAGCACGCCGCCGCCCCACTGCATGTAGCGGTGCACGTCTCCGAAGCGCTTGAAGACCTCGACGCCAGGCCGGAGCAGCAGGTGGTAGGTGTTGGACAGACAGATGGTGGCGCCCGATTCGGCGACCTCATCCATCGTCAGTCCACGCACGTGCGCGTGGGTCGCGACGGGCATGAAGGTCGGCAGCAAGGTGGCGCCGCGGCGGGTGTGGAGCACGCCGGCCCTCGCCCCTGACGGAGCGGTGGCCTGCACTTCGAGACGGATCGGCGAACGCATTGAAGCGGGCCTCTACCCTCGAAGCGGCCGTCTGTCTTCACCCGGCCAATTTGGCGAGGGAGCCCGGTTTCGAGGGTACGATGCGCCCCATGGCCGATTCACGAAAACGGGCCGACGTGAGCAGTCGCACCACCGCGCCCGACGCCTGGGACGCAGGGCTTCACGCCGAGAGCGAAGCAGGCCCGATCGACGTGGGGCTGTCCGTCGAACCGAGCGCGTTGGGGCTGATCATCGATGCTCCGGGCATCGGGTTGCTCAAGCTCGCTTTCGACGTGAAGCCCGATGGCACCACCCGCCTCTCCCGGGCGAGCCGTCGGCTGACGGATGGGCGGGATGCGTCGTTGGTGGCGGTCGATGAGTCGAAGGTGCTCCAGCTCGAGGGGGCCCTCGAGCGGCTGCAGAAGACGCATGAAGACCTGACCGGAACGCTGGTCACCGAGCGAGATGAAGCGCGGGATCGCGCGGCGGTGATCTCGGAAGACCGCAAGGACCTCAAGGCAGAACTGGAGGGCGTGCGGGCGCAGCTCAGCTCGATCACCGCCGACCTGCAGACGGAGAAGGACAGCCGCCTGGTGATCCTCGCCGAGCGGGAGAAGGCCCGCGCTGAGCTCGATCGTTTTCGGGAAGAACAAGATGCCGGGAGCACCACCCTGATGGGGGAGTTGACCCAGGTGCGCGCGCGGTTGGAGCAGAAGGACGCGCAGCTGACCGTCGCCCTCGAGGAGTCGCGGCAGAAGGTCGAAGCGGCGGCCGCTGAGCTCGTGTCCACGAAGGAGAAGGTCGCCGAACTCGCAGCAGCGCTCGACGAATCGAGAGAGAAGCTCGTTCAACTGGAAGCCGCCCGCGCGCGCGTCACCGAACTCGAGACGCGCCTGGCCGAGACCGAATCGGCGTACCTGGGCAGCTCGAGTCAGATCTCGGCAGAACGCGACAACGCTCGGGCGCGGGTCGCGGCGCTCGATGATGCGGTACAGCAGGAGACCGAAGCGCGCGAACTCGCCCTCGCCACCGCGCGCCGGGAGCGTGAAGAACTCGCGACCGAACTCGAACAGGTGCGCTCCGAACTCGAAGCACTTCGCGCAAAGCCGTCGGATGCAGGTGCGACGAGCGACCTCGAGGCGTCTTACGCCGCGCGCACTCAGCTCGAGGCCGAAGTTCAGGCGCTCCGAGCCGCGATGGAAGAAGGCGGCTCTGCTCAGCTGATGAGCGATCTCGAAGCGTCCTACGCCGCGCGCACCCAGCTCGAAGCGGAGGTTCAGGCGCTGCGGGCCGCGATGGAAGAAGGCGGCGCTGCTCAGCTGATGAGCGAGCTCGAAGCGTCCTACGCCGCGCGCACACAGCTCGAAGCGGAGGTTCAGGCGCTGCGGGCAGCCGGGGGCGAAGGAGCGAAAGCGCAGCTCCTGAGCGAGCTCGAGGCGGCGAACGCC
>JANODF010000480.1:0-13478 GCA_031412555.1 Archangium sp. | reverse complement strand
CCGATGTCCACGAACGCGCCGAACGCCGCGACGTTGGTGACGATGCCGTTGAGCACCTGGCCGGGCTTCACGTGACTGAGCTCGGTGATGCCATCATCGAAGCCGACCTCGGTGAACTCCGCGCGGGGATCGCGGCCCGGCTTCTTCAGCTCGAGCACGATGTCCTTGAGCGTGGGCAGACCGACGCCCGCCGCGTCGTCGACGTACCTGGTGGGCTCGAGCTTCGAGGCCAACGCCTCGTCACCCACCAGCGCACCACGCGCGACGCCGAGATCCTTCGCCATCTTCGTCACCAGGGCGTACCGCTCCGGGTGCACTGCGCTCGCGTCGAGCGGCTCGTCACCACCTCGAATGCGCAAGAACCCCGCGCACTGTTCGAACGCCCGCGCACCCAGCCGCGGCACCTTCTTGAGCTGCGCCCGGGTGGCGAACGCGCCGTTCTCAGCGCGGAACGCGACGATGGCGGTGGCGAGCGCCGGCCCCAGCCCTGCGATGTAGCGGAGCAGCGTCGGTGAGGCGGTGTTGAGATCGACGCCCACCTTGTTCACCACGCTCTCCACCACGCGATCGAGTGACGCGGTGAGCGCGGGTTGATCGACGTCGTGTTGGTACTGGCCGACGCCGATGCTCTTCGGGTCGAGCTTCACCAGCTCGGCGAGTGGATCCTGCAGCCGCCGGCCGATGGACACCGCGCCGCGCAAGGTGACGTCCATGTCGGGCAGCTCTTCGCGCGCGACCTCCGAAGCGGAATAGACCGAGGCGCCTGCTTCACTGACGCTGATCACCCGGAGCTCCTTGGGAATCAGCCCGGTGGTCTGCAGCTTCTTCACGAAGGTCTCGGTCTCCCGCCCCGCGGTGCCGTTGCCGATGGCGATGGCGGCCGACGGGTGCTTCTTCACCAGCGCGGCGAGCTGAACGCCGGCCTCCGACTCACGGCCGGTGTGCGGGTAGATGGTGAGCTGCGCGAGCACGCCGCCGCGTGCGTCGAGCGCGACCACCTTGCAGCCGGTGCGCAGACCCGGGTCGATCGCGATGAGGGGCTTTCCGCCCAGCGGGGGCGCGAGCAACAGCGCGGTGAGGTTCTTCGCGAAGACGGCGATGGCCTCTTCGTCAGCGCGCTCCTTGAGGGCCCGGCGGCGTTCGCTCTCCAGCGAAGGCAGGAGCAGCCGCTCGGTGGCATCGGTGAGCGCGAGCTCGAGTTCTTTGGCGAGCACGGGAGCGGCGCCCCGGCGAACCACGGCCTGTCGAACGCGCGGGCTCACCTGGGCTGCGGGCAGCTCGAGCGAGACCTTGAGCAGGCCTTCGGTCTCTCCCCGTTCGGCGGCGAGCACGCGGTGAGAAGGTGCGTTCTTCGCGCGCTCCCGGCGGCCGAGGTGGTCCTGGTACTTGGCGAGCTCGGGGGCTTTCGACTTGCCGCGCGCGACGTCGACCACCAGCTCGGCTTCGTCGGCGAAGAGTTGGCGCAGCTCGGCGCGCAGGGAGGCCTTCTCGGCGATCACCTCGGCCACGATGTCGCGCGCGCCGGCCCAGACCGCGTCGACGTCGGGCAGCTCCTTGGCGGCGTCGACGTACGGAGTGGCGAGCGCGTCGCGGGCGGGAGACGTGGGTCCTTGCGCGAGCAGCACGTCGGCCAGCGGCTGCAGTCCCCGTTCACGAGCGGTCTGTGCACGGGTGCGGCGTTTCGGGCGCCAGGGAAGATAGAGGTCTTCGAGCGCGGCGAGCGTGCTGGCCGCGAGGATGGCGCGTTCGAGCTCGGGCGTGAGCACGCCTTGTTCCTTCAGGCTCTCGAGGATGGTGGCTCTTCGGCCTTCGCGCGCGTCGACGACCTTCGCGTGTTCGGCGATGCGGGAGATGGCCTCGTCGTCGAGCGCGCCGGTGGCTTCTTTGCGATAGCGCGCGATGAAGGGCACCGTGGCGCCGCCTTCGAGGAGGTCGAGCGTGGCGGTGACGCCGGCGAGAGGAAGAGAGAGTTCGCGGGAAACGAGTTGAGCGCGGTTCGACATGGCGGCCGCACCGTACACTCCCTCTCCCCATGGGAGAGGGTTGGGGTGAGGGTGCGACGTGCATTACAAGGGCCTCGTGATCCCGCTCGGTCTGCTGGTCCTCCTCCTCGGTGCTGACGACTGCGTGCTCAACGAGGGGGTCCTCAAGTCTCAGCTCGAAGATCAAGGCCGGAAGGATCGCGTCTTCCGCGAGACGCTTGAGTACCCCGATGGCACCAGCGTCACCTTGCAGGTCAGCGGCTGCGCCCACCTGGGTCTCTCGGTGGAGCTGCGTTCGAAGAAGTCGATCACGCCTTCGCTGACGCCCGCAGAAGCGGTGAAGCTGCTCACCAGGACGCTCGAGACCTTGCCGATGATCAAGCAGCCCACCCTGCGGCCCGGCATCTTCCTCGACGCGCTCAAGCGCCTGAAGAACGCGCCCGAGAAGTTCCCCGTGCCGCTCCAGTGCAACGAGTTCGAGAGCTGCGAGCTGCAGCTCGACACCAGCCAGGAACCCGTGCTCCTCGCCCTCTTCGATTTTCCGCTCTGATGTGGCGCCTGCTCTTCGTGCTCGGTCTCAGCAGCTGTCAGTGCCTGCAACCCGTCGATGAAGACGCGGGCACCGCGCTCCCCGACGCGGCCATTCTCGACGCCGGCCCCGAGTGCACCACCGCCTCCGACTGCGTTGGGACCCCGCGGGTGACCGACTGGTGCCGGAACATTCTTCAGAGTGACGCGGGCTTCAGCTGTGTCGATCAACGCTGTGTCGCGCAGTGCGCGGACAGCGTCGGCCAGACCTGCATCCAGGATCGCGGCGTGGAGTGCCTGCGTTGTCCGCCCTCCACGTCCTGCATTCCGCCGTCGTGCGGTGGCGGCTTCGAGTTCACCTGGGTCGTCACCCAGCTCGCGTGCCGCGGGCCTGCCCCCCTCGCCCTGGGCGATCGCATCCGCGAGACGGCGCGCAGCGATGGCGGGTGCGGCGTGCAGCTCTTCCTGCAGACCGATGCGGGCGAGGTGTCGTGGGGCCAGATGTACCTGCAGAGCGCCCGCGGGCTCTCGGCGCGTATCGACTCACTCGGGGGCACCTGCCTCGTGAACGATCTGCCGACCGGCGCCCCGCGCTCGTTGATCGACTGCCCGCTGTGTCAGGTGGGCCTCGGCCCCTGACGGTGCGGAAAATGAATGACCCGAATTTGTGGCTGACCCACAAATTCGGGAAGTTCATTTTTTCAGACCGCTTCCGCCGCGACCGCTTTGTCCGCGTGGGTGCGCCAGATGAACGTGTACACGTCGAGCAAGTCACGCGGCTGAGCCCCCGCCTGGCGCAACAACGCCTGCGTGCGCGTCGCCACCTCGAGGAACAACGCATAACCCGCCCCATCGAGCGCCTGCGACTTCTGCACCGCGATGCCTAACAGGGCGGCCTGCGCTGCGAAGGCGGTCGGCTTCACGCACGTGTGCTGCTTCGGATCGAACAGCCCGCCGAACACCGTCGCCAGCGGCCAGGTGACCTTCTTCGCCACGCCCTTGCTGTCCTTCAAGTTGATCGACGCCGCGAACCGCTGGAGCCGCTCTCCGTACGCGCCCGCTCCGTGCAGCGCGTCTTTCAGACCCGCGGCCGTCTTCACCTGGTCCTCACCGACGATCAGCTTGAAGGGGATGGGCCCTTCGATGGGAAACACGATGTCGGTGGCCGAGAGCACCGACTGCGCGCGCTGAAACATCTCGGCCGGCGGCTCGCTGGCGAATGAAGCGGCGGTGAGCTGCAACTGGGCCAGGGCGATGGCGGCTTCACGCGGCTCGCGCTCCTTCTTCACGTACGTCTCGCCCTGAAAGCCACCGGCGAACAGCCGTTCGAACACCGCGAGCTGTTCTTCGAACTTCGTGAAGCGCGGCCCGCTGGTCTTCTTCGCCGCGGGCTTCTTCTTCACCGAGCGAAAGTTGGCGCTGGGCTTGAAACCCGCCTTGGGCTTGCGCGCGGTGGCGCGTTTCTGCAGCGCCGCGAGTTCATCCGGCTCGAGCGTCACCGGGCTGAGCACCTTCGCCATCGCCTTGACGAACTTCTTCTCGCCCGCGTTCTCGAAGAAAATCACCCAGTGGCTGGGCAGATCCTGCACCACCAGCCCCACACCCCAGGTGGGCTGGGTCTCGTGCTTCATGGTCAGCGGCTGCGCGGGGAGCTTCGGCGTCGTCAGGTCGGTGCTCATGGGGCCGCACCATACCGGGACCCGCGGCGCTTCGTCTGATCCGGCTCGCTCCACTCGGCCCGTCGTCCGCTGCTCCCGGTTCTGTTTGCTGATCAGTCAGTGCCTGCACATGCTTTCGCGTGTCGTCGTGATGCTCTTCGACACGCCGGAGGTACTCGAGGTGCAGAAACGTGCGGGGTGAAAATGAAGTACGTCCGCGTCGTGATGCTCGCTTCGTTGATGATCCCCACGATGAACGCAGCGCTCGTGGTGGGCGTGGGTGCGGTGATGCCGTTCTCCTTGAAGGAGCGGCCGCTGCCCTGGTTCCTCGCGGCGCTCGGCGTCACCGTGTCTTTGCTGCTGGGGCCCGGGCCCCTCGCGGCGCTCTTCGTGGGGCCGTGGGTGGCGCTCACGGTGATCGCCGGCGTGCGTTCACTCCTTCGGCGCGAGGGCTGGGCGGCGATGGTGGCGGGCTTCGCGGGCACCGCGTCGTTGGCGCTGGTCGCGTCGCGCCTCGAGGTCACGCTGTTCGAAATTCCCGAGCCGATCGTGAAGCTGACCGCGCTTCATTTCACGTACGCAGGTGCGGGCACGCTGGCGTTGGCGCTCCGGCTTCAGGCGGTGCGGCCGAGCCGGTGGACCAGGCTCGCGCGGGTGCTGGTGTTCATCGCACCGCCCGTCGTCGCGCTGGGTTTCATCACCCGCAGTGCGCTGGGTCAGGTCGGTGGCGCGAGCCTGATGACCGCGGGCGTGTGGCTGGTCGCGGCGCTGCAGTGGCCTGATGCGCGAGCGGGCCGCAGCCGGTGGTGGTGGCGCGTGTCGTGTTTCGCTCCGCTCATCGCGATGGTGCTCGGCGTGAGCTGGGCGGCCAATCAGTACTGGCCGTGGGTTCCGGCGCTGACCGTGCCCGACATGGTGCCCACGCACGGCGCGCTCAACGCGTTTGGTTTCGTGTTGTGCGGCCACCTCGCGTGCTGGCTGGATTGGAGAAGATCCGCTCCTTAGGAACAGCACCCCCGGTCCCCCCGAGCGGAGTCGAGGGGTCACTTGCCGCACGAAGCGGAGGATGCATCTCGACTGCGCTCGATGCCGTGTTCGAGCTCGACCAGTCAGCTACTGGAAACGGATCGCCAGGCCGACCACCGGGGTCGTCGCACCGATGGCGCCCACCGAGGTGGCGGCGCCGGTGGTCAGATCAACCCGGTACAGGTTCGAGGTGGTCGCCGCCGTCACCTGCATGGCCGCGAGCACCAGGTTGTTGCTCAGGCCAGCGATGTCGAGATCGCCCACGTTGGTCACGTCGACACCGAGCGGGCCGACGTCGGTGGTCGCCCCCAGGTTCGGCGCCGCGTTGGTGAGCAGCCGGTTGCTGCCGGAGTCGAGGTAGTAGAGCGCGGTCGAAGTCGTGCCCACGAAGTTGTTCGTGTAGCCCGCGCCGAAGAGCGAGATGTTCGTCGCCAGGGTTGCGATGCGACCGTCGACCGTCGCGGCGCCCGTGACCACGTTCACCCGCAGGTTCTGGCCTTCATTCACCAACTGCGCGCCCGCCGCCGGAATGGTCGAGACGATGCGCAGGCGATCGACCGTCGGGTTGAAGTCGATGCCGAACGCGTTGCCGTCGAGGGCCGCGCCGCTCATCACCAAACCCGACATCGCGGCGCCCGTGGTGGTGTCGAGCACGTAGAGGCGGTTCTGGTTGGTCAACGCGATCAGCGCACCCGTCGCAGGGCGGAAGTCGATGCCCACGACGTTCTCGCTGGCCATCAGCCCGGTGATCGCCACGTCGAGCGTCAGGGTGGCCGGCGTGTTGGCGGCGAAGCTGATCAGCCGGTTGTCGGTGGTGACGCCGAACGCGACGGCGCGCTGTGCGGTGCGCGCGGTCAGCCCGGTGATTGCCTCGCCGCCCTTGATGGTGTTGACGCGCGTGGCGACGCCGGTGGTGAGGTTGACGGTGAAGAGCGACGAGACGCCCAGCGTGCCGGTCACTTCACCCGCGAGGTACGCGACGTTGGCGGTGGTGGTGATGTCGAAGGCCACGTTGTCGGTGAACGCAGCGCCCAGGCCCGTGCCCACCGCGGCGATGGTTCCGTTGTTGGGCGGGTTCTGCAGCACGAGCGTGTCGGTGGTGGTGTCGACGCCGTAGAGCGTGGTCACCGCGGCGCCCGCGTAGTTCTCCACGTAGGCCGAGGCCGTGACGTGCGAGCCGATGGGGTTCAGATCCTGATCAGAGAGAACCAGGCCCGTCGCCGGGTTGATGCGCAGGTTGAGACCGGCCTCGCTCACCACGCGCAGGCGATCCACGGTGGGGTTGAAGTCGACGCCGAACGAGGTGCCCACCAGCTGCGCGTAAGGCGAGGTCAGGTCGGCGGGATCCGCGGCGAGCACCACCTGCGGCGTGGCCACGGCCGTCGCCACGTTCACCGTGTAGAGGCGGCCAGCGCCCGCGGGGCCCAGCGCCAGCGCGTAGAGCTCTCCAGTGGCCGGACGCGTGTCGATGCCGACCACCGCGTCACCCATGTTGAGACCGGTGAGCTGGGTGGGGCCGGTGCACAGCTGCTGCGGCGCGCCCGCGTTGAAGGTGATCAGCTTGCCGGTGACGGTGAGGCCGACCAGCTCACCCGCAGCCTGCATCGGTGCCATGGCCGGGGGCGTCAGGGCCAGGCCCATCACGGTCTCGCTCGCCATCAAGCCGGTGAACGCGACGAGGGGCGTGGCTGCGCCGGTGGTGAGGTTCACTTCATAGAGGCTGTTGACGCCGGCCACGGTGAGCGAAGCCAACGCGCGGTTGGTCCCTGCGCTCGCGGTGACGATGTCGAAGGCGGAGACCGCGGCTGCGTCGACGCCGAGCACACCGATCGAGGTGAGCGCGCCACCGTTGGGATCCGTGGTGGTGAAGAGCTCATCGGTGGTGGTGTCGAGGTAATACAGGGCCGTGCGGCACGCGGTGCTGAAGTCGTTGGTGTACGCGACCGCGGTCACACCGAGGCGAGGCGTGGTCGCCACGTTCAAGTCACCATCGGTGATGGTGGCGCCCGTGTCGGCGTTGATGCGCAGGTTCTGGCCGGTGTTGCTCACCACGCGAAGGCGGTCGGCGACCGGGTTGAAGTCGACGCCGAACTGCGCGCCGGTGAGCGCCGTGAACGCCGCGGTGGTGTCGTTCGGATCAGCGACCAGCGTGGCCTTCACGGTCGCGGCGGCCGTCGCCGGATCGATCACATAGAGACGGCCGGAGCTGCCCAGCGCGATGGCCTGATTCGCCGTCGTTCCACCCGGGCGCACGTCGAGGCCCAGCAACACTTCACCACTCTGCAGCCCGGTGACCGCGGTGGCCGTTCTCACGGCGCCTTCGGTCAGGTTGAAGGTCACCAGCCGGCCCGCTGAGGTGAGCGCCAGCGTGTCGCCCGGGCTCAGGCCCGCGTCGACGCCCGCGTCATCGGTACCCGCATCCATGCCGGCGTCCAGCTCGGTGCCCGCGTCGATGCCGGCATCTTCGCCCGCGTCGACCTCACCACCGCCACCGCCGCCGGTCGCGCCCCCGCCACCACCGGTCGTGCCCCCACCGCCGCCGCTCACCGCGCCAGCGTCGGGGAACGGAGAGCCCGCCACACACGTGCCGGCCACACACGTCATGCCCGAGCCGAGGCCACCACAGTCGGCGACGTCGACACACTCGGGAGCACAACCAACGAAAGCCAACGAAGCAGCAGACAGCGCCAGGAGAACGCGATGGGGAAATGACATGGGTGGCGGTCTACGTACGTCACCGCGCTCCGGATTTCACGAGCCCCCCGGCCACGTCACCGCAAGGTAACCCTCCGATGATTGCCTCGATGGCGCGGCCGTCTTCGTTGACACGTGCAGGGCACAACCCGAACAGACGCTGCACCGTCGGCCGGAGATCACGTTGATCGATCTGTGCCGCGGCGCCGCGTTTCACCAGCGGTCCGATTGCCGCCACGAAGATCTCCGTGCTGCCGGGGTGGAGCAGACCGTGCCGGGTCCAGTCGGCGCGGCCGCGGCCGTGATCAGAAGCGAGCAACACGGTGGTGAGCGCTGCTTCCTCCGGCGGCAAGGCGGCCACCCATTGCAGCACCTCCATGATGCGCGCATCGGTGTCGCGCAGCGCCTGCTCGTATTCCGCACGCAGCCCCAGGTGCGCCCACTCGTCGGTGTCGAGAAACGCGAGGTGCATGAAGCGGGGCCGGTGCGTTTGCCAGTGCGCGCGCGCGGCGCTGAACGTCACCGCGTCGAAGCGGGCGTTCTTCCAGCGGGGTCCGCCGTCATGAGGTGGACCATCAGCGGGCAGGTCGAGAAATACGCCCGCGTCTCGTGAAGTCGCTGCGAGCGCGAAGCGCGACCAGGACGCGAAGAGGGCCACGTCTTCGGGCGCGAGGTGAAGCGTGCGCGCGATGGTCTCGGCCATCGTCTCGAGTTGGATGCGGGCGCAGTCGTTGTCGCGGCAGCCGGTGAGCGTCCCTGCCGCCATGGTCTGGTAACCGGGCAGGCTCATGGCCGTCATGGCGGAGGTGGTTGCGGCGAAGGCCACGCCTTCTTTGCGCACCGCAGCCTGCAGGCCCGGCATGTACGCCCCGGTGAGCACGTCGTCGCGCACCGGCCCATCGAGG
The DNA here is from genome assembly GCA_031412555.1 of Archangium sp. Taxonomy (GTDB): domain Bacteria; phylum Myxococcota; class Myxococcia; order Myxococcales; family Myxococcaceae; genus Archangium_A. Next base: position 4,685 of record JANODF010000480.1, on the reverse strand, counting down.
GTGATGAAGATGACGCGCGCTGATGACTGCAGCTGCGCTGCACGGAATTCGTCGCGGGGTGCTTCAGGGAAAGGGCGTTCTTTGCGCGAGACCAGGGTCAGGGCGCTCCCCCCGACGAGCAGGATCAGCAGCGCCAGGAGCCCTCGTTTCATCTTCGGCCTCAACTGCATGAAGCATGCGCTGATTCCCGGCGCTCACTTCACGGTTCGGCCGTCAGCGCCGCGGCCGCCGGATGAACCCCAGCAGCGCCCACAAGAACAGCCCTTGCGCGCTGGAGCACCCCACGCCTCCCACGATGCGCGAAGGGTCTTCTTCCGCTGGCGTCGTCGAACCCGACATCGGCGAGCCGGGAACCGGAACGTCAGGTGTCACCGCCACCGGGGTGCGCTCGCCCGGCTCGAGGAACCGCGCGCACAGATAGTGCGACGGCCAGCCGGCCTCGACGTCGTCGTACTCGTACCAGCGCACGCACTGCTGCCCTGCGAGCGGCCCGCTGGTGCTCCAGGTGAACGCGTGCGTGGCGCCCTTCGGCAGACAGAGGTGATTGTCGCTCCAGCCCTGATGGGTCTCTCCCGGTGCGGTGATCGCCACACAGTCGAGGCCATCGACCACACCCTGGGCCGACCAGGTCAACTCCAACGGCAAGCTGGTGCAGAGGTGATTGTCGCTCCACCCGTGGGGGTCCTGCGGCTCATCGACGCTCGTGCACCGTTGCCCTGAGTTCGGGCCGTCGGCGCTGAAGGTGAACTCGCCTTGCGAGAAGTCGCGCAGCGGCACGGTGCACAGGTAGTTGTCGGCCCATGAGCCGGCGAGATCGGCCCACTCGAACCAGCGCACGCACGACTGGCCGGCCAACGGGCCCGCGGAGTGCCAATTGAAACCAAACGGAGACTGCGGAGGCAGGCACAGAAAATTGTCGCTCCACGCCGCCGCTGCGTGTTCGGCAGACTCGGCGACGTTCTCGCAGCTCATGCCCGAGATCGCCTCGGCAGATGACCACTTCATTCCCAACTGCAGTGCGGGGCGGCTGCAGAAGACGTTGTCAGACCATGTGTTGGTGTCCGCGGGCTCGTCGACCGACTCGCAGCTCAAGCCGCTCACCACCCCATCGGCGCTGAAGGTGAAGTCGCGATTCGAGAAACGACTGACCTGCGTGTAGCAGAGGTGGTTGTCGGCCCAGGAGTTCGCCAGATCTCCTGGCTCGTTGAAGTTCACGCAGGTCTGGCCGGCGATCGGCCCCGCGCTGCTCCACGAGAGCACCAGCGGTGACTGCGGCGGTACGCACACGTAGTTGTCCGACCAAGCCGACGCGAGCGGCTCGGCGCCTTCGGCGATGTTGGTGCAGGTCATGCCCTCGAGGGGACCCGCACTCGACCAGCGCAGCCCCCAGTCCGCCTGAGTGCAGACGAAGTTGTCGTTCCAGGTGTGCGGGTCTGCCGGTTCGTTCACGTTCACGCAGGTCTGACCGCTCTGCGGGCCGTCACAGGAGAACGTGAACAGCCCCGCGGTGCGATCGCACGGAGGCGGCGCGCAGGTGGTTCGCGCGTTGATGAAGCCGTTGGGATCGTACGTGGTGCCCGACGCGTAGCCGCCCAGGGTGGGCGCGATGGTGAGGTGCAGGTGCGCACCGAAGGAACAGGTGCCGGTGTTGCCCACCCGCCCGATGATCTGCCCCTTCGCGACGCGCGTGCCTTCGGGCACCGGGGACGCTGAGATCAAGTGGCTGTACCCCGAGAAGATGCCGTCATCGTGCTCCACCACCACCACGTTCCCCAGGCAGCCGGAGTACGTGCGCAACCGCACCACGCCGTCGGCGATCAGCGGAATGGGGGTGCCCGCGGCCTGCGGGTAGTCGAGCCCGCGGTGGGGGTTGGTTCGGCCACAACAGGTCGAGCCCCAACCATCCGCCAGGGTCGGGTTGCCGAACGGCTGCTGATAACAAACGGCGGCCGCGGGGAGCGAGAGCACCGCCACAAGGAGAACCACGGACCTCATGGGGGATTCTCGACCTGGCCGCCACGCGCGCTGACCGCCAGATCGTAAATTCGATTTTCGAAACGCCGCTCACGATGAAGATCGTCGTGCGCGCGACTCCGCGGGATTCGCGGGTTGCTTCAGGCGCTCACAGATCGGCCGCCAGCGACCAGCGCATCTCTTCGAGGCGGCCGCGGAGCTCGGGGTTTGCGGCACACACCATCTTCCAGGTTCCGTTGATGTGGTTGGGATCGCTGTAGGTGGCGTCGACCATGTTGGTGCAGCCCGGGTTCACGCCGGTCAGCGCCCACGGCACCGCCTCGACGGTCGTGTAGTTCGCGCACGCGGGGTCGGTGCTGCCCGTGCAGATCAACGGCACGGTGAAGATCGCGCTGAACTGGAGCTCTTCGACCGCACCGTTCCTGAACACGAACGCGCCGGTGTTCGCCTCGATGGTGCCCATCACGTTGGAGGCGGAGCAGGTGCAGTTCGTGATGCCATTCTCCTTCCGGTAGCTCACCAGCGTCGCCTGGGCCTCCGCGAGATCGTAGTTGCCCGTGGACGAGAGGTTGAACCTGAGCGGGGCGGTCATCCGGTACTCGAGCGGCAGCGTGGAGGTCCCCGGCCCACCCAGCTTGAGGTGGTAGTCCACGGCGCCCTGGTACGTAAAGGCCGCCTTGTCCTGGACGCTGACGTTCGAGACGAGCACGAACTTCTTCAGATCACCCTTCGTCTGCGGGATGTAGTCGACGCTCACCGCGATGCGCCTGCTCCCCTCGGGGACGCTGCTGGGCGCGGTGTAGGTTCTCGACGTGGCGTTGCCCTGCACCGTGCCCACCTCGGCGTTGCCCCCGGGGATGCCGTTGACTGCCCAGTTCACGAAGAACCGATCGACCCCCTCGTATCCGCACTCGGCCACGTGGGCGTACACCTCATTGATCGTGGGGAAGCTGCAGAACTGCGGCGAGAGCTTCAGCGTCTCTCCGGCCTTCATGTAGGGCCACTGCGGCCGCAGCTGCCAGCCGAGGATGTTCGACCAGTCGGAGAGATGGGTCGTCTGCACCGCGATGGTGTTTCCGTCGATGGTGCTCGACTGGTACGCGACCCAGCGCCGCTCCGAGTCCTGGAAGGCGATGCGCATGGCGCTGGTGGTGGAGCCGCCGATCTCACGATCGGTGAAGCTCATCTTCACCGTGGCGGGCTGACTGAAGGTGGTCCCCTCGGGGCCGAGGCGCCACGCCTTCACTCCGCCGGGCGCGGTCACGGAGAGCGGCGTCACAGACAAGACGGTGTCGGCAGCGAGCGCGCCCGCGGGCACGATCAGCTCGAGCTGTCCGTCGGCGGAACGCGCGGTGCCGCCGGCGGGGCCGATGGTCGTCGTCGCCGCCGGTCCCAGGGGCTCACCAATGGCCGTCACCGCTGGTTTGGAATCCACGGGAGCCTCGCAGCCCGCCAGGATCAACACGCTCACGCCCATCGCTCGAATGAATCTGTTCATGGTGCCCCCAGGTGACTTTCGACGACCCACTCAATAGCACGGTGACTGAAAGCAGAATCCGCGGTTCTGACAGTTCCGCCGCGACTCCAATCAGACGCGTCGCGGCGCAGACTGTGCGTGGACCTCCTCTCGAGCGCAGCGCTCGGGTGTCGGCAGGGTCCAATGAAGAATGCGAAGCGGCGCTCCGCCGGTCGAGCCGCTGATCAATCGATGTGATCAGCGCCGAAGAATCTCTTCGAAGGCCGGGCACGTGAGCTCGCGGCGCACGAGGTCTGCAAGTCGCGCGCGGGCGAGGTGCCGCTTCGCGGGGCCCTCGAGCGCGAAGGCCGCATTTTCTGCGGCGTTCTCGGCGTAGCCGGCAGCAGTGACACGGCGCGGCCGTTCGATCACCGTCGCCACCCAGGCGGCGGCTCGGGCCGATGCGGGGGCATACACCGTGCGTCGGTGGGTCTTCGACTCGCGCAACTCCGGGACGATCACCTTGCGTCGTGCGGCTTCCACCGCATTGACGGTGGCCTCACCGCGCGCCCATGCCTCTGCTGTTTCGATCGCCTTCACCGGTGCACGATTGTCCGGAAGCAGCATCGGAACCGCAGCGCGGGCGCAGGCGCAGGCTGCGCGCACGAGCCGGGGTCGATCGCCGGTCTGGGCGAAGATCTTCAACAGCGCCACGGCGCTCGTGGTGGCGAGCCAATGTGACGAAAGGTCTCCGTCGCGTGCCCATCGCGCGCCCCATGCGTCGATCGCTCGCAGTCGCTTCGGGCCGGATTCGGCGCGAAGGATGTCCCACAACTTGTGCAGCGGATCAGTGCGCGTCATCGGGCCATCACCTCGCTTCTCGAAGGTGATTCCGAGCGTATCGGAGCGATGCGCGGTGCGCCCGGTCTGGCTTCGCCGCACTGGGAGAGCCTGCTCGAGAATCCGAGCACCGAGGTGGAAGCGCTCAGGGCCGTTCTCCAGACCGCGCTATTCGTCGCCGAAGCGTCGGACCTTCCCTTGGCGCGTGGACGGAGCCCTGCGGCGCCGTTCGCCTCGTTGCAGCGTTGAGGCGGCGGCGCAGAGAGCGGCCTGATGGCGACCGCTTCACTTCTTCTTCGGCGCGACCTTCTTCTTCGCTGCGGGCTTCTTCGTCGCGACGACCTTCTTCGCCGCGGGCTTCTTCGTCGCGACGACCTTCTTCGCTGCGGGCTTCTTCGTCGCGACGACCTTCTTC
>JANODF010000479.1:0-26326 GCA_031412555.1 Archangium sp. | reverse complement strand
AGGTCGGCCGGAGGCCGGGTGAGGGGCCGGCTCTGGAGCCCGTATGGCCCCTCACCCCGACCCTCTCCCCGCTTCGCAGGGCGAGGGGGATTAGATGCCGGCGTCCTCATCCCGAGCGGGAGGCGGGGGCGGCGGCGCGCGCACCATGCACTCAGGCGCACCGGGCAAAGTCAGCGTCACGCGGCCGGTCTTCCCCTCGGGCGCGGTGACGTCAGAACCGTGGAACAGGTTCTTCTCGATCTCACACGGCTCGGACTCGCACTTGTACGCCTTCAGCTTGTACAGCTTGCCTGCCACCATCTTGGTGGTGACCGGAGCACCATCGCCCTTGATGCGCTGAAACAAGGAAACTCTCGGCCCCTCGAGCTTCAGCAGGATCTCCGCGCTGAGTTGGCTGCCCTCGCACTTCGGCACCCCCTCGAACGTCACGTCGACGAAGGTGGGTTCACAGCCCGAGAAGCCGATGATGGCGATCACTCCGAGCACGGTCGCTGACCTGGTCATGCGGGTCCGTCTAGCACCTGTCCGATTGATGTGAAGCTGCTGGCCTCTGGGCCGAATCTGGCTCATGGGGACGCCATGACCATGCTCTCAGTGGCGCTGGCGGTGGCCGGCGTCGTCGTCATCGGGGTGCTGGTCGTGATGTCGACGCGCAAGCTGCCCACGATGGCCTCCGCGGTGAAGCCGCATCAGGAGACCCACAACCGCCAGCGCGTGATCGCCTCACTCGCGCGCATCGTGCCGTCTTCGCAGCGCGTGCGGTTCGACCCGGCCGCGTTCGCCGACCTCTCCAGCTTCATCAAGGCGGTGCTCGAGCTCGCCGCCCCCGACACTGCCCGCTTCGTGCCCGCGCACTCCAACGACGGTCAGCAGCAGTCGCACAGCGTCACCTTCGAGAAGCACACCTTCCGCGCCACCGTGCCCGCGCAGGTCGAGCTCGCCAGCGTCGAGCCGTTGCTGGGCATCGTGAACGGCGCGCTCAACGCCTCGCACTCCTCGCGCCGGGTGGCGATGTTGTTCGATCAACAGAACCACTGGTTCGCGGTACTCGAGCCCGGCTACGCCGCGCGGTTGCAGCGCGTCGGAGTGGTGGTCGAGCCCGTCACGCCTCAGCGATAGTCAGGCCATGAGTGACGGCGGTGCGCAGGTCATCGTGAAAGTCGGGGAAGGCGTGGTGCAGCTCGCCCGCTTCCGCGTCGGGCGCGTGGTGCTCTGGTTCACCGCAGCGTGGCTCGCGATGAGCGCGATCACCGCCAACCGGGAGAGCGGTTCGTTCCTCTTCTTCATCGCGGTCTCGATCGCGTTGGTGGCGCTCATCGGCCACTTCATCGCCGAACGACGCAGGCGTGCTGAGCGGGCCACGCTTCGTCATGCGCTGATGTTCGTCGGGCTGGTGATCGCCAGCCTCCTCGGCGGCGTGTTCCTCGCCTTCAGGAAGAAACGCGGTGAGGAGCCTCCGCCTCCGAGTGAAGCGGAGATCGACGGGTTGCTCCGATGAACACCGAGAAGCTCGCGGCACTCGCGGCGCAAGGCAGCCGGGTGTTCCTCTCGGCGGTGCCGCGCATCGCGCTGGGTGGGCTCAGCGGGGCGTTCACCGGCTTCTTCATCATGGGCGTGCTGGGGGCGTTGCTCTCGTTCGCTTCCGCGATGATGTGGCGCGCGAACCCCGACATTCCGGCGTGGCTCTCGGCGTCACTCTTCGTCACGCCGCTCGTGCTCGCGGTGGCCGGGGTGTTCATCGGCGGCGTGCGCGGACTGCTCGCGGCGCTCGCCGGTCAGCTCCAGGAGAAGAAGCTCGTGGCGTACCTGTACGCCCAGGTGAAGCCCGCGATCGTGGTGGCCGTGCAGAAGTCGAGCGGCGCGAATCCGGAGCAGCTCGCGGCCGAGGTGCAGGCCCAGCTCTCCCGCACGTTCGCGGAAGAACCCGGTCAGAAGAAGGAGTCCGTCGCGGATCAACTCGCGCACTGGGTCACCATGCGTTCTCGGCGGGTCCTCGCGCTCACCCTCGTCACCCACGTGGCGCGCGCTGAGAACGGCGCAGCGGCGGCAGGTGAACTCGAGAAGCTCGGCGTGGCGAAGCTCGAAGACATCATGGTCGGCAATCTCGAAGATCTGTTCGCGCTCAAACTCACGCTGGTGGCTGGTGGCGCTCTTCTGGTGAGCTTCGTGCCTCAGGCGATCTGGTGGCTGACATGAGCGTGGATTCGCTGCCGCCCATCGACCTGCCCGGCGTTCAACTCATCTCGCTTCGGAAGCGAGACACCATTTCGAGTGATCGCAAACTGATCGCCCCCACCCGCGCCGGCGTCATCGTGCTGGGCGTCAGCTCTCCGGAATTGACGTTGCTCTCCGAATCCGGCGACCGCCGCGTGCTCATCGGGACTCGTGCCGCCGAGCTGGGACCCTCCGCTTGGTCCAGGCTCGACATTCATGGTCGGCACGTCGCTGCGGTCTTCTCGAACCAAGTGGCCGTGCTCGACCTGGAGACGAACGCGTGGACCTCGGGCCCGAAGTTTAAGCCCTATGACGAGGCATCCTGCGCGTTCACCGCTGATGGCACACTCTGGGTATTGTTCCAGCGCGGCGAGGAGACGACCCTCAGCACGTTTGCTCCGGGCGCACACGCCGAGGCGGCAACGACCCTGCCGTTCAATCTTGCACCTGGAGAAGGTGCGAGCTGCTGGCTGGGCACGCCACATCCACGCGAAGGTCTGCTGCCAATCTGCCTGGGCATGGGGCAAGACGGTGCGCTCACAGCCTTCGCGCATCTCAGCGATGGCCGCTTGCAGCTTTCGGGCGTCGTGCGAGACGCGTGCTTCGCTGGATGGAGTCCGTCCGGAGACGCGCACGCGCTTCTGGGACATCAAGACGATGTGATGCAGGTGCGTGGCCATGGTGGCGTCGTCCGTCGCGACCTCGAGCCCTTGCTCACGTCACTCGATGATTGCCAGAACTGGCAGGCCGTCTTTGTCGACGAACGCCGCTGCGTGGTGCCGACCGGAGAGGGCCGCCTCCTGCTGCTCAACGCGGAAGACGATGTGGTGACCGAGGTCCGGCTCGAGGGCGACTCGCGAAACTGGGACTGGAGCGTGGTCGCGCTGGTGGGTGATCGCCTCATCACCTCCCGCGCCCACGACAAGGCGCTGTGCGTGTGGGATGCGCGTCCGCTCCGCTGACACTCGTCGCCATGTGCGCGAGAGCTGGCTATGAACTCGGCGATGCGTGGCGCGGCCGTTTTTCTGGCGTTGTGGTGTGCGACGGGATGTCGCGATCTCACCATTCCTCCTGAACGCACTGCCGGCCCCGGCACCGTGCGCGCGACGTTGTTGGTGGCACGTGCGGGCCGCGCGGGGCTGTCACCTGCCGTAGGTGCGCAGCTGCGGTGGACGCTCTCTTCAGCGACGGCGGTGGCGGACTCCGAAGGCAACGTCTTCCTCGACGGCATCACCTCGAACGAAGGCGCGTTGCACATCACCTTCGAAGACTTCGAACGCATGGTCGACTTGCGCATCGCGCAGGTGGGTTTCGGCCGCGACGTGAACCTGGGCACGCTCGTGCTCGGCCGCGTGGCGACGCTCTCGGGTGTGGCGCGCCGGGCCGATCGCCCCTCGCTCACCTCGGGGCACTCCGACATCGCGGTCTTCGTGCCTGAGACTTCCCTGCTCGTCAGCACCGGTGACAGTGGCGACTTCGAGCTCGGCGGCGTGGCTGAAGGCGACGTCACCGTGAGCTTCTTCGCGCAGGGCTACCAGCCGATGAGCGTGCGCTGGTCGGTGCGCGCGGGAGAACGCGCGCAGCTCGAAGAGGTGCAGCTCAAACGTTCACTCGAGCCGCAGCTGGGCGACGTGGCCTGCAGTGTGTCGACGAGCGCAGGCGAGCGACTCGCTGCGAAGGTGGTGCTCGGCAACTCGACGGGAACACGTGCGCTGGCGGCCAGCGGCGATCGGTTCACCAGCACGGCCGTACCCGCGGGGCTCTACACGCTGACCGCGAGCGCCACCGGCTTCAAGACGCTGACGGTGCCGAACCTGCTCGTGTTGCCTGGCCAGAACGAGCTCGGCGCGTTCGTGCTCGGTGCAGGCCAAGACGTGCTGCGCGATGCAGGGCCCCCGCCCGGTGACGGAGGCCTCACCCTGCGTGGCTCGTTCGTCAGCGGCAGTCCTCCGCCGGATGAAGTGTCGGGCTTGCGGCTGCGCTCGAGCGCGTTGGGCGTTCGCACCCGGGTGTGTTCGGGAACGTTGTGCGTCACTGGAGATCTGAACCCATGACTCGAAGTGTGTTGATCGCGGTGGTGGTGTTGGCGGGCAGCGCGAGGGCCCAGCAGGCGCCGGTCGCGCCCACGCTCTCGTACTCGGGCTTCCTGGAAGACTCGGGCGTTCCAGTCACCGGGCCGCGGCTCATCGGCATCTCGTTGTTCGCGCAGGCGGCCGCGGGCACCGTGCTCTGCCAGGTTCCGCAGGCGCAGGTCGAGGTGTCCAACGGCCACTTTCACGTGCCGCTCAACGACGCGACGTGTGACGCGGCGATCAAGGCGAACCCCGAGGTCTTCGTCGAGGTGCGCATCGGTACGGTGGTGATGCCGCGCACGCGCATCGGGGCGGTGCCGTACGCGCTCTCGGTGGATCAAGGGGTGCCTGCGGGTGCGGTGATGTTCTTCGCGCTCGCCGCGTGCCCCGCGGGGTGGGACTTTTTTCCGGCGGCAATGGGCAGATACCTGGTGGGCGTCGACGCAGGCGTCGGTGGGACCGTCGGCGTGGCGCTCAACCCCGGCGAGAGCCGCGCGGTCGGTATGCACAACCACCCGGTGATCGATCCGGGTCACACCCATGGGTACTCGTACGCCACCCAGTTCGCGGCAGGCGAAACGCTCGCAGCGGGTGGGGCGTTCACGCCCTGGAATCAGCCCGCGGCGCGCACCACGATGAACTCCGTGACCAACGTCCAGGTGGGTGATGCGGGCACGGTGGTGGGTACGCCCGCGCCGTACGTGGGGCTGTTGCCTTGTGTGAAGCGGTAGACGGGAAGCCCTCTCCCCAACCCTCTCCCCCTCGGGGAGAGGGAGTTTGTGGAGTTGTGAGCTTGTGAGCTTGTGGAGTTCGTTTGGCTAGTCCTTCACTGCACCGATCGTCCGCGTGAGCTTCCGGCCCGCCTGAAACACCTCGACGATCGACGCAGTCGCAGAGATCTCTACGGTCGGGTCGCCCTTCACCAACACCAGATCCGCCCGCTGCCCAGGCGCCACCCGCCCGTACGACTTCTCCTTGTCGAGAAAGTCTGCGGGAGCACTCGTCGCCGCCTTGAGCACGTCGATCGCCGGAATGCCCGCGGCCACCAACATCACCAGCTCGCGGTGAATCGCAGAACCCGGAATCACGCCGGGCGAACCCGCATCCGTGCCCACGAAGATCGGCACACCCGCCGTCCACAACGCGAACACGTTCGCCCGCAGGTTCCCCTCGTACTTCTTCAGCAACGCGTCCGCGTCGAAGTCGGCCGGCACCGTGGGGTACTTGAAGTCCTTCGGAGGCTGACTGAACTTCGCGAGCATCTCGGGCGCCACCACTTCGCGCTCGAGCGCCGTGCCCTGATCCGCGGCCATGTGCTGAGTCGCGGTGAGAAACCGCTGCGTGCTCACGAACGGAATCTTGAGCTCCGCCAGCCGCGTCAACTGCTCGGGGGTGAACGTCGCGCTGCTGGGCGGGTGCGCGAAGAGCTCGAGCCCGGCCTCGGCGGCGATCATCACGTCTTCCGGTGCGCCCACGTGCGCGGTCGAACGCATGCCCCGCTGCTTCGAGTGCTGAATCGCGGCCACCATCGCCTCCGAGCTCAGCTTGGGCGTGCCGGGGGGAAACGCGTCGCAGGTGATCTTGAAGAACGGAGGCGCCAGCTTGTCGGCCGCTTCATCGACGGCCGCCCACGCTTCTTCCTTCGTGCTCGCGCCCACCATCGCGCCGTTGATGACCATGCTGCTGAGCGGCCAGATCAAGATTGCCCGCATCAGGTTCATCGGAAAACCATCCGGCGCCGTGAGCCGCTTGCCCGTTCGATACAGCCTGGGGAGCATCTGTTTCCCGGCGGCCGCCTGCTGCTCCATCTTCCGGTGCTCTTCGTTGCCGGTCATGACCAGCGTCGTGGTCACCCCTGCGTAGAGATAGGTCTGCGCGATGTCGTCGAGCTTGGGAAAGCCGATGTCCCAGATCGCCTCGCCGTGTGACTCGAGGTGGGCATGCGAGTCGATCAGCCCGGGCATCAGGGTCAACCCGTTGCCCGCGATCTGCTCATCGCCCGCTTCGGCCTTCAGCGTGCCCGCCTCCGCCACCGCCACGACCTTGCCGTCGCGCACCAGCACGTCGCGCGAGCCCAACGCCGTGTCGCCGTCGAACACGTTCACGTTCGAGAAGAGGTACGCACTGCTCACGGTGGGCGCGACCGTCACCCGCCCCAGAAGTTTGTGACTGCTGCCGCAGGCGCTCAACACGGTGGCTACCAGGAGAATCAGGGCTCGCTTCAGAGTCATGGTGCCCGGGACCTTAGCGGACGGATCTCCTCGAACCGGACTCGACTTGCAAAACGAACGGTCGTGCTGTTATTCATTCGATTGCCCCCTGCAGCACGTAGCCGCCGGGCGTACGACGCGGCCAATTAAAAGCACGGTCGTTCCAACCTCAGGAGCCTTCATGGATGCGACGCGAGTGGTGGTCTCAAACGGTGTTCAGCAGTCGGCCAGCCTCGCGGGTCTGCGGCGGGCCTTTGCCACGGTCAGTGCAGTCGCTCCGGGAGTGGCCGCCTGGGCTGCGGAACGCATGTGGTTCACCCCGCCCCGCCCTCCCGTCTCGAAAGAAGCGCGGGCGGCCCTCGCGCGGGGCACGGCGCTGAAGATCACCGTCGACCGACGCCACGTCGCCGCCTGGAGCTTCGGCGCCGGCAAGGTGGTCGCCCTGATGCACGGCTGGGGCGGACACGCAGGTCAGTTGGTGCCGATGATCGAGCCGCTGGTGAAGGCGGGCTTCCGGGTGGTGACCTTCGACGCGCTCTCGCACGGTGCTTCCGCCGGCAGCACCGCGGGCGTGCGGCTCTCCACCTTCTTCGACTTCGCCGCCGGGCTGGCCGCCTTGCGCGAGCAGGCAGGTCCCCTGCACGCGATCGTGGCCCACTCGGGCGGAGCGATCGCCACCGGCATCGCGCTGCGCAACAAGCTGGAGGTCGAACGGCTGGTGCTGCTCGCTCCGATGACCCGGCCCCGCCAGTACGCGGCGACCTTCAGTGAGGCGCTCGGTCTCGAGCCGCGCGTGCGTGATGGTTGGCAGGCGCGGGCGCTCAAACGCATCGGCCTCTCGTGGGATGAGCTCGACGTCACCAGCCCCTCGACGCCGCGGGTGCCTGCGCTGGTGATTCACGATCGCGACGACAAAGAAGTGCCGTTCGCCGACGGAGAAGCCGTAGCGAAGGCCTGGCCCGACGTCACCCTGCACCAGGTCACCGGTCTCGGTCATCGCCGGCTACTCAGAGACCCCGACGTGATCGCGCGCACCACCGCGTTTCTCTCAGCCTGACCACCGCTCGGCCCATGTGAAGTACAACGCGTGGGTGCTCCTGACCTGCCTGCTGCTCGTCACCGCCCAGCTCGATCCTTCCCGCCCTGCCTCTGCGCTCGGAGGCGACTACTGGCAAGGCACGGAAGTGAAGCCAGGCGAAGTGTGGGGCGTGGCAGACCTGCACGCGCACTTCTTCAACTACCTCGCGTTCGGTGGGCGCGTGATGCACGGCACGCCGTCAGCGCCCAACGGCATTCGCCAGGCGCTGCGCAACTGCCGCTCGAACCACGGAGAAGACGCGCACGGCACCAGCACCGCCCTGCTCGCTGAACCTGCGCACCGCACCTCGGGCTACCCCCACTTCGAGGGCTGGCCCCGCTACGACACGCTCATTCACCAGCAGGCCTACGTCGATTGGATCCGCCGGGCGTGGCAGGGAGGAATGAGGCTGGTGCAGGTCGACGTGCAGAACACGCCCTTCCTCGGCACGCTCTACGGCGCGACCAACAGGCACTTTGTCAAAGGTGAGCTGACGCCGGTCGCACTCGATGACGCTTCGGCGCTGGAGCTTCAGGTGGGCGCTGCGCGGTTGTTCTTCAACGAAGGCCCGGCTTCCGACTTCGCAGCCATCGCGTACTCCGCGGCTGACGCGCGCCGCATCATCCAGTCGGGAAAGATGGCCATCGTGCTGGGGCTCGAGGTCGAGTCACCGGGCAACTTTTCCCTCGAGTCACAGCTCGGGAGAGATCCGCGCACACCAGTGAAGGCGTTGGTGAAGACGTTGTGGGAAGCGGGCGTGCGGCACGTGATTCCCATTCACCTGCAGCGCAACGCGTTCGGTCATCCCGCGGTGTTCAACCCCACGCTCAACGCGATGAACTTCGCGGCGACGGGTGAGTTCTACGCGACCACCGAGGCCTTCGATGGCGGTGTTCGTTTCGATCCATCGCGGGCTTCCGGCACCAGCATCACCGGGCTGGTGGAGCTGGCGGGGATCGTCGGGGGCAAGCAGCCTTTCCCTCAGGCGAAGTCGATCGCCGCGGCGCAAGGGCTGACCGACGCAGGGGTGATGTTCGTCGAAGCGTTGATGCAGCAGGGCTTCATCGTCGACGTGGAGCACATGTCGGAGCGCGCGGTCGACGAGACGCTGCGCCTCGCGGTGAAAGCGGACGTGCCGGTGATCAGCTCGCACGCCGACTTTCGTGACCTCTCCTTCGGCACGCGCGTCACGTGGCAGGACGGCGGGTATTCCACCGAGATCAACCCGCTGCCTTTCTCGGAAGACAACGCGGGCAGTTACGGCACGTCGGAAGGTCTCAAGGTGCGCACTGAACGCAGCCGGACTCCGCAGCAGCTCGCGGTGATTCGGAAGCTCGGTGGAGTCGTCGGCGTGCAGCTCGTCTCGCATGGCGTGGGGGTGAGCTGGCGCGACCGCGTTCCACTCGACTGCGACGCGTCGTCGAAGGGCTTCCTGCAGCTGGTCGCGTACGGAATGGAGCACCTGGGCGGCGTGGCCATCGCCAGTGACGTGGGTGGTTTTGCGACGCTGCCGGCGCCGCGTTTCGGCACCGAAGCGTGTCCGGGTTCACGCGATGACAAGGTGCGCAGTGCAGGTGATCGGTTGCGCACCCAGGCCCTCGCGCAACGCAATGGCGTTCGGTACCAGACGCCGTTGTCGGCGATCGCTCCGTGGCGCTTTCCGGCGAAGGGCAGCGCGTTCACCGCAGAGGAGATCCGTGCGTGGTTGGCCGTCGCGCAGCGAGGACCTGCACAGGGCGTGGTGGGCGATCGATGGAGGGCGATGAATGAAGGTCCCAACGCGCCGCTCACGCGCTCGGTGGCGGGGAAGCGCGAGTTCGACGTCAACCTCGATGGCGTGGCGCACTACGGAATGATCCCCGACTTTTTTCAGGACTCCGCGAACGTCGCGCGGGCGGCAGGTGCGCCCGAGCTGATCGCCCCGCTCTTCCGCAGCGCAGAGCAGTACCTGCAGATGTGGGAGCGGCTCGAGCGGACCCAATGAACTCCCTCTCCCTGCGAAGCGGGGAGAGGGTCGGGGTGAGGGGCGTTTCGGAGCACGGAGTGGGCCCCTCACCCGGCCTGCGGCCGACCTCTCCCCGCTGCGCAGGGCGAGGTTTCAGAGGCGACTGAGCGCGATCAAGGCAGCGACGGCCGCAAGGGTACCCACCAGCCAGACCCAGCCAGGAACGCTCATCTTCGCGACGGGAACCGGCGCAGCCGCCACCGGCGCCGCGACAGGAGCCGGCTTCTCGGGAGGAAACTGAGCCTTGAACCACTCGGTGATCCGCCGGCGCACTTCACCCGAGACTGCCGGCAACATGCCCAGCTCCATCATCAGCGCATGTGCACGCGGCTCGGCCGTGTGCGGCAGCAGATCGGCCGTCACGTCACCGAGCATCGCCAGCGCGTCACGGGCCGCTTCAGGATCCCGGCGCGCCTTCTCACCCAACGCCAGGATCGCCGCCGACGACGTCCAGTCCACCGGACCAAACAGCAGCGACTCGAACCACCCACGCAACTCGACCCACGGCCGCGGAAGTTGCGCGAGCACGCACGCCACGCCGACCTGGTACCGATAGAGCCCCTCGGGCAACGACTCGAGCCACGCCGCCTCGAACGGTGGATGCACCATCGCCGCGATCAACTCTTCCGGCCGCACCTCGAGCTTCGCAGCCAGCGCACCCGCCCGGCGCCACACCTCGGCAAAGTCCGTCGACGCACCCACCTCCGCCAACTGCGCGCGCAATTTCGCGGGTGGAACGGCCGCTGCGTGCACCACCTGCGTCTCCCCCTTTTCCCACGTCGGAGGCGGCACCCCACGCACCTGCGCCAGCGGATCTCGCTCGAAGCTGACCGTGTCTTTCAGCTGGTAGCTCGCTTGCGCGAGTTCACTGGTGCCCGACATGAAGAGCGCGACGAGCAGATGATTCGAAGGCGACTCCCAGCCAGAGACCGCGAGCTCGAGTCGCGCTGTTCCGGGCGGCAGCTTCTCCCGGTGTTCCCGAAAGATGTTCGCCGTCGCGTCGCCCGGCTGTTCGATCGGTCCACGCAACGAGCGGCGCAACGCATCGAGTGCCTCGACACCGTCTCCTTCGAGCGGCTTCGCACACAACGCGCGCAGGCCGATCAGCTCGGGATCCCTGTCGAAGGCAGAATCATCGATCTTCTTCAGCAGCTCCCGCGCCGCACCCACGTCACCGCGCACGTACTGACAACGAACCAACTCGAGCGTGTCACTCACGCTCGCTTCGGGAAGTTGCGCCGACTGCTGAAAGCTCGTCAGCGCAGCGGCGGCATCCCCCGAAGCGCGCTGGGCGAGGCCGCGTTGAATCACGCTGAAGTAGCCCTGCTCTCCTTGCACCGCGGCGATCGCCTTCTCGAAGCGGCCCAGTCGGCGATACAGCCCTGAGGCCACCCAGCGCGTGTGCTCCGACTTCGGGCCTTCGAGGGCCACGTCGGCGAGCGCCTCGTAGCCAGACAACAGCTCACGCTCGCCGGGAAGAAGACGGTGAAGGCCGATGGTGCCCTCCCCCACCTTCATCAGCAGCCGCAACACTTGATCATGCGTGGCCGCCTGCAAGGTGACGTTCGCCGCGCGCGCAGCGACCAGCCACGCCGCGAGCAACACTTCGAAACGCCGGCCCGGAAAACCTTCCGTCAACTGCGCGAGCAACACCACCGCCTCGTCGACCCGGCCAGCCCGTCGCAGCGCGAACGCCTCGAGCACACCCGCGCCCAGGAACTCGTTCTTCGGGAGCAGCTCGAGCAACGGATACTTCGAAGCGATCGCCTCGACGCTCGCGTGCACCCGCTCCTCATGGGGCGCAAGGCCGAGCGCCGCCCCCAGATGCGTCAGGGCATGCGGCACGTCACCCGAGGCGAGGGCGGTGTCGACGAGCTCGAGTTCGCGGGTCCATTCAGGAGCGGCCATGCCCCGCGTTCTCGCACAAACCAACGGTCTCCCCGAGGAGAGTCGAGGCGCACTTGCCACACCAGGCGGCAGTACTCCTTCGACTGTTCTCGGGAGAAACGGAGAGGGCGCCCTTGCCACGCCAGGCGGCAGCGCAACCCTCGGAAACAATCAGCTCAAGGAACGACGGACGCGCACTGGGTGCCGCAGGAGAAGGTGGCCGAGCCGCACGCACGATCTGCGATGCAGGCGTTGCAAACGTCAGCTTTGCGCCGGAAGTCCCGGTCTTCGCTCGCCGAATCACGGCACCGCTTCGCGCACGCCGACACGTCGTAGTCCTTGTCGAAGCAGCTCGAGTACCGGTTGCAGATCGCTCCGCAGTCGATGGCCGAGTCGACCTTCTGCGTCACCGCACAACCACCCAACATCAACGCCGCGGACACCACTGCCAGGAGTTTGAGTTTCATGCGGCCCGCGCTCTTCAACTTCTGTTCCGCGCGACCGCCGCCTCGTTCGTGGTTTCGTTTCAGTGACGTCCGTCTGCTTTCACGTCTGCAATGCAGGTCTGAAAACGCACCCTGTGTGCGTGCGCGCATCGCTGTGAACTCATTCAGGTCCGCTACCGGCACGACACGTGCTCAGCGGGCCGGCTCCATGCCGATTCAGTACGCCGTCACCCGCACCCCGAAGGGCCACGAAATCTTCCGCACCGAATCCACCGGCGAGGTGAACGAGGCGCACGCCCGCGAGTACCGCGACAAGGTGCTCGGCCCTGAAGGTGGTGGGCGACCGCTACTCGCCGTCATCCGGAAGGACGTCGACATGTCATCCGCCGCTCGGAAGGAATTTTCGAGCATCAGTGGAACGAACGCGGACGACTCGGCAGCGATGGCGTTCGTGGTCGAGAGCACGCCGCTGCGCGTGATGATGTCGTTCATCTTCAGGGTCGTCCGCTACACGCCGAAGATGTTCAGCACCGAGACGGAGGCCCTCGCCTTCCTCGACGCCGAGCTCGAGCAGCACAACTGACTTCGGGCTGCTAAGCACGCCTCGATGCGTGCGATCGTCTACGACCGGTACGGTTCTCCCGAGGTGCTCGAGGTTCGGGAGCTGGCTTCTCCGGTGCCCGCGGCAGGTGAAGTGCTGGTGCGGGTGCGGGCCGCTGCGTTGAACCCGAAAGACTCGCTCATTCGCAAAGGAAAGTTCCGCGCTGTGACCCGCGAACGGTTCCCCCGGCTGCTCGGCTACGACGTCGCGGGTGTGGTCGCGGCCGTGGGCGAGGGCGTGACGCGCTTCCGGGTGGGCGACGAGGTGTTCGGGATGAAGCAGGCCTGGGCCGGCGGCACCATCGCCGAAGAGGTCTGCATGCTCGCCGACGAGCTCGCCCTCAAGCCCTCGAAGTTGTCTTTCGAAGAGGCCGCGGCACTGCCGCTCGCGGGGCTCACCGCATTACAGGCGCTGCGGGATGAAGGCCGGTTGAAGCCGGGCCAGAAGGTGCTCATCAATGGCGGCTCAGGCGGCGTGGGTGTGTTCGCCACTCAGATCGCCCGCGCGCTCGGAGCGCACGTCACCACCACCTCGAGCGCGCGCAACCTCGAGCTGTGCAGGTCGCTGGGTGCGCACGAGACGTGGGACTACGCGGCGAAGAACGGGCTCGAGCCAGGCCCCGGTTGGGATGTGTTCTTCGACGTGTTCGGCAACCGGCGTTTCTCCCAGGTGCGCACGGCGCTCTCGCCCACTGGCACGTACGTGTCGACCGTGCCGGCGGTGAACACGGCCGTGCTGCACGTGCTGACGCGATTCTTCGCCCGGCGCGCGCGGCTGGTGGTGGTGAAGTCGAACGGCCGCGATCTCGAGCAGCTCGCGCAGTGGGCGCATGCGGGCACGTTGTCCGCCGTCGTCGATCGAGTGGTGCCGTTCACCGAAGTCGGCAGCGGTCAGGCCCACGTGGAGACGAAACGCGCACGAGGGAAGGTGGTCATCGCCGTTGCCTCGTCTTGATCCACCCGCCTCCTGATCAGTGCGCGCGGAAGGTGAGGCGAGTGCCTCCTGAAGCCACCACGTCATCAGGGGCGAGCACCGCGGCGAAGCGGCTCTTCCCGTTGACCAGCAGGTTCGGCATCTGACGCACGCGCAGCACCTGCCAGCCACCCGGCTCCCAGCGTACGGCGAAGGTGGGGAAGGTTTCCTGACGGCCCTGCTCGAGTTCACGACGCTGACCTCCGTCGAACTCGAGCCATGCACGCGCGTGATGCAGCACCTCGGGCGTCTGCAGGAACGGCGCACCCATGAAGACGGTTCGGCTCAAGGCTTCCCGGCAGCGCGTCGCGTCTTCGGGTCTGAAGAAGGGCCCGAACCGAAGCGTGCGCAAGGCAGGGAGCGGCGCGCCTTCGAGACCGAAACGCGGGTGCAGCTCGGGCAACGACAACGTGTCGATGAACCGCGCGGCATCCGAAGACAGCAGGCCAAAGAGCAGATCGCGCACGGCGTGAAAGAAGGTCTGCGCTCGAAGCCGCGCAGAACGGACGAAGCCGCGTTGCCATTCGAGCTCGAGCGCGCCCATCTCGACGGCGCTCTCGAGGTCGGCCGACAGAGGCACGCGTTCACCTGCGGCGAGCCGGGGCCCGAGCGGATTGCCCTGCTCGAGCAGCATGTCGATCACCACCTGGATCGCCGCTTCACTGTCTCCCGCGCGCGCGAGCAGTGCCGCTGCGGGATCGATTGGCGCCGGCAGCGTCGGGCCCTGCTGGAAGACGTAGCGCTGATCATCCAGCTCGATGACGTCACCGGGCACGAGCACCCGGCTGCTCAGCGGCGCGCCGTTGAGCCGAGTGCCGTTCGTGCTCAGCAGATCTTCGGCTTCCACTTCGCCTGAAGGCATGCGCACCAGCGCCAGATGCCTTCGTGCGACGCGGCCGCTGGGAATGACCATGTCGTTCTCGCGCGAGCGGCCGACCACCAGCCGCTCCTCGATCGGAATGGACCTGCCCTGCGGGTCGATGAGGAAAGCGGTCCGGCGGCGCACTGAGTCGATCATGCCATCGCACGGGTCGGGAGGCCGCGCTTGTGATCGCCCAAACGGAGAGGCTCTATTGCCGGCCATGCCCACCGACATCCGCAAGGAGATCGAGTCGTGTGACGCCGCGCTGCGTGAGGCCAAACGAGAGCTGGCTGCGTTGCAGGAGCGCGCGGCGGGTCTCGAGCAGCGTCGTGAAGCGCAGTTGGTCGCGCTTCGTGCACAGCAGGCGTCGATCGAGGCAGCGTTGATCGAGCTGGAGCAGAAGACCTCGGCGTTCAAGGAAGAGCGCTCGCAGCTTCGTGATGCCATCAGCGCGGGCCGGTCCGTGGTGGCCCGCAGCTACGAGCCGGCGCCCTACGCGGAGCCGCCATCGGTCCCGCTCAGTGAGGTGCTCAATCCGACCGGTTGGCGCAAAGGGCAGCCCTGGTACTCGCGGGTGATGTGGTGGCTGCTTCAGGGACAGGAGTGGAAATGAGCGACGAGCTCGAAGCCCGGCTTGCGGCGGTTCAGAAGGAACTCGCTCAGGTGCAGCGTGCGGTGAAGGAATTGAAGGAGCAGGTCGAGACGCCGGATCCCCTCGTCGAGCGGTTGACGGCGAAAGTGGCCGCGCAGCTCGCGGGGCTGAACGACAAGAAGGAGGCCTTCGCCGAGTTGGAAGCTGAGATGAACAAGCTCCGCGAAGAGGCTGCTCAGGTGGAAGGCGCAGCGGAGAACCTCTGACCGCCCTCTCCCTGACCCTCTCCCCCTCGGGGAGAGGGGAGTTGTGGGGCTGATGGCCTGCGTTTTTGGGGTATGTGTCCGCCCATGCGTTATTTGATTCTGCTGCTTGCGCTCGGCTGCGCCACCACTTCCTCCGTGAAGGGAACGACACCCATGAAGCTGACTTCGACTCCGAAGGCCTCGAGCCTGCTGGCTGGTTCGGCGACCGACTTCACCGCCACCTGTGACAGCACGCTCACCCGCGCCAAGGCGATGGTGACCGAGCTCAAGGCGCTTCCCCCCGGCAGTGACGCGAAGGTCATCGCGCTCTACGACGAAGTTGTCACCGCGATGTCGAACATGGGCGCGCGTTCGGGTCTCGCCAAAGAAGTGCACCCCGACGAGAAGTTCCGCGAGGCCTGCGAGAAGTGCGAGCAGCAGCTCGAGGCCTTCAACGTCGAGCTCTCCCTCGATCGTGGCCTCTACGACGCGCTCTCGAAGGTGGAGACCAAATCGCTCGATCCCGTCGGCGCGTTCTGGCTCTTCAAGACCCTGCGCGAGTTCCGCCGCAGCGGCGTCGATCGTGACGAGGCCACGCGCAACCAGGTCAAGGCGCTGAGCGAAGAGCTGGTGAAGATCGGCCAGAACTTCGGCCGCAACATCCGCGACGACGTGCGCTCGGTGAAGCTCGACCCCAAGGAGCTCGAGGGCCTGCCCGCCGACTGGCTCGCCGCTCACGCGCCCGGCACCGACGGCAAGGTGACCGTCACCACCAACACCCCCGACTACCTGCCGGTGATGATCTACGCGAAGAACGGCAAGGCCCGCGAAGCGCTGTGGAAGGCGTACCGCCAGCGCGCGTTCCCGCAGAACGTCGAGGTGCTCAAGTCACTGCTGACCAAGCGCCACGAGCTGGCCACCCTGCTCGGTTACAAGACGTGGGCCGCGTACATCACCGAGACGAAGATGGTGAAGAGCGCCGAAGCCGCCAACGAGTTCATCGAGAAGGGCCGCAACGCCACCCTCTCCCGCGCCCAGGCGGACATGGCCATGCTGCTCGAGCGGAAGAAGAAAGACTTCCCCGGCGCGACCAGCGTGGATCCCTGGGAGCACCAGTACTTCGAAGACCGCGTGAAGCAGGAGTCGTACGGCCTCGACAGCCAGGCCCTGCGCACCTACTTCGAGTACGGCAACGTGAAGAAGGGCGTGATGGACATCACCTCCACGCTCTTCGGCATCCGCTACGTGAAGGTCGCCGACAGCCAGGTCTGGCACCCCGACGTGGAGACCTTCGACATCTTCGAAGGTGAGCAGCTGCTCGGCCGCATCCACCTCGACATGCACCCGCGTGAGGGCAAGTACAAACACGCCGCTGCGTTCGGGCTCTCCGTGGGCCGCCTGGGCAAGGAGCTGCCCGAGGCCACCCTGGTGTGCAACTTCCCCAAAGAGGGCGAGCTGATGCAGCACTCCGAAGTGGAGACGTACTTCCACGAGTTCGGTCACCTGCTGCACGAGATCTTCGCGGGCCGTCAGCCGTACGCCGGCGTCTCCGGCATTCGCACCGAGTGGGACTTCGTCGAGGTGCCCTCCATGCTGCTGCAGGAGTGGCCGCTCGATCCCGGCGCGCTCAAGACCTTCGCCAAACACCACAAGACCAACGAGCCGATCCCCGACACGCTGGTCGCTCAGCTCAAGCGCGCCAAGGAGTTCGGCGTCGGTGCCGATACGCGCCGCCAGTTCTTCCTCTCGGCCGTCAGCCTCGCCTTCCACGATCGCGCGCCCGGCTTCGACTCGACCGTGGTGCTCAAAGAAGTGCAGGAGAAGTTCCTCCCCTTCCGCCGCGAGTGGATGGAGGGCACGCACTTCGAGCTCGGCTTCGGCCACCTCGATGGGTACTCGGCGATTTATTACACGTACCAGTGGAGCACCGTCATCGCGAAGGACCTGCTCACCCAGTTCAAGAGCAAGGGCATGCTCAACGGTGAAGTCGCCACGCAGTACCGCAAGAAGGTGCTCGAGCCCGGTGGCAGTAAAGAAGCCGGCGCGCTGGTCGCTGACTTCCTCGGACGGCCGTATTCGTTCGAGGCTTTCCAGGCGTGGCTCGACGCGAAGTGACGACGCTTCGTACAGGTGGCGACTACACGCCCACTCCGGAAGACACGCCGTGGCATCGGCTTGGTGGAAGTGAAGGGGTGCAGGCGCTCGCTGAGGCCTTCTATGACGACATGGAGGTGCACGAGCTGCCGCTGGCGGCCGTGCATCACCAGGAACCTGCGGGGAAAGTGAGCCGGCGGTCGAGGGAGCGGTTTGGTTTGTTCCTCGTCGGATGGCTCGGTGGACCGCAGGACTACACCGAGCAGCACGGTCATCCGCGGTTGCGCATGCGGCATGCCCGGGTGCCGGTCGGCCTGGAGCTTCGCGATGCGTGGCTGCGATCGATGGGCCGCGCGATGGATGCCAGGAAGATCGAGGGCGGTGTTCGCGGGTATTTGAATACGCGGTTCAGTGAGGTCGCGGATTTTCTGAGGAACGTTCAGGAGTAGCGGCCCCCTCTCCCTTCGGGAGAGGGTTGGGGTGAGGGCGGAAGTGCAGGGTGGCCTTTCGCTCGCTCTGACGATGCGTGACTGTTCGCTGCGCGCTCAAGGTTGCGAGGTGCGGGCTCGTGAAGTGAGGCCCTCACCCCGACCCTCTCCCCTGAGGGGAGAGGGAGAGAATCAGCCGGCCAACGCGGCCGCTTCGGTCTTGAACAACGTGGTGAGCACCTCCGCGACCCGCATCACGGCCGAGTCGCGACGGAGGTCACCGTGCGTGGTGAGCCAGACGTCGAGCCGCGGGGGACGGGCTCCGGGCAACACGCGCGTCAGCCCCTCATCGCCTGCGTAGAGAGCCAACGTCGCCACCGTGATGCCGAAGCCCGCGCGCGCGAGCTCCACCATCGAGAGCAGGCTCGACGACGACACCACGAACTGTTCCTTCGGCGCGAGCTTGCGATGCCACTGCAGCGGCGGAGAGACCGCGGGCCTTCGATCCACCACGCCCACGTGCTGATGCCTTCTCAGCTCGATCAACCTTCGAGGCGTACCGCGGCTGGCCAGATACGACGGCGCAGCGAAGAGCCCGAACCCCAGCGTGGCCACGCGCCGCGTCACCAGGCTGGGCTGTTTGGGCTTGAACAACCGCAGCGCGATGTCCGCCTCGCGCGCGCCGAAGTCGCTGGTGGCGTTGTCGACCAGCAGCTCGAGCCTGACGCCGTCGATGCGTTTGGCCGCCAGCCGCGAAGGCAGCCAGTGCGTACCCAGCCCCTCCGTCACCGCCACGCGGACGATCGGTGAGGTCGACTGCTCACCACTCGCGCGCCGCAGCGCCGCCCCTGCCCCTTCAGCCATTCGGCGGGCTTCCGCCAACACCTGCTCCCCCACCGGCGTGGGCACCGCGCCGCGGTTCTGCCTGACCAACAGGCGCACACCCAACGTCTTCTCGAGGGCTTCCACCCGGCGACCGGCAGTTGGCTGACTGATGTTCAACGAACGCGCCCCCGCCGAGAAGCTGCGGCGCTCGGCCACCGCGAGGAACACACGCAGTCCATCCCAGTCCAGGCTGGTATTCATTCCTGCATAGCTAACATGCAGTGTTGACGGATGCGCATAGCAGCGACAGGGCCTACTTCTCGCTCCATGAACGCTCCGATGAAGCGCGTGGTGATCACCGGCATGGGTCTCGTCACGCCGCTGGGTATCGGGCTGGAGAACGTGTGGAAGCGCATCCTCGCGCGCGAGTCAGGCGTGCGGCCGATCGTCGGCGTCGACGTGGCCGACCTGCCCACGCAGATCGCAGGCCAGGTGCCGCGCGGCACGCAGCAAGGCGAGCTCGACCTCGAGAAGTTCTTCGACGTTCAGGAGCGCCGTCGCTTCGAGACCTTCATCACCTACGGCATCGTCGCCGCCCACGAAGCGCTGGAGATGGCCGGCTGGGCGCCCACCACCGAAGAGCAGCGCGAGCGCACCGGCGTGCTCATCGGCTCGGGCATCGGCGGCTTCCAGCGCATCGCTGACAACGCGATCCTGCTCCACGAGAAGGGGCCCAA
The DNA here is from genome assembly GCA_031412555.1 of Archangium sp. Taxonomy (GTDB): domain Bacteria; phylum Myxococcota; class Myxococcia; order Myxococcales; family Myxococcaceae; genus Archangium_A. Next base: position 7,058 of record JANODF010000479.1, on the reverse strand, counting down.
GAAGCTCTCGCCCTTCTTCGTGCCGATGTCCCTCATCAACGAAGCGTCGGGCCTGGTGTCCGTGCGCTACGGCTTCAAGGGCCCCTGCCACTCGGTGGTCACCGCCTGTGCGACCGGCGCGAACGCGATTGGTGACGCGGCGCGGTTGATTCAGTTCGGCGATGCCGACGTGATGGTCGCCGGTGGTACCGAAGCCGCCACGGGCCGCCTGGCCATCGCCGGGTTCGCTGCGATGCGCGCGTTGTCGACCGGCTACAACGCCGACCCCACCAAGGCGAGCCGCCCGTGGGACACCGCGCGCGATGGCTTCGTGCTGTCGGAAGGCGCTGGCGTGATGGTGCTCGAGTCGCTCGAGCATGCGCAGGCCCGCGGCGCGAACATTCTCGGAGAGCTGGTCGGCTACGGCATCGCCGGCGACGCGTACCATGCGAGCGCGCCGGATCCCGCTGGGGGTGGCGCGTTCCGCGCGATGCGTACGGCGCTCGGTCACGCGAAGCTCGCGCCCTCCGACCTCGGGTACATCAACGCGCACGCCACCTCGACGCCGCTGGGTGATCCGGTCGAGCTGACCGCGCTGCGGGCGCTGCTGGGTGCAAGCGTGAAAGACGTGGCGGTGTCGTCGACCAAGTCTTCGATCGGGCATCTGCTCGGCGCGGCGGGGGCGGTCGAGGCGATCTTCACGGCGCTCGCCCTGCGTGACCAGGTGGCGCCTCCCACGCTCAACCTGGATTCTCCGGAAGGGGCCGAGGGGTTCAACCTCGTGCCTCATGAGCCGCAGACCCGGAAGTTCGAGCATGCGCTGTCGAACTCCTTCGGCTTCGGCGGGACCAACACGTCGCTGGTGCTCAGCCGGTTCTCGCCTCGAAGTTAAGGAGCCATCCCGGGTCCATTAAATGCGTTTCGGCGTTATAATGGCCTCAATATGGCCGATTACTTCCTCAGCATCGGCGACTCCATCGCCGGCCTCGGGGCCCGATCGCAGCGCCTTCGACTCTTCAGAAACCTGACGCAGCAGGAAGTGGCCGCGAAAGCGGGCGTGGGCCTCAAGGCGCTGCGCCGCTTCGAGTCGTCGGGGCACGGCACGACCGAGACCATGGTTCGCGTCGGCTTCGCGCTTGGCGTTGCCGACCTGTTTCAGGCGCTCTTCGAAGCACCTGCGTTCAACTCGCTCGAGGAGGCCGAAGCACAGGCCTCAGTGCGCACGCGGCGCCGTGCGAGGAAACGAACTTGAGCTTCACGCCTGTCAGGCGGCTGGCCGTCTTCTACGAGCCCCAGGAGGGCCAGCGGAGACTGGTGGGCCGTCTGCTCCGTCAAGATCACGCGCTGCTCTTCGAGTACGACGCCGCCTTCGTCGCGGGCGGCCTGGAGCTCTCGCCGTTCAAGTTGCCGCTGCGCTCAGGCGTGTTCCGCGGCGACCCTGAGCGGTTTGGCGGTCTGATGGGCGTGTTTGACGACAGCCTGCCTGACGGCTGGGGACGGTTGCTCATCGATCGACGTGCGCAAAAAGCGGGCCTCTCGCGCGCCCAGCTCGGCCCCCTCGACCGACTCTCTGTGATTGGGAGCCGAGGCATGGGCGCACTCGTCTACGAACCGGAGCAGGCGCTGGAACAACCCACCGTGGTGAAGCTCGAGGAGCTCGCCCTCGAGGTTGCCTCGGTGCTGTCTGACGGAGAGAGCGCCGACTTCGATCGCCTCTTTGCGGTCGGGGGCTCGCCTCATGGTGCGCGGCCCAAAGCCCTGGTGCAGCTGGATGCCAAAGGGAAGCTGCACGCGGGCCTCGCCCATGCACTCCCGGGATGCACGAGCTGGTTGGTGAAGTTCCGTGCGCTCGACGACGAAGCCGGCAGCGGAGCCCTGGAGCACGCCTACTTCCTCATGGCGCGAGCCGCTGGCATCGACGTACCACCGACGCGTCTGTTCGGGCGCAAGCCGGGGTACTTCGCGATTCGGCGCTTCGATCGAGAGGGAACGAGAAGGGTCCATCAGCTCTCGCTGTCGGGGCTGCTCGAGGCGCCGCACACGGTGCCCTCGGTCACCTATGACGAGTTGCTGCGCGTGACGCGGCGGCTGGCTCAAAGCGAAGTGGCCGTACGAGAACTCTTTCGTCGCGCCTGCTTCAACGTGTTCGCGCACAACCGCGACGACCATTCGAAGAACTTTTCCTTTCTGATGAGCCCAGCAGGCGAGTGGAGCGTGAGCCCTGCGTATGACCTCACCTTCTCCGAGGGTCCCGGCGGCGAACACTGGATGCTGGTGGCGGGTGAAGGGGCCGCCCCCGGGCGCTCCCACCTCGATGCCCTCGCGAAGTCGGGTGACGTCAAGCGCCCCCGGTTGGTCATCGACGAGGTTCGGGCTGCCGTTGACCGATTTCCCGACTTCGCCCGTGAGGCCGGTGTTCCCGCAAAGATGAGAGCACGCGTGATGAAGGCGCTCGCCCTGAACAGACGCTAGAAACCGGCCATGGCCATTCGAGCTCCGGCGCTGGGTGAGAAGGATCCTTCGGTCACCGCGGGTGAACGTTCTTTCCGGGTCGGTTGGTACGTCACGCTCAAGCGCACCGACGGCGCGCGACCCGAGGTGACGCCCGACTACGTGGCCCGCCAGGGCCGGGCGCTGCGCGTGGTCGACGTGCGCGACGAAGCGGCGTTGCTCGGTGCGCTGGGCCACGTGCCCGGCAGCGACTGGGTTCCGCTCTCCGAGGCCGGCACGTTGCACACGAAGGTCAAACGCTTCGAGCCGCTGGTGCTGGTGTGTGAAGACGGCTCTCGTTCGCTCACCCTGGCCAGCTGGTTGGAGGAAGCGGGCCTGGAGCTGGTCGCTGCGATGCGCGGCGGCATGCGCGCCTGGCGCGAGAGCGGCTTGTCGGTGGCGCGTGATCCCGAGCTCCCCAAACGCAAGGGCGTGCTCTCGCCGCTGCCTTCCTGGGCGCCGACGGATTCGAAGCAGGCCTTCAGCCTGGAAGACATCGTCGAGCACGTGGGGCATCCGCGCTCGGTGCGGTGGACCAAGCTCGCCGCCTTCTTGCTGCATGGCCGCATGTCGTGCGTCGACGGGCGCGATCACGTCGCCGTGGTCGGCAGCCCGGGTGGTGATGCAGGTGAGCTGGTGCTCGCGTTCGGTGCGATCGAGAAGCTGCTCGGTGAGCCGCTGTCACCCAGGGTGATCTCCGAGCTGCTGCGCCGCCGCATCGAGGCATTCGGGCGCTTCGCGTTTCACACCGACACGCACGCGGGCGATCGCATGATCGCGGCGATCCGCGCCGACCCACGCACCGCTCCGGCCGTGGCGGGCTTGAGCGATCCGCTCGCGTTCCGGCAGTTCTTCGCCTCGCCGCCCGAGGAGTACCGCGAGGGCCTCGCCGACATCATGGGCCGCGCGGAGCACGTGGGCTGCGGGCATCTGCGCCTCTCCCTGCAGCACCCCGCGCGGTGGGGCATTCGTGAAGGGCTGACCCGAGACGTGCTGGCAGCGGCGCTGCATCTTCGCTGGCAAGGCGCGCAGGAGCTGGAGATCACCCCGCTGCCCGGTGGTCACTCCGAAGGCGCAGTGGTGAACATTCACGTGTCGGAAGAGCTCGATGCGTTCTCACTCGTGCCGCTGGTCGCGCCTTCGATCTCAGGCCGGCAGATGTTCGTCAATCACCCACACGTGGCCAGCTTCCTGCGCAAGCAGATGGCGCGCTGGCTCTCGCAGCAGCGCGATCTCTGCAGCCAGCCCCCGTCGCCCGCGGCGCTGTTCGAGGCGATGCAGACGCTGCATCAACAACAGTTGATGGCCACGCTCGGTGAGTTGGCGGCCGGGTTGCCGGTGTTCGACGTCACGGTGAATCCCGATGGCCGAGCCGACGTGAAGCAGACCGGCTCGATTCCCGCCAAGGCGTGAACAGCGCGTTCACTGACAGGCCGGAGCGGTGCCGGCCTCGTAGTACCCGGTCATCGCGTAGCCGAGCCGGCCGATGTTCCCGTTGTTGAAGCCGGCATTGTAATAGCTGCTCGGCAACACCTCGAGGCGGCAGAGCGAAGTCGCCGACCAGAAGACGGTGGGCGCACCACAGATCTGATCCTGACTCCAGGGGAGCTTGAGCGCGGCAGGTTCAGCAAGCACGAGACCGACCGGATCGATCCGATAGACCGGGGAGAAATCGACTGAACCCGCGGGCGGGGGCAGCGAGGTCTCGGTGACCGTGATCAGGGTGGGCGTGGCGATCGCGCCTGGCGGGAACTTCAAGTTGAACGCGACCCCAACTCCCTGTTGGCCCACCAGGCTGATCTCCCCTCCTTCAGGGCCGATCGTCACAGACGCTGACTGGTTGACGCCTCGAGGGCACATGCCCACCGGCACCGCGTCGCGCCGGGTGCAATAACAGCCCGTGGTGCCCAGCGGCCGCGCGGGAGGGCCCGGGTTGACCAGCGCGATCCCGTTGCAGACGCCGTCGACCGGGTCTGCGACGAAGCCGCCGCCCGCCCCGCCCCCGGTCGGGCCTCCGTCCCTGGCGCCTCCGTCCTCGCCCGAGCCCCCTTCGATCGCACCCAGAGAAAGATCGGTCACAGGGAAGAGACACGAGGTCCCTCCGAGCAACGTGAACACCAGCACCGCGAGCAGCTGTTTCATTTCGAACTCCTGTCGGCCGGCCATTGTTTCCCTTTCAGTGCGGCAAGCCGAGGAGACCTTCGCGAAAAGTGATCACCGATTGTCGCCCATCGAATAGACGCCCGCTTCATGCTCGGGTTGGCGGGAGTGGTCGCCTTCGCGCTGGGAGCCGCGGAGGTATCGGTCAAGGTGTCGCCCGGGACGCCCTGTGTGTCTGAGGCGGCGCTCGTGCGCAGGCTGCGTGCGTCGGGGCTGAGCGTGGTGGAGAAGCCCGCGGCCCTGGCCGTGACACTGGCTGGTGAGGGCCGGACGTTGGTGGTGCGCGCGCGGCGATTCGAGCGGCGTGTTCCCACGGGGGTGGATGACTGCGCGGCGGTCGAACGGGTGACGCTGGCGTTGATCAAGGCGTGGGCGGCGACGGAGAAAGCCGAGCCTCCCGTCACCCCGAGTGAAGTCGAGAGGTCACCTCCGCTCACCCCACTGGTCCCCGCGAGAGAAGTCGAGGAGTCACCTCTGATCGCCCCACCGATCATCCCGAGCGAGGTCGAGGTATCAGCACCGATCGTCGAAGAAATTCCGGACGCAGGTCCGTCCTCGACGCCGCTCGGACCGAACGGGGGCGGTGACGCTGGCGTGGTTGCGGAAGTTGAAGAGGTGAGCCCGCCCCCGCCCATACCAGCTCGCGTCGAAGCGGCCGTACTCGGCGGAATCAGTGGTGGCGCCGACGACTCGGTCACGGCCGCCGGCTCGGTGCTCGCCGGGTTTTCCATCGGCCGCTGGGGCGTGCTGCTCGAAGCCGGCCTCGAGAGTGAACGCGCGAACAGAGCCCCGCCCGTGCGGGTGAGCGCCTCGCTGCAGTGGCTCTCTGTTTCCTTTCGGGTGGCCTTCGAGTTGCTCGACTCGCTCACCTTGGATGTCGCGCTGGGTGCGCGCGGTTGGCGAATCGCAGCGACCGCGACCGGCGTCGACGTCTCCACCGACCGAATCGCCCTCAACGGAGGGCCCGCGATCTCCGCAGGGCTTTCCTGGCGCGTGGCCGGGCCGCTCCACCTCCACCTGCGCCCTTCTTTTGCGATGCGGCTTTCACCCGTGAGCCTGAACGTCGAGCCGCTGGGCAGCATCCTCGTGCTCCAGCCCTGGACCTACGGCGCCACGCTCGGAGCGCTCGTCCGTTTTGAATAGCCGTGCAACTCCCGATGGATGCGAGCCCTCATTTTCCATGAAGGTCCCGACGAGCAGCCGCACTTCGGGGGAGTGTACCTTGCGCTCGATGCGATGGACCGGGCCGTGACCCTCGAGCAGATCAAGGGGGTCTACTTCGCGTACGCCGCCGAGCTGCGTCTTGCGATGGCGCGGCTGGCGCCTGAGCTCGACGCAGACGATCTTCTCCAGGAGCTCTTCCTCATCGTGCTGCGTAAGCCCGAGCAGCTCTCGTCGGTCGAGTCACCGCGGGCGTGGCTCTACGGCATCGCCCTGAAGCTCGCGACCACACGCCGCCGCACCGCACGCGCCCGCCGCTTCTTCGGGCTCGACGTGGCCGCCGCCACGCCGTCAATCGACTCGAGCTCACGCACCCTCGAGCAGCGCGACGCGCATCGCCGCATCACGAAGGCGCTGGAGAGCCTGTCGGCCACCAAGCGGGAGACCTTCGTCTTGTTCGAGCTGCAGGGGCTCAGCGGCGCCGAGGTCGCGCAAGCGTTGGGCATTTCCGAGAAGACGGTGTGGACGCGGCTGCATCAGACACGAAAAGAAATGCTGGCAGCGCTCGAACGGCAGCTGCTGGTGGAAGCGCGCACGAGCGGCCTGACCCGCGGAGAGATCCAACCATGACGAACTTTCCCCCGCTCTCGAAGACCGCGGTCACCGAGGCCGAGCTGCAAGTCGCGCGCGCCGCTTCCGTGCCGCCGCGGCCCATCGATCCTGCCTCCTGGGATGAGCTCGTCGCGCGCGCGGCGATGCGGCCTGCCCGCGATGCCCGCCTGATTCCTGCCTTCATGCTGGCGGTCGCCGCCGGCGTGGCCGGGGTGCTGCTGTTCTCGAGACCTGCGCCGCGGCCTCCTGCGCAACCCGGCCTGCAGCTCGTCGCCACCGCAGGCACGAGGTGGACGCGGTCCTCACCGAGCACGGTGGTGTTGAGCGCAGGCCGGCTGTCGATGGTGCGCGCGGGTGAAGTGCGCATCGAGACGCCGCACGCCGTGATCGAAGCGCACCAGAGCCGCTTTCTCGCGGAGGTGATCAGCTCGGGCACGTCACTCGTCGTCGAAGAAGGCGAGGTGGTGCTGCGCTCCGGCTCGGTGACCCGCACCGTTCGTGCAGGCGAGTCGTTGGTCTGGCCGCCGACGCCCGAGATTCCCGCGCGCCTGCTCGAGACGCCGCCCGTCGTCGAAGAGCGCTGCAGCACGAGCCCGGCGGGTGAACGGCGCGGCTGCGGTGTCCGGAACGAATGTGCGCGTGGTGCAGTTCGGGAC